>CAYPKW010000007.1:0-70532 GCA_964411425.1 uncultured Rhodospirillaceae bacterium
CGCCCAGCGGCGTTTCCCGCTGCGCATGGGGTTCATCGTTCATTTTTCCACCCCTCTCGCGGGACGCATCGCCCAGCGACACCACCGCGCGCCCCAACCGGCGCTTGATTGACAGGCCGTCGGGGGCCGGAACAGGATCGCGGGCGACGAGAACCGGAATCCGCATGAACGAACCCGCGCCCGCGCGCGCCGACATCGTGATCCGCAACGGCGAGGTGATCGACGGCAGCGGCGCCACCCGCACCCGCGCCGACGTGGCGATCTCGGGCGAACGAATCACGGCGATCGGCCAGCTCGGCGGCACCGCGGCCGCGCTCGAGATCGACGCCGCGAACCGCATCCTCGCCCCCGGCTTCATCGACGTGCACACCCACGACGACGGCGCCATGTTCGCCAGCCCGGAGATGACGGCGAAGCTGTCGCAGGGCGTGACCACGGCCGTCTGCGGCAATTGCGGGTTCAGCCTGGCGCCGCTGGCGCCGGGCCGGGCGCTGCCGCAGGAGTTCCGTTTGCTCGGCGACGACGAGGCGTACCGCTATCCCACCATCGCCGACTACGTGGCGGCCTTCGCACGCCAGCCGGCGGCGATCAACGCGGCGCTGCTGGTCGGGCACTCGACCTTGCGCATGGGCGCCATGTCCGAGCTCACGCGCCCGGCCGACGACCGCGAGATCGCCCTCATGCGGGACTCGCTCGCCCAGGGTCTCGCGGAAGGCGCCATCGGCTTCAGCACCGGCCTCGAATACTCGACCGCCCGGGCGGCCCCCACCGAGGAGATCGCCGCCGTCGCGGCGCCGCTCGGGCCGGCGGGCGGCGTCTACGCCACCCATACGCGCGACTACCGCCTGCGGCTGGACGAGGCCATGGAGGAGGCGTTCGAGATCGGGCGGCGGGTGGAGGCGCCGGTGGTGCTGTCGCACCATCAGGGCGACGGGCCGCGCAACTACGGCCACAGCCCGCGCACGCTGGCCCGCATCGACCGGGCGCGCGCACACCAGCCGGTCGGCCTCGACGTCTATCCCTATAACGTGGCCGCCACGGTGATCGATCCCGCCTTCGCCGCGGATGCCGAGCGGGTGACAGTCACCTGGTCCGAGCCGCACCCGGAGATGGAGGGCCGCGACCTCGCCGACATCGCGAAGCTGTGGGGCTGCGGCGAGGCCGAGGCGTGCCGGCGGCTCGCCCCCGGCGGGGCCGTCTATTACTGCCAGGACGAGGCCGACGTGCGCCGCATCCTCGCCTACCCGCACACCATGATCGGCTCCGACGGGCTGCCGGGCGGGCGCATCCGCCATCCGCGGCTGTGGGGCACCTTCCCCCGCGTGCTCGGCCACTACGCCCGCGACCTCGAGCTGTTCACCCTCGAGGACGCGGTGCGCAAGATGACCGGCCTCTCGGCCGAGCGCTTCGGTCTTGCCGGGCGCGGCCGGGTCGTCCCCGGCGCCGTCGCGGACATCACTGTGTTCGATGCAGGCAGCGTGGCCGACCGCGCGACATTCGCCGAACCGGAGCGGGCGGCCGCCGGCATCGACCTGGTGCTCGTGGGCGGCGTGCCGGCCTGGCGCGACGGCCGCGCCACCGGCGAGCGGCCGGGGCGCATCGTGACCCATCGAGCGCAATGAGCGAGCCGGTGCGGAGCGAGCGGCGCGGCCCGATCCTGGAGATCACCATCGACCGGCCGAAGGCGAATGCCATCGACCCGGCGACCAGTCGGGCGCTCGGCGCGGCGTTCGGCGGCTTCCGCGACGACCCGGGGCTTCGGGTCGCCATCCTCACCGGGGCGGGCGACAAGTTCTTCTCGGCCGGCTGGGACCTGAAGTCGGCCGCCGCCGGCGTCGAGCAGGAGCACGGGCCGGGCGGTTTCGCCGGCCTCACCGAAATGTTCGACCTGGAGAAGCCGGTGATCGCCGCGGTCAACGGCTTGGCGGTGGGCGGCGGCTTCGAGCTGGCGCTCGCCTGTGACCTCATCGTCGCCGCCGACAGCGTCGAATTTTTCCTGCCCGAGTTGCGACTCGGCCTCATTCCGGACGCCGGCGGCGTGCTGCGTTTGCCGCGCCGGCTGCCGCGCGCCGTGGCGATGGAGCTGATGCTGACCGGGCGGCGCATGACGGCGGCCGAGGCGCAAGGCTGGGGCCTAGTCAACCGCGTCGTCCCGGCGGCCGAGCTCATGGCGGCCGCCCGCGCGCTGGCCGCCGCCATAGTCGAGGCGGCGCCGCTCGCCGTCGCCGCCCTCAAGGCGGTGACCGCCGCCACCGAGCCGCTGCCGCTGCCGGAGGCCTACCGGACCATGCGCTCCGCTCGCATCGGGGCGTATGAGCGGATGCTGGCCTCGGAAGACTTCAAGGAGGGTCCCCGCGCCTTCGCCGAGAAGCGCCCGCCGGTGTGGCGCGGGCGCTGAGGCCTGCGGATTTCCATATTATTGCCATGAATGTGGTACAGCATCGGCGCGCCATAACCTGCGGCTCTGAGTGTGGGTCCCGTGAGACCGGCCGGAAAGTTGTCGAACCTGGCGCCGCGCTTGGCTGCGGTCGCGTTGGCGCTGGTGGCACTCGGCGCCCAGACGCAGGACGTCCGCTTCTTCCGCATCGGCACCGGGCCGCCCGGCTCCTCGTACTTTCCCATCGGCGGGGCGATCGCCGCCGCCATCAGCAACCCGCCGGGCTCGCGCGACTGCGAGGCGGGCGGCAGCTGCGGCGTGCCGGGCCTGATCGCCGTGGCCCAGACCACGCGGGGAGCGCTCGCCAACATCGATGCGGTCGCCGCGGGCGAGCTCGATTCCGGCCTCACCCAGTCCGACGCGGCCCACTGGGCCTTCAACGGAACGAACGTGTTCGCCAAGCGGGGTGCCGTCGCCAACTTGCGCGCCATCGCCAACCTGTACCAGGAGAGCCTGCAGATCGTGGTGCGCCGCGGGGCCGGCATCGAATCGATCGCCGGTCTCAAGGGCAAGCGTGTTTCCCTGGGCGAGGAAGGCTCCGGCACGCTGGTCACCGCAAGGGTCGTGCTGCGCGCTTATGGCCTCGGCGAGAAGCGCATCAAGGCGCAGTATCTCGGCCTCGCCGCCGCGATCGACAAGATGCGCGCCAAGAAGCTCGACGCCTTCTTCCTCGTCGCCGGCGCGCCCATGCCGGCGATCGCCGAACTGGCGCTTGAGGTTCCCATCGACCTGCTGGCGGTGTCCGGCGACAAGGCGGCGGAGCTGCGGGCCAAGTACCCGTTCCTGACGGTGGACGTGATGCCCGCCCATACCTACGCCGGCACGGCCAACACCATCACGCTCGGCATCGGCACCATGTGGGTCGTCACCGCCGAGCTGTCCGAGGAACTCGCCTACGCCATCACCAAGGCGCTGTGGCACCCCTCGACCCGCGAGCTGCTCGACCGGGGCGACCCGATCGGCCGCAAGATCCGCTTCGAGACCGCGCTGTCCGGCCTGCCCATCCCGCTCCACCCGGGAGCCGCCCGGTACTACGCGGAAGCCGGCGCGGCGCTCGCCAACCCGCCCTCCGCGCAGTGATCGCGTTGGTTCGCGGCTGGGGCGTCAGGCCGATTTCCGGATCAGGAACACGTAGACGCCCTGGGTCTCGCTCTGCTCGACCATCCGGTGCCCGGTCGCCGCGCAGAAATGGGCGAAGTCCTTGACCGCGCCCGGGTCGGTGGCCTCGATGCGCAGGACTTCGCCAGGCGCCAGCGCCTGCATCGCCTTGCGAGCGCGTAAGACCGGGAGCGGGCATTTGAGCCCCTTGGTGTCCAGCGCGACGGCCATCAGCGTTTTATTGCCCCGCCGGCTCGGGTGCGGGCGCGGGGTCGCCCGCGAAGTAGGCGAGCGCGCCGGGGTGCAGCGGCACGCGCGGGTCGGGCGGCTCGGCGCTTCCGGCGACCGGCAAGAGCGCCTCGGCAAAGGCGCCGCGGTTCTGGGACAGCGTCTCGGCGATGAGCCAGGCATGACGGGCCGCGAAGTCGTCCCGGCACACGAGCAGAAAATCGCCCAGTCCGATGATCGTATGGAGCGGCACCGGACCGTACCCGGCGAAAGGCGGAGCGCCCTCTCGAAGCGCCGCGGCGTCGTCGCGCCGCATGAGCGCCAGGTCGAGCTGCTTCGTGCCAATGAGGCTGGCGATGCGTTCCTTGTGCGGCGCCCGGCTCACCTGCGCATTGCTACCGGGCAAGCCGTCGACGAGGATCTCGGCGACGCGCTTGCCGAGCTCGAAGGAAGGCGGGTCCGCGCGGGTGGTCAGGATCAGCAGATAGCGCCGCCGGTAGACGCCCCACTGGCCGTAGGGCGCATGGCCGCCGGCCAGCAGCCACGCCGCCCCAGCGAGCGCGAGGCGCAGCGCCGTTCGCCGGCTACCCTGCAAGGCTCCGGGACCCGCGGCGCTACTCCTCGAAGATGGTGGTCGGCAGAATGGCGCTCACGGCGTAGTTCGGCACGTCCACCAGATTGCCGATCCTGAGGTCGGCCGCAACGCTCGCCACCACATAGGCCTGCTGCGGCGTCAGACCCTTCTCGTTGACCATCCAGTCGATCAACTCAAGGAGCGCGTTGCGCGCCGCCAGCGTCAGGTCCTCGGAAAGGTTCTCGAGCGGGCCGATCTTCGCGCCGTCGAGATAGGTGAGGTAGGGCGGCACCTCGCCCTTCGCCTTCAGCGGGAAGCCGGTGGTCGCGTAAAACTCCGTCGGCGCCAGCTTGCGCAACTGGTCGCCGCCCTCGAAATGCGGCACCTTGATCTTGGCGCCCAGGCCCTTGCGCACTTCCGTCACCAGCAGGACCTTGGCGCCCATCTCGATCGCCGTGCCCGACACCTCGCCGTCGCCCTGGGCGTAGTGCACGTCGCCGACGAACAGCCCGCAGCCGTCGACGAAACACGGGAACAGCATGGTCGTGCCGACGACCATCTGCTTGATGTCCATGTTACCGCCGTTCTCGCGCGGCGGGATGGTGCGCAGGCAGGCGTCCTTGTGGCTGCCGTCGGGGCCGCAGACATCGGCGGGGAGCGCCCCAATCGGCTGCGGCGTCAGCACGAAGCCGCCGGCGGATGCCAGCGCCGCCTCGCGCGCCAGGATGGTCGCCACCTCGGGCTCGCCGGGCAATACGCCGACCGTGCCCATGAAGCCGTTGAATGGAATCCGCACGCCTGGAATCTGATCGGTCACGGCCTCGACGCGGCTGAGTTTCCAGTTGGCGATATATGGATCGGCGAACCGGTCGCGCAGGAAACCGAAGCCCGGAATGATTACCGTGTACCCGTAGTTGTCGGGCTCGACGTCGAGCAGCGTCACCGCCAGCACATCGCCGCGCTCGGCGCCCTCGATGTGCACCGGGCCGGTCAATGGATGCACCAGATTGAGGTCGGCCGCGGTCACGTCTTCCGGTTTGGAGTCGAGGTCGAAGTCGGAATCGAGCGCGTCGCGGGTCTCGAACAGCAGGTGCTGGCCGGGACTGGCCCGCACGACCGGCTTGATCGCCGGGTGATAGCGGTTGAAGCAGTTCTTGTCGTCAACGCAATGCGCGCCGGCCTTCGCCACCCGCACGACGTCCCACGCCTTCACCGCCGTGGTATCGGCGCGCGCCGCCGCCGCGCCCAACGCCAACAGGATCGCCGCCCCCGCGGTCGAGACTTGCCACGCTCTCATCATAGTCCTCCCCAAAGGTTTATCCGGACGGCTTCGCTCGTCCGGGCCGGCCATGCGGCGGGGCCTTTCATCGGCTCCGCGGGTGCAACTCTAAACGCTACGCCGGGGGCTGGCAAACGCTTCGAGACAAGGTTTGACGTGGGCCGACCTTTCGTCGTCATATGAGCCCGGTTTGACGCGGCCGGCGACGGCCGCGTCGTGGTTCCGGGGATACTCGCCGTGACGCGCCGATTCGAAACCGGCAATTACAAAATCGACACCTCGCCCAAGGTGCATGACGAGGTGAAGACCAGCACCTGCTACATGTGCGCCTGCCGCTGCGGCATCAAGGTGCATCTGCAGGACGGCCGCATCCGATACATCGAGGGCAACCGCGACCATCCCGTCAACAAGGGCGTGCTGTGCGCCAAGGGCGCGGCCGGCCTCATGAACCACTACTCCCCGGCCCGTCTCAACAAGCCGCTGCTCCGGATCGGCGAGCGCGGCGCCGGCGAGTTCCGCGAGGTCGAGTGGGACGAGGCGCTGACGGTGGTCGCCCGTTGGCTGGCCGAAATCCGGCGCACCGATCCGCGCCGGCTCGCCTTCTTCACCGGCCGCGACCAGAGCCAGGCACTGACCAGTTGGTGGGCGCAGCAGTTCGGCACGCCCAACTACGCCAGCCATGGCGGCCTCTGTTCGGTCAACATGGCGGCGGCCGGCTTCTACACCATCGGCGGCTCGTTCTGGGAGTTCGGCGAGCCGGACTGGGAGCGTACGCGCTATTTCATGATGTTCGGCGTGGCCGAGGACCACAACAGCAACCCGCTCAAGATCGGGCTCGGCAAGCTCAAGGGGCGTCCGGCCGACCGGAGAGCCAAGTTCGTGTCGGTCAACCCGATCAGGACCGGCTATTCCGCCATCGCCGACGAATGGCTCGGGATCAAGCCCGGCACCGACGGCCTGTTCGTCTTCGCCCTCATTCACGAGCTGCTGCGGGCCGACAAGGTCGACCTGCCGTTTCTGGTCCGCTACACCAACGCGCCATGGCTGGTGGTGCAGGACCCTGGCGGCGCTAACGATGGCCTGATCGCTCGCGACGATCGCGGCCGGCCGCTGTGCTGGGACGGGCCGAGCAATGCGCCGGCCAACGCGCTGTCGCCCGACGTCAAACCGGTGTTGGTCGGAAGCTTCCGGCTGCCCGACGGCAGCCGCTGCGTGCCGGTGTTCCAGCTCATGGCGGCGCGCTATCTCGACCCGCGCTACGGCCCCGATGCCGCGGCGACGGAAACCGGGGTCGGCGCGGATACCATTCGGCGCATCGCCGCGGAACTGGCGCACGCCGCCTTCGAGCAGGAAATCACGCTCGACATACCGTGGACCGACTGGGCCGGCCGGCGCCACGACAAGGTCGTCGGCCGCCCGGTGAGCATGCACGCGATGCGGGGCATCGCGGCCCATTCCAACGGATTCCACACCTGTCGGGCGATCCACCTGCTGCAAATGCTGCTCGGCAGCATCGACTGTCCCGGCGGCTTCCGCTTCAAGCCGCCCTACCCGCGTCCCATTCCGCCGCGCCAGCGCCCCGTTGGACGCGCGCACGAGATCATCCCGGGCCATCCCCTGCCGGGGGCGCCGCTGGGCTACCCGAACGGCCCGGAGCAATTGCTGGTGGAGGCGGACGGGCGCGCCCGGCGCATCGACAAGGCGTACTCCTGGGAGGCGCCGCTCGCCGCGCACGGCCTCATGCACATGGTCATCGCCAACGCCTGGAAGGGCGATCCCTACCCGATCGACACCCTGTTCCTCTACATGTCGAACATGGCCTGGAACTCGACCATGAACACGGGCGGGACGATCGAGAAGCTGACCGATTGGGACAGCGCCGCCGGCAATTACAAGATCCCGCACGTCGTCTGCGTCGACGCCTATTACTCCGAGATCGTGCCATACGCCGACGTGGTGCTGCCGGACACCACCTATCTCGAACGGTACGAGTGCATCTCGTTGCTCGACCGGCCGATCGGCGATGCCGACGGGCCGGCCGACGCCATTCGCCAGCCCGTGGTGGCACCCGACCGCGACGTGCGGCCGTTCCAGGACGCGCTACTCGAGCTGGGCGCCCGGCTCGGGCTGCAAGGCATGGTGAACGAGTGGGGTGATGCCAAGTTTCCCGGCGGCTACGCCGACTTCATCGTGCGCCACGAGTACAGGCCCGGC
This sequence comes from uncultured Rhodospirillaceae bacterium, assembly GCA_964411425.1. Taxonomy (GTDB): domain Bacteria; phylum Pseudomonadota; class Alphaproteobacteria; order Dongiales; family Dongiaceae; genus CAYPKW01. The sequence goes on from CAYPKW010000007.1 coordinate 7,831, forward strand.
GTCGGCTCGCTCGCCGGCTGGCGCGGCATCATGGGCGAGAAGACCGGCAAGGGAACGCCGAACCCGCGCCAGCTCGACAAGTATATAAAGAACGGCTGCTTCTGGCGCCACGAACTGCCCGACGACCACAAGTTTCTGAAGCACGCGAACCGCGCCTATCTGGACTGGGCGACCGCCATGGGCTTTCTCGACCGCCCCGAGCAGATCGTGCTGCACGTCTACAGCGAGCCGTTGCAGCGCTTCCGCCTGGCCGCCCAGGGTCACGGGCCGATGCAGCCGCCGCCGCAGGACCGCACCCGCATCGAGACCTATTTCGATCCGCTGCCGATCTGGTACCGGCCGTTCGAGGAGAGCGCGATCGAGGGCGGCAACTATCCGCTCTATGCGCTCAGCCAGCGGCCGATGGCGATGTACCATTCATGGGGCTCGCAGAACGCCTGGCTGCGCCAGATCCACTCCAGCAACCGGCTGTTCATCAACACGCGCACCGGCCAGTGGCTGGGCCTGGCGGACGAAGATTGGGTGTGGGTGACCAGCCATCACGCCCGCATCAAGGCGCAAGTGAAGCTGATGGAGGGCGTCAACAAGGACACCGTGTGGACGTGGAATGCCATCGGCAAGCGGGCCGGCGCCTGGAATCTCTCGCCCGACGCGCCGGAGGCCAAGCGCGGGTTCATTCTCAATCATCTCGTATCGGAGTTGCTGCCCGAGCGGAACGGTTACCGTTACCCCAACGCCGACCCGGTGACCGGCCAAGCCGCGTGGTACGACTTGAGGGTGCGCCTCGAAAAGTGCGCCCCGGTGGAGGCGGGTGAGACCGCGCCACAACTGCCGCCGACGACGCGGCCGGCGAGCCTTGCCCCGGCGCCGAAGCTGCTGCGCTACGGGGCGGCGTTCCGCGGCCGGCGAGGCGACGATTATCCCAAGCCGGCGCAGTAATGACCAGCCTGCCCAGCCATACCGAGAAGCGCCTCGGGCTCGTCATCGACCTCGATATTTGCGTCGGCTGCCACGCCTGCGCCGTCAACTGCAAGCAATGGAACAGCGGCGGCCACATGGCGCCGCTGACCGATGAGGATCCGTATGGCCCGGAGCCGCTCGGGGTGTGGTTCAATCGCGTGCACAGCTTCGAGGTTGGCGACGGCGAAAACAGCCGCACCGTGCACTTTCCGCGATCCTGTCTGCACTGCGATGAACCCGCCTGCGTCGAGGTCTGTCCGACCGGCGCCTCGTTCAAGCGGGCCAAGGACGGCATCGTGCTGGTCAACGAGGACCTGTGCATCGGCTGCAAGCTGTGCTCCTGGGCCTGCCCTTACGGGGCGCGCGAGTACGACTACGTCACCGCCACCATGAAGAAGTGCACGTTGTGCATCGACCGCATCTACAACGAGAACCTGGAGGAGGTGGACCGCGTGCCGGCCTGCGTCAGCACCTGCCCGGTCGGCGCACGCCATTTCGGCGACTTGGGCGACCCGAAGTCGGCGGTTTCGCAGTTGGTGCGGGAGCGCGGCGGCTTCGATCTCATGCCCGAGATGGGCTACAAGCCGGTCAACAAGTACCTGCCGCCGCGCCCGCGGCAAATCAAGCCGGGCGACACCGGCGCGCCCAAGGCACTGGAGCCGCTGGCGCCGGCAACCGACGGCGCCGAGGGCGCGAGCCGGTTGCTGCGCTGGGCCGATCGCGTGCTGTCGCGTTGATCGACGAATGCATCCGGCGCTTTCGGTCATTTTCTTCACCACGCTCACCGGCGCCGGCTACGGGCTGTTGGCGCCGCTCTGCGCGCTGGCGGCCACGGGCGTGCTGCCGGCCGAGCGCTCGCTCGGCATCGCGGGATTCCTCGTCGCCTTCGCCGCGATCACCGCGGGGCTGCTGACCTCGACCTACCATCTCGGCCACCCAGGACGCGCCTGGCGCGCCTTCTCGCAGTGGCGCTCGTCCTGGCTGTCGCGCGAAGGAGTGCTGGCGGTGCTGACCTATCTTCCCGCCGGCTGGTTCGCCAAGGGTTGGGTATGGGACGGCGCCGCGCTCGCCGACGAGCCGTGGCGCTACTTCGGGCTGGCCGCGGCGGCGCTTGCCGTCCTCACCGTCGCCGCCACGGCGATGATCTACGTCGCGCTCAAGCCGGTGCCGCATTGGCGCAATCCCTGGGTGCTGCCGGGCTACCTGCTGCTCGGCGCTGCGACCGGCGGGATCGTCCTCGATGCGCTGCTCTATCCCTTGGGCCTCGCCGAGCCGCGCATCGTCGGCGCCGTGTTGCTAGCGATGCTTGCCGCCTGGCTCGTGAAGCTCTGCTACTGGCGTTCGATCGACCGCCGCAAAGCGGTCAGCACGGCGGAGAGCGCCACCGGCCTCGGCTCGCTCGGCCCGGTGCGGCTACTCGAGGCGCCGCATGTGGAGGAAAACTACGTCATGCGCGAGATGGGCCACCGCATCGCCCGCAAGCACGCCCAGAAACTGCGCCGCCTCGCCCTGCTGGCCGGGATCGCGGTGCCGCTGCCGTTGACGGTCGCGTCCCTCGTGCTGCCATACTGGGCGGCGACGGCGACGGCGGTGCTCGCGGTCCCGGCCGCCATCCTCGGCGTGCTGATCGAGCGCTGGCTGTTCTTCGCCGAGGCGCAGCACGTCGTGACGCTGTATTACGGGGCGCAACGGGTCTGACGGCACGCCGGCGACGCGGCGTTCGGCCGGAGGCAAGCTTTGGGGGAACCTGCATGAAGATCGTCGAGCAGTTTCCGCGCCGTGTGCGCGAGATCGAGAACGCGTGGATCCCGCTGTCGGACGGCGTGCGGCTGGCCGCGCGCATCTGGCTGCCGGAGGACGCCGAGCGAAACCCGGTGCCGGCGATCCTCGAATACCTGCCCTACCGCAAGCGCGACGGGACAGCCGAGCGCGACCACCTGACCCATCCCTACTTCGCCGGCCACGGCTACGCCGGCGTCAGGGTCGACATGCGCGGCAGCGGCGAATCGGACGGCCTGCTGTGGGACGAGTACCTGAAAGAGGAGCATGACGATTGCTTGGAGGTGATGTCTTGGCTCGCCAAGCAGCCCTGGTGCACCGGCGCCATCGGCATGATCGGCATCTCGTGGGGCGGGTTCAACGGGCTCCAGGTGGCGGCCCGCCGGCCGCCGCAACTGAAGGCGGTGGTGAGCCTCTGCTCCACCGTCGACCGCTATGCCGACGACATCCACTACATGGGAGGATCCCTGCTCAACGACAACCTCGCCTGGGCCTCCACCATGTTCGCCTACCAGTCGCGGCCGCCCGACCCTGCGCTGGTGGGCGAGCGCTGGCGGGACATGTGGGTGACCCGCCTCGAGAACGAGCCGCTGATGATCGACAACTGGCTCCGCCACCAGCGCCGCGACGCCTTCTGGAAACACGGCTCGGTATGCGAGAACTACGCCGACATCCTGTGCCCGGTCTACGCGGTCGGCGGCTGGGCCGACGCTTACTCGAACGCGGTGCCCGCCCTGCTGGCCGGCCTCACCGCGCCGTGCAAGGGGCTGATCGGGCCGTGGGGCCACAAGTACCCGCACTTCGCCGGCCCAGGCCCTCGCATCGGGTTCCTGCAAGAATGCCTGCGCTGGTGGGACCAGTGGCTCATGGGAATCGACACCGGGATCATGGACGAGCCGCGATATCGAGTATGGATGCAGGAATCGGCGCCGCCGAAGGCCCATTACGCGGAGCGCCCCGGGCGCTGGGTGGCGGAGCCATCCTGGCCCAGCGGCAACATCGGCCGGCGCCGGCTATACCTCAACCCCGGCCGCCTGGACGACGCGCCGGCGCCCGAGCAGCGGCTCGACAACCGCTCGCCCGAGGACACCGGACTTACGTGCGGCGCCTGGTGCAGCTTCGGCCTCGGCCCCGACATGGCGGTCGACCAGCGCCCGGACGACGCCAGGTCGCTCGCCTTCGACAGCGCGCCGCTGGACAAGCGCCTCGAGATCCTCGGCGCCCCGGTCGTGGCGCTGGAGCTTGCCGTCGATCGACCCAACGCATTCGTAGTCGTGCGCCTTAATGAGGTGCAGCCCGATGGCGCCTCCACTCGCATCACCTACGGGGTCCTCAACCTCACGCACCAAAAGAGCCACGAGCGGCCCGAGCCGGTCGTGCCGGGCGAGCGCATGCGGATCGACGTGAAGCTCAACGACATCGCGCACGCGTTCCCACCGGGCGCCAGGCTGCGCGTCGCCGTGTCCACGGCGTATTGGCCGCTCGTCTGGCCGTCGCCCGAGCCGGTCCGGCTTAGCCTCTATACCGGCGCCGGCCATCTCGACCTACCGGTGCGCGAGCCGCGCCCCGAGGACGAGGGGCTGCTGCGCTTCCCGGAGTCGGAGGCGGCGACGCCCCTCGGGCGAACATTCCACACGCCGGGCGAGACGCGGCGCCTGGTCGAGCGCGAGCTCGGGACCGGCGAGGTCGTGACGCGCGTGATCGAGGATTCCGGCCGTTATACCATCGACCACGTCGGCCTCGACTACCGGATCGCGCAGGAGGAAGTTTACCGCATCAAGGAACACGATCCGCTGAGCGCCCGCGTGGACATCGCCTATACGGTGGAGATCGGGCGCGGGGCCTGGCGCACGCGGACCGAAACGCGCACCGCGATGCGCGCCAGCAGGACCGAGTTCCTGATCGACGCCCGGCTCGACGCTTACGAGGGCGACACGCGCCTCGTCACCCGCAACTGGAGCCGTAGCATCCCGCGCGACCTGGTATAATCGCCGGCGAGGAGCCGGCCACGATGTTGTACTACACCGTCCAGCGCATCGGCCTCGCGGTGGTGATCTGCGCCATCGCCATGACCATCCTGTTCAGCCTGGTCTACGCCATCCCCGGCGACCCGGCCAGCATTGCGCTGGGCCCGCGAGCGACGCCCGAGATGAAGGAGGCCTTGCGCGTGCGCATGGGGCTCGACCAGCCGCTGCCGGTCCAGCTCGTGCGTTTCTTCGCCAACGTCGTGGAGGGCGACCTCGGCTACGACGTGTGGACCAAGCGCGCGGTCACCACCATCGTCATGGAATCGCTGCCCTACACGCTGGCGCTGGCGCTCGTCGGGCTCGGCTGGGCGGTGCTGCTCGGCATCCCGCTCGGCTGCTACTCCGCGCTCTATCGCAACACGCTCGCCGACAAGATCGCCGGCGTCATCTCGGTCAGCGCCATCTCGATGCCCTCGTTCCTGGTGGCGGTCTATAGCCTGCTGTTGTTCGCCGTCACCCTCCACTGGTTCCCGGCCCTGGGCGCGGGCGAGCGCGGCGATCTGGCCGACCAGCTCCATCACCTGGTGCTGCCGGCGTTCGCCATAGGACTGGGCTGGGTCGGCTACCTTGCGCGCCTGGTGCGCGCCTCGATGCTGGAAGTCATGGGCGAAAACCACGTGCGCACGGCGCGCGCCTTCGGGCTGCCCGAGCGCATGGTGGTGCTCCACTACGCGCTGCGGCTTGCCATTCTGCCGACCGTGACGCTGCTCGGTATCGCGGTGGGAAGCCTGCTGTCCGGCGCCGTGTTCGCCGAGCTGGTGTTCAACCGTCCCGGCATCGGACTGCTGGTCTACAACGCCGCCTCGACGCGCAACTATCCCGTGGTCATGGGCACGGTGCTGGTGACGGTGTTCGTCTTCGTCTCCTGCCAGCTCGTCGCCGACCTGCTGGTCGCCTTGTTGGACCCCCGTGTCCGCCGCAGCCTCTGACCTCGCCGGCGCCAGGGCGACCGCTCCCCGGGCGCTCGGCATCCTGCGCCGCATCGCGCGGGACCCGATGGGGCTGCTTGGGCTGCTGCTGGTGACGCTCTTGGTCGTCACCGGCCTGTTCGCCGACCTGCTGGCGCCACACGACCCGATCAAGATCGCGGTCGCCGAACGCCTGGCCGATCCCAGCCTGACGCACCCGCTGGGCACCGACCAGCTCGGCCGCGACGTGCTGAGCCGGGTCATCAAGGGCAGCCAGATCGCGCTCGTCGTCTCCGTGTCGGCGATCGCCATCGCGCTCGTCTTCGGCATCACGCTGGGTCTCTTGGCCGGCTATGGGCCGCGCTGGCTCGACAACGTTCTGGTGCTGCTGTTCGACGCGGTCTATTCGTTCCCCACCATCATGCTGGCGCTCGCACTCATCACGCTCGTCGGCCCCAGCCTCGGCGCCGTCGTGCTCGTAGTGGTGGTCGGCAGCATTCCCGTCTACGCCCGTCTCATCCGCACCCAGACGCTCGCCGTCAAGACCTCGGAGTACGTGTTGGCGGAGCGATCGCTCGGCGCCGGGCAGGGCCGCATCCTCGTACGCCACATCCTGCCCAACGTGGTGGGGCCGCTGCTGATCATCGCCAGCATGGACGTGCCGGTGGTGATCACCATCGAGGCGGGGCTTAGCTTCCTCGGCATGGGCGTGCGCCCGCCGGCGCCGAGCTGGGGGCGCATACTAAACGAGGGTTATTCCTTCATTCGCGAGACGCCGTGGATCGTGGTCGGCGGCGGCCTGCCGCTGATCGCGACCACGCTCGGTTTCACCTTCCTGGGCGAGGCGCTGCGCGACCAGCTCGACCCCAAGCTGCGCAGGGCCATCTGATGGCCGATCCCGTCCTTGCCATCCGCGACCTCAGCATCGACTTTCTGACCGCGCGCGGGCGCGTGCACGCGCTGCGCGGGGTCAGCCTCGAGGTGCCGCGCGGCGCCATCGTGGGCGTGGTGGGCGAGAGCGGCGCCGGCAAGACGACGATGCTCTTGGCGGCCATGCGCCTGCTGGCCGCCAACGCTGAGGTTCGCGGCGGGGCGGTGCTGCTGGACGGCCGCGACGTGCTGAGGATGACCCAGGCCGAGCTGCGCGAGGTGCGCGGGCGCAAGGTGTCGATGGTGTTCCAGGACCCGATGAGCTCGCTCAACCCCGTGCTGCCGGTCGGCGCGCAGATGGTCGACATCCAATACCGCGACCGCGCCGCCGGCGCGGGCGAGAAGCGGCGTCGGGCGGCCGAGATGCTGCGCCGGGTAGGCATTCCGGACGCCTTGGAGCGCCTCGGCAACTACCCGCACGAGTTCAGCGGCGGCATGCGCCAGCGCGTCGCCATCGCCATGGCGCTGCTGAGCAACCCCGACCTGTTGATGGCCGACGAGCCGACGACCGCGCTCGACGTCACCATGGAGGCGCAGATCATCCACCTGCTGCGCGAGTTGAAGCGCGACTTCCAAGGCTCGATCCTGTTCGTTTCGCACAACCTCGGGCTGGTGGCCGAGCTGTGCGACGAGGTGGTGATCCTGTACGCCGGCGCGGTGGTCGAGCGCGGCAGCGTGCGGGACATCTTCCATCGCCCGCGCCACCCCTATACCGAGGCGCTGCTCGTTTGCGACCCGGCGCGGCTCGCCGTGGCGAGCCGCGAGTTGCCGACCATCCCCGGCGACGTGCCGGACCTGCTGCACGCGCCCGTCGGCTGCGCCTTCGTCGAGCGCTGCCCCAAGGCGTTCGAGCGCTGCCGGCGCCACTCCCCGGCGCCGGTGTCGTTGAGCCCGACCCAGAGCGCCGCCTGCCACCTGTTGTCCCAATGAGCGAGCTCTTGGAGGTGCGCGACCTCCGGGTCCGGTATCGCACCGCGGGCCCGATCAAGGCGCGCATCGCCGGCATCTCCGATCCGTTCATCGACGCCGTGCTCGGCGTTTCCTTCACCGTCAAGGCCGGCACCACCTTCGGGTTGGTCGGCGAGAGCGGTTCGGGCAAGAGCACGCTCGCGCGCGCCATCATCGGCCTGGTGCCGGCTCAAGGCGGCGCGATCCGCTTCGACGGCAAGGAGCTGCGCGGCAAGGGCGACGCCGCCTTCGCCCACCACCGGCGCAACATCGCCATGATGTTCCAGGACCCAGTCGCGTCGCTGTCGCCGCGGCTCACCGTCAAGTCGCTCATCACCGAGCCGTTCCTCATCCATGCGCGGGGCGACCGTCCGCTCGACGCCGAGGCGCGCCGGCTGCTGGCCATGGTGGGCCTCTCCGCCCATTTCGCCGGCCGCTATCCGCACGAGCTGTCCGGCGGCCAGGCCCGGCGAGTGGGCGTCGCCCGCGCGCTCGCGCTGACGCCGAAGCTCATCATCGCCGACGAGCCCACCGCCGGGCTCGACGTCTCGGTGCAGGGCGAGATATTGAACCTGATGGCGCGGCTGCAACGCGAGTTGGGGCTGACCTACCTCGTCATCACCCACAACCTGGCGGTCGTGCGCCACATCAGCGACGAGATGGCCATCATGTACATGGGCCGCTTCGTCGAGCGCGGGCCGACCAAGGAGATATTCGCCCGCCCGGCGCATCCCTACACGCACGGACTGCTGGTAGCGCAGCCGCGGCCCGACCCCGACCGCCGACGCGACAACGTCGAATTGCAGGGCGAGGTGCCGAGCCTGGCGCGCCGGCCCTCGGGTTGCGAGTTCCATACCCGCTGTCCCAACGCCGCCGACCGCTGCCGCGGCGAGGCTCCCGAGGCGCGCGCCGTCGCCGGCCACGAGGTTCGCTGCCATTTCCCGCTCACCGCCGCATGAGCGAACGCGCCTTCGGCTCACCATCGCGTAGGTGTTAAGAAACTCTAAACCATGATAGGTTAACCGAACCCACGGTTGGCGCGGTCAACGCCACGCGAACGTTGACATAAAGGGGGCGTGGCGGAGAATCCGCGGCTGCGAGGGGAAAGTCGCAGCAATGACATGAGCACGGATCGGAACGAACCGGTTCGGCCAGCATGGCGCCGCGCCATCGGAACGGCGCGGGGCGTCCTCGGCCACTGGATCGCCGGCCGGGCCCGCGGCAAGCCTCCGTCCATCGCGGCGAGGCGGCGCGGCATGAACGCCGCCTGATCGATGCCATCGAGAGCATGGCCAACGGGTTCGCGATGTACGACGCGGAAGACCGACTGGTGGCGTTCAACAAGCAGTTCCTCGATTTCAATTCGCGAACCGAGGACCTCTACGTGCCCGGGCGGACATACGAGGAGATCCTGCGGGCGGGGCTTGCCCGCGGCGGCGACGTACGGAAGCCGGCCGGCCGCGAGGAGGAGTAGCTGGCCGAGCGTCTCGCGATGCACCGCAACCCCGGCGAGCCGTTCGAGGAGCAGATGTACGATGGGCGGTGGCTGCTCGTCACCGAGCGGCGGATGAGCGATGGCGGCCTCGCTACCCTGCGCACCGATATCACCGAGCGCAAGCGCTCCGAGGCGGAATTGATCGAGGCCAAGACCCGGGCGGAGCAGGCGAGCGCCGCCAAAAGCCAGTTTCTGGCCAACATGAGCCACGAGTTGCGCACGCCCTTGAACGCCATCATCGGGTTTGCCGAAGTCCTCCATCTGCAGACCTTTGGCCCGCTCGGCACGCTGCGCTACGTCGAGTACGCGGACGCCATCCGCGAGAGCGGCCGGCATCTGCTCAACCTCGTCAACGACCTCTTGGACACGGCGCGGATCGACGCCGGCAAGCACGTCCTGGCGGAGGAGCCCTGCGACGTTGCCGAGGCGGTGGCCGGCGCGCTGCGCATAGTGCGCGAGCGAGCCGAGGCCGGCGAAGTCGCGCTCGAATCCGACGTGGCCGAGCGCCTGCCGCCGCTCTATGCGGACGCGCGCTGCTTGAAGCAAATTCTTCTGAACCTGTTGTCCAACTCCATCAAGTTCACGCCGTCGGGCGACCGCGTGCGAACCAGCGCCGGGCTGGTGCGAGACGGCGGACTGCGGATCGCGGTTAGCGATACGGGGGTCGGCATGCCGTCCGACCTGGTCGCCAGGGCCTTCGATGCCTTCGTCCAGCCGGAATTCACTTATACGCGGACCCAAGGCGGCGCCGGCCTCGGTCTCCACCTCACCAGGGCGCTGGTCGAGCTGCACGGCGGCACCGTCGAGTTGGAAAGCAAGATCGGCATCGGGACCACCGTTACCGTGACCATGCCGCCGTCGCGCTGGATTGCCGCCAGCGCCACGGCTTGATACGCCAGCGACCGACGTGGAGCGCTATTTCCCGCAGGACGAATACGAGGCGCGTTGGCGCAGGGTCGAGGAGGGACTGGCCCGGCGCGGCCTCGACGCCGCCGTGGTGTGGGGACGCTCGGGCGGCACCTATGAGCGTTGCGGCGACGTTCTCTATCTGACGAACTACTACGGCACCCACTCGGGCCAGGGGCTCGACACGCCGATCACCACCGCGCGCTCGTTCGGCGCGGTTATCCTCAAGCGCGGAGAATCACCGGAGCTCATGGCCGACGAGCCGGGCCCAAATCCGGACCTGCTAGCCACCGACCGCGTCGCCTGGAGCCGCAACACGATCCAAGGCGTGGCCGACCTGCTGGCACGGCGCAAGATCGACGGGCCGGTCGGCCTGGTCGGCTCCGATTTCCTGCCGATGAAATACTGGGCGCTGTTGCAGGCCGCGACGCCGCGCGTCGAATGGCGGATCGAGGACGAGTTGGTGCGCGAGGCGCGCCTCGTCAAGAGCCCCCGCGAGCTCGACTGCATCCGCCACGCCGGCGAGATCGCGTCGCTGGCGCTCGCCCGCCTCATCGAAGGGCTGAGGGCAGGCAGGAGCGAGGCGGAAGCGGCCGGCGAGGCCGCTCGCGAAGTGGTGCGGGGCGGCGGCCACGTGCACATGATCCCGTGCAGTCACGGGGCGCTGCTGCGCTATTTCACCCGCGACCCGCTCGCCGGCTACAGCCACGACGCCCCCGGGCCGGGCGACCTGGTGCGGGGTTGGGTGTATGGGCCGATGTTCCAGGGCTACTGGCTCGACCCCGGGCGGACGGCGGTGGTCGGACGGCCGAGCGATGCCCAGAGGGAGCTGGTGGAGGCCTGCGCCGGCGTCGTGGAGACGCTGATGGGACGCATGCGACCCGGCGCTTCGGTCGCCGACATCGCCCGCGAGGGGGACGCCCTGGTGGCGGCGTTCGGGGGCGAAAAGGACCAGGCGGCCGAAAAATGGCCGCTCTTTGGACACGGGCTGGGGCTCTTTTTCGAGAAGCCGTACATATCCCTCAGCATGGGACAGCCCGGCGACGTGCTCCAGGAAGGCATGGTCATGGGCGTCGAGGCGTTCCTCGCGCGCGCCGGCGTCGGCAGCGCCGGGTTCGAGCAGAACGCCATCGTCGGCCGCGGCGGGCCCGAAATCCTCACCACGACGCCGATGCTGTGGTGGTAAGAGGCCAGTACCGACCTTCACGGATAGGTGGCACGCATGATCCCCGCCCGCAGGATGACCGGCAGGAGTCGACGCGAAGGCGATGCCAGCATCGACGAGCGTCGGCGACGAACCGGGGGCCGGCGGGCGGCGACCCTCTCGGGCAGCCTGCCGCGGCCGCTGGCGGCGTTGCGAAGGCTTGCCGATGCTGGCATCGGCGGCGCCTTCGCGCCTGGCCGGCGATTGCGGCAGGCCGTCAGGCGTACCACCTATCCGTGAAAGTCGGTACTAGGCCAGTTCCGGGTAGCCTTCGGCCACCGACGCCGCCTCGAGCCGGTGGATTTGGCTATAGGCCGCGGGCGGCAGCTCCACCGCATCCACGAGCAGCATGGCCGCGCGCACGGCGGCGAGACCCGGATCGGCGACCGCCTGCCGCACGGCGGCGCGCAGCCGAGCCAATCGGTCGTCGTCGGCATCGCCCGCCGTGATGTAGGGCAGCCCGGGCGCCGCCGGGCCGCGGCACAGCACGCGGGTGCCGGCGAGCGCCCTCGGCCGGAGGCGGGTCATAAGCGCGTAGGTCACGCAGTCGATGGCCGCCACGTCGGCGCCGCCCTCCATTATGGCGGCGAGCGACGCCACGTGGCTGCCGGTGACGACGACGCGCGCGAAGAACCTGCCATCTCGATGATGCGGCGCCACCACGGCGCGCAGCGCGCTGTAGCCCGACTGGGAGCGCGGATCGTTCACCGCCGCGACGCGCCCGCGCAAATGCTCGATCGCCGTCGCCGGCGCGTCCTCGCGCACCACGATCGCGCTCGAATAGTCCGCCCCCACGCAGCCCTCGGCGGCGTAGCACGGCGTTGCGATCACGCGCACGCGCCCGGCCAGTTCGTTCACCAGCGGATAGCCGCAGGTCTGGGTGAACAGCAGGTCGGGCACCCGCCAGTGGTCGTCGCACCGTCCGTTTTCGCACAAGCGTTTAGGCACGCCCGCGACGCCCGCTCGCCGCATCGCGCGCCTCAGTCCCCGCCACCACTCCGCCCGGACGTGGGCTAGTTCCGGCAGGTCGTACATCGGCAGGCTGGCAAACATCGCTATGCCATCCCATCGGGCAGTTTCGGCAGCCGATCGGCGGTTTTGTAGTAGTCGCCCGCATGGGCGACGAAAATATGCCGAATGGTCTGGAGGCCGGTCGGGCCGTCGAGCGTTCCGGCGGCGATCGAGAGGGTGTCCGACTTGTCGCGCCGCCAGAACAGGCTGGAGCCGCACTTGGCGCAGAAGCCGCGCCGCGCGAAGCCGGAGGACCGGTACCACTTGACGTGCCGCTTGCCGGCGACGGTCACGTCCGCCTCGGCCGCGTTGGTGTAGGCGGCCACGTGCCCGTGCCAGCGCCGGCACTGGCCGCAGTGGCAATTCACCACTTGGCGCAAGGGCCCGCGCGCCTCGTAGCGCACCGCGCCGCACAGGCAACCGCCGGCGCCGGTGACTTTCGCGCTCCTCTTGCCGGCCATGCTTCTTCCTCCACCCCGCGTAAAGGAAGCGTATTATCACCGATTGCGGCGAAAAGGTACGCGATGGTAGCTTCCCGCCGCTTGCGCCCGAGACGCCATGGCATCGCTCAACGATTTCCTGCCCCGCCCGAGCGGGACGCCCGCCAACCCGTTCATCGACTGGCCGACGCTTGCCGTCGGCGCCGGGACCTATCTCGGCTGGGGATGCCTTACCTGGTTCTACCATGCGCTGCCCTGGTGGCTCGTGCTGCCGCTGGGCGGCTACCTGGTCTGCCTGCATGGCTCCATGCAGCACGAGGCCGTGCACGGCTACCCGTTCCGCAGTCGGTGGCTCAACAGCGCCTTCGTGTTTCCGTCGCTCTGGCTGTGGTTGCCCTACACCCATTACCGCGAAACGCACCTCATCCATCACCGCGACGAGCGACTGACCAGCCCGCTCGACGATCCGGAATCGAACTATGTCACCGAAGCAGAGTGGCGAGCCATGCAGCCGTGGCACCGCCTGTTGCGCGCCGTGCTGGCGACGCTCGCGGGTAGGCTTCTGATCGGCCCGGCCTATTACTCGATCGGGGTCTGGACCGCGTCGGCCCGCAAGCTCGCGGCCGGCAACCGCCTGCAACGGCGGCACTGGCTCATCCACGTGCCGGCGGCGGCGGTCGTGTTGGTCTGGACCATGGGGGTGTGCGGCATTCCGCCCGGCCTCTACCTGCTGCTGTTCGCCTATCCCGGCTTATCGCTCACTCTGCTGCGGTCCTACGCCGAGCACCGGGCGGCGCGGCCGGTAGCCGAGCGCACGGCCATTGCCGAGGCCGCTCCGCTCGTGAACCTGCTCTACCTCTACAACAACCTGCATGCGCTGCACCACGCCGAGCCGGCGACGGTGTGGCACCGCCGGCCCGCCCGCTACCGGGCGCGCCGGGACGAGATTCTCGGCGCCAACGGCGGCTATCTGTTCCGGGGCTACGGCGAGCTGCTCGCCCGCTACCTGTTCCGCGCCAAGGAGCCGGTCGTGCATCCGATTCCGGGGCTCTGATCCTATGGCCGAGGTCGATCGGGAGCGGCTGAAGCGCGCGCTCGCGCGGGAACGCGAGCGCTTCGTCGCCGACCATCCGCGCTCCAAGGCGCTGTTCGAGAGGGCGAAGGAGAGCCTGCTCGACGGCGTGCCGATGAACTGGATGGTGCGCTGGGCGGGCGAGTTCCCGCTGTTCGTCGACCGCGGCGCCGGCGCGCGTTTCACGGACGTGGACGGCCGCGAGTACGTCGACTTCTGTCTCGGCGACACCGGCGCCATGACCGGGCATGCGCCCGCGGGCTCGGTCGAGGCGATCGTCGAGCGGCTGCGCCGGGGCACCACGTTCATGCTGCCGACCGAGGACGCGATCTGGGTCGGCGGCGAACTGCGCCGCCGCTTCGGGCTGCGCTACTGGCAGGTGGCGCTCACGGCGACGGACGCCAACCGCTTCGCCATCCGACTTGCCCGGCTGATCACCGGGCGAAGCAAGATCCTCGTGCACAACTGGTGTTACCACGGCACGGTGGACGAGACCCTGGTCACGCTGCAGAACGGGCGAGTGGGACCGCGCCCCGGCAACATGGGGCCGGCGGTGGACCCAGCGCTCACCACCAAGGTGGTGGAGATAAACGACGTCCCGGCGCTCGAACGGGCGCTGGCGCCGGGCGACGTGGCCTGCGTGCTGATCGAGCCGGCGCTCACTAACATCGGCATCGTGCATCCCGATCCCGGCTACCACGAGGCCGTGCGCGAGATCACCCGGCGCACGGGTACGCTGCTCATAATCGACGAGACCCACACCATCTGCGCCGGCCCCGGAGGTTACACCGCAGCCTACGGGCTCGCGCCCGACATGCTGACGCTCGGCAAGCCCATCGCCAGCGGCGTCCCGGCCGCGGTCTATGGCTTCACGCCGGAAGTGGCGGACATGATCCGCCGCCACAGCGACCGGGACATCTCGGACACGGGCGGCATCGGCGGCACGCTCGCGGGCAACGCGCTGTCGCTGGCCGCCATGCGGGCGACGCTCGAACATGTGCTGACCGAGGGGGCGTACGCGCACATGATCGCGTTGGCCGAGCGATTCGAGGCCGGCATCGGCGAAGCGATTCGCGAGCACGACCTGCCGTGGCACGTGAAGCGCCTCGGAGCCCGCGTCGAATATTGGTTTCGCCGCGAGCCGCCGAGGAACGGCGCCGAGGCGGCGGCGGCCGTGGATCCGGACCTCGAGCGCTACCTGCACCTGGCCGCGCTCAACCGCGGCATACTGATGACCCCGTTCCACAACATGGCGCTGTTGGCACCGCAGGCGACGGCGGCCGACGTCGACCTGCACACCGAAGTCTTCCGCGAGAGCGTCGAGGCGCTGGTCGGGTAGCGTCGACGGGCGTACCCTGGCGACCGCCCCCGCACGCGACCCTGGCAGGATATCGAAGGGAACCCCGGATGACGGAGCGTTTTCCCCTGCATGACGAGGCCACCGCGCCTGCCGAAGCGAAGCCGCATCTCGCCCAGGCCGCCAAGGCCTTCGGCATGATCCCCAATCTCGAACGCGTCATGGCGAGCGCGCCGGCGCTGCTGGCGGGTTACGTCAAGCTGGAAGAGCTGTTCGCCGAGACCAGCCTTTCGGCGGTCGAGCGCGAGGTGGTCTGCCAGACCGCCAACCTCGAGAACGAGTGCGACTACTGCGTGCCCTGGCATACGAAACTGTCGCGTCTCGCCGGAATGCTGCCCGAGGATGTCGAGGCCTTGCGGAACGGTACGCCGCTCGGTAGTCCTAAGCTGGAGGTCCTGCGCACCTTCGCGGGTGCGCTCATTAGAACGCATGGCAAGATCTTGCAGGCCGATCTCGATGCTTTCTTCGCCGCCGGATGGACCGACCGGCAGGCCCTCGAGGTAATCCTCGGCCTCGCCCTCAAGACCATGAGCAACTACACGAACTCGATCGCCGGTACACCGCTCGATGCGCCGGTGCGCAACCTGGCCTGGAGCAAGCCCACCATCCGGCTGCGACGGATCGATTGAGCGGCAGCGGCGCTCATCGCCCCGGACGCGACCAACGTCGATCTGCGCAGCGCGGCGTTCTGGGACGGTGCCGAGGCGTTGGTCGGCTAGGGCTGCCCTAAAGAGGCCGCTTGCGGCCGGTGATCATCGCCTTCGCCAAGTTCTCGCGGTGTACGAGGCTGGCGAGCAGCACGCCGGCAATGTGCAGGACGATGAAGGCCAGGGTGACATTGGCCAGGAGCTCGTGAAGATCGCCAACGGCCGATTCCCCGCCCTCGGCTTCGCCTCCCTCGCCCTCTTCGCCCGCTTCGCCCTCCTCGTCCTCCTCGGCCGCCGCCGAGATTGACGGCAACGGCGGACCCGCCGCCTCTCCGCCGCCGGCGCCCGTGTCGACGGCGATCCCGGTGGCCACCGTGACGCCGAGCAAGACCAGCAGGACGATCACCATGGCGCCGCCCGCTGGGCTGTAGCCCAAGTAGTGTTTGCCCCGCAGGCGCAGCAGATCGCCGAGGTGGGCGATCACCGTCGCAGGACCATAGACGAAGTCGGCGAAGCGCGCGTGGGGCGAACCGACGAAACCCCAGGCGATACGCACCAGCAGCAGGGCGCCGACGACATAGCCCGCCCCGACGTGAACGCCCAGCGTCTCCTCCTCGGTGAGAAAGTCGATCGCAACGCCGATAACCAGGGACCAGTGGAAGATCCGTACCACCGGGTCCCACACCTGGACGAGAGGCGCCCGCTGCTCGGTCAACATGCTGACACCTCCCCCTGCCGCACTCGCGACATCGCAACGAAGCCCGATCGAGGCGGCCGGGGCGTTAACCTGGATCAAGTAGCGATTCGGCTCGGGGGCCGGACCGCGCGACCTATTCGGCGACCTTGGCGGCGCCGGCGCCGGGGCGCGGGCCGACCAACGCCAATAGCTCCGTCTCGACCAGCGTCTCCTTCTCCAAGAGCGCCGTCGCCCCCTTCTCCAGGACCGCCCGGCGCTCCTTGAGGATCGCCACCGCCCGCTCGTAGGCGCCGCCCACGATGTCGCGCACCGCGCAGTCGATCTCGCGCGCCGTCTCCTCGCTGTAGCGCCGCTCCTGGCCGAACATCACGGGCCCGCCGAGGAAGGTGCTGGGCGGCTCCTCGTAGGTCACTTGGCCGAGCTGGTCCGTCATGCCGTAGCGCGTCACCATGTTGCGGGCGATGTCGGTCACCTTGGCGAGGTCGTCGGCGGCGCCGGTGGACAGCTCGCCGAACACGATCGACTCCGCCGCCCGTCCGCCGAGCAGGACCGCCATCTTGTTCTCGAGCTCCGGCCGGCTCATCAGGTAGCGGTCCTCGGTCGGGCGCTGGATGGTGTAGCCCAAGGAGCCGATGCCGCGCGGGATGATCGACACCTTGTGCACCGTGTCTGTGCCGGGCAGCGAGAGCGCCACCAGCGCGTGCCCCATCTCGTGATACGCCACGACCTTGCGCTCATGCGGGATGAGCAAGCGGTTCTTCTTCTCGAGCCCGGCGACTATGCGCTCGATGGCCTGGGTGAAGTCCTCCATGGCGACGGCCTCGGCGCCGCGCCGGGTGGCGAGTAGAGCCGCCTCGTTCACCAGGTTGGCGAGATCGGCGCCGCTGAAGCCGGGCGTCAGCGCCGCGATCTGCTGCGGATCGACGTCTGGGCCGAGTTTCGCCTTCTTCAAATGGACGGCGAGGATCTGGACGCGACCGAGCTTGTCCGGCCGGTCGACCAGCACTTGGCGGTCGAAGCGGCCGGCCCGCAGCAGCGCCGGGTCGAGAATCTCCGGCCGGTTGGTCGCCGCCAGAAGAACCAACCCCTCGCGCGGGTCGAAGCCGTCGAGCTCGGCCAGAAGCTGGTTCAGCGTCTGCTCCTTCTCGTCGTGGCCGCCGCCCAAGGGGAAGGCGCCGCGCGCGCGCCCCAGCGCGTCCAGCTCGTCGATGAAGATGATGGCCGGCGCCTTGGCGCGGGCCTGCTCGAACAGGTCGCGCACGCGCGCCGCGCCCACGCCCACGAACATCTCGACGAACTCGGAGCCGCTGATGGAGAAAAACGGCACGCTCGCCTCGCCCGCCACGGCGCGGGCCAGAAGCGTCTTGCCGGTCCCCGGCGGTCCCACCAGCAGCACCCCCTTCGGCATCCGTCCGCCGAGCCGGCCATGGCTCTGCGGGTCCTTGAGGAAGGCGACGATCTCCTGCAGCTCGGCCTTCGCCTCGTCCACCCCGGCCACGTCGGCGAAAGTCACCTTCGTATCGGTTTCCACGTAAACCTTGGCCTTGCTCTTGCCCACGGTCATGAAGCCGCCGAAGCCCTGCTTCTCGGCGATCTTGCGGAACACGAACATCCACAGCCCGAAGAACACGACGACCGGAAGGATCCAGGACAAGACGTCGCGCAGGATGGTGTTCTCGGTGCCGCCGCCGTAGCGCACGCCGTACTTGTCGAGTTCCGCCGCCAGGCCCGGCTCCACCCGCGTGGTGACGAAATGGCGTGTGCCGTCGCCGGCCGGGTCCTTGAGCGTGCCGCGAATGAGGCTCTCGGTGACGACGATCTCCTCGATTCGCCCATCGCGCAAGTACGCCTGGAACTGGCTGTAGGAGATCGGTTCGACATGCTGGTATTGCGCCCACAGCATCTGGGCGAGCATGACGCCGAAGAGCGCGGCCGCCACGTACCATAGGTTGAACTTGGCCTTCTTGTCCATCCGGGGCCTCCTGCCGCCGGCGCCCATCGGCCGCCGTCCCTCGCGATATGCCCTTGACGGGGACGGCGTCAAGATGGCGCCGGCGCGTTGGGTTCACGCTGCCAGCGCGCCGCCTTCCCGTTTGCGGCGTTCGACGAAGTCCTTGAGCGCCTCGTCGATGCCGGCGTCGATGGGCGGCGGCTGGAACTCGGCCAAAAGCTGTTTCCAGATCGCGTTGGCGCGCTGGGCGGCGGTGAGCGCCCCCGCCAGGCGCCAATTCTCGAAGTTGCGCCAGTCGGAGACCATGGGGGCGTAAAAGGCGGTCTCGTAGCGTGCGAGCGTGTGGGCGGCGCCGAAGAAGTGTCCCCCCGGACCCACCTCGGCGATGGCGTCGAGGCCGAGGGTCTCGTCGTCGACCACGATGGGCTGCATGAACTCGCCCATCATCTGCAGCATCTCGGCATCGACCACGACCTTCTCGAAGGAGGCGACCAGCCCGCCCTCCATCCAGCCGGCGCCATGCATCACCATGTTGGCTCCGCCCATGACGGCGCCCCACAGCGACATCTCCGACTCATAGGCCGCCTGCGCGTCTACCGCGTTGGCGGAGCAGGCATTCGAGGAGCGATAGGGGAAGCCGTAGCGCCGGGCGAGCTGGCCGCCGGCCATGGCGGCGCGGGTGTATTCCGGCGTACCGAAGGCGGGCGCGCCGGACTTCATGTCCACGTTCGAGGTGAAGCCGCCGTACATGGCGGGTACGCCAGGGGCGACGATCTCGATGAACGCGATGCCGGCCAGCGCCTCGGCGTTCTGCTGGGCGAGCGCGCCGGCGATGGTGGCGGGCGACATGGCGCCGGACAGCGTGAACGGGGTAAGAACCACGGGCTGGCCGTGGCGCGCCATCTCCATGAGCCCCTGGAGCATCGGCCCGTCGAGGCGCAGGGGCGAGCTCGAGTTGACGATGGAGAAAAGGCTCGGTTCCGCCCGCAGCCGCTCCTTCGTGATGCCGCGCGCGATGCAGATCATGTCGATCGCGTCCGCGATCCGCTGCTGGCCCAGCGAGTACGGATGCCAGATCCGATCGGTGAGCGTGATCGCCGCGTAATGGGCGTCGAGGTGGCGGGTGGCGGCGGGAAGGTCCGCCGGCTCCACCGGATAGCCGGCGATGAACTGCACGATGTTGAGACTCTGCACGAGCCGCAGCAGATTGCAGTAGTCGGCGAATTTGCCCGGCCGCCGACCGTTGTCGAGGTCGGAGACGTTGGGCGCGCTCGCCACCGAGCCGAAGCTGACGTGGTTCCCGCCGAAGACGAGATTGCGCGCCGGATTGCGGGCATGGAGCGTGAACTCTCGCGGCACCTTCGCCACGCTCTCCATGACCAGGCCGCGGTCGAAGCGCACCCGCTGGCCGCCCGGCTTCACGTCGGCGCCGGCGGCCTTTAGGATCGACAGCGACTCCGCATCGAGGAAATCCATGCCGATGCTCTCGAGAATCCTGAGCGAGGCGCCGTGGATCGCCTCGACGTGATCGGCGCTCAAGACTTCGACCGGACGGTACGGATTGCGATAGGTGCGCCAGGGAAGCTGGTGCAGGCCCGTCCGCCCGCTGCGTCGCTCGCGCCGCCTCGTGGCTGCCTCTCGCGACATGCTTGCGTTCGTCCTCCGCTCGCGATCGGTGTCGCATCCTTCTACAGGGTTTCGAGCGGAAAGCCACACCGACTCGTGATTTGGCGAATCCGCCTCGCGCGTGGGATGCTCGCGCCATGCCGGGCCGCATTCTCGGATCCATCCTCCTGTTCCTCGCCGGCAGCGCGCGGGCGGACGAGAGCCAGTGGCAGGGCGAGTGGCCGAACACCGACTTCTCGAAACACCTGGTTGACTTCGCCGAGATCATGTCCGGCGGCCCGCCCAAGGACGGGATACCGGCCATCGACCGTCCGGTCTTCGCGGCGGTGGCGGACGCGCCTGCGCTCGCCGACCGCGAGCCGGTCATCGGCCTCATGGTCGGCGGGGACGCTCGCGCCTATCCCTTGCGCGTCCTGATCTGGCACGAGATCGTCAACGACACCGTGGGCGGCGTGCCGGTGGCGGTCACCTTCTGCCCATTGTGCAACGCGGCCGTGGTGTTCGATCGCCGGCTCGGCGGCCGCGTGCTCGATTTCGGGACCACCGGCAAGCTCCGGTTCTCCGACCTCATCATGTACGACCGGCGGACGGAAAGCTGGTGGCAGCAGTTCGCCGGCGAGGCGATCGTGGGCGAGCTCACCGGCAACACGCTCGACATCCTGCCCGCCCGCCTCGAATCCTTCGCCTCGTTCCGCGACCGGGCCCCCGCGGGGAAGGTCCTGGTGCCGACCGACCCCGGCCTCAGGAGCTACGGCGCCAACCCCTACGCCGGCTACGATACGCGTACGGAACCGTACGGCTTCTATCGGGGTCTGCTGCCGAACGAGGTGGCACCGCTCTCCCGCGTGGTGTCGCTGGCCGACCGACGCGAGGCGTGGAGCCTCGACCTGCTGCGCCGCCTGGGCGAGGTGCGCACGCCCGACGGCACGCTCTTACGCTGGCAGCCGGGCCAGAGCTCGGCCCTCGACACCCCGCTGATCGCCGACGGCATGGAGGTGGGCGGCGTCACGGCGACGCAGGACGGATTGGACGTCCCCTACTTCGTCGATTTCGCCTTCGCGTTCCGGGCCTTCCAGCCGAACGCCACGATCCACGCCCCGCCGGCGGCGCCATAGCAACGCCATTTACCGGCGGCGGACCGGGTTGTAGATAGAAGCGGTCCACCCCACCCAACCATTCGGAGAGACCGCAAGATGAGCGACGTCCCCTCGTCCGTCACCTATGCCGTGATCGGCGCCGGCATCCATGGCCTCAGCACGGCCTGGCATCTGGCCATGGAGCTCGAGCGCAAGGGCAAGGGGTCGGGGCGCGACATCGTCGTGCTCGACAAGACTGGACCCGGCGCGGGCGCCAGCGGCATCGCCTGCGGCTGCGTGCGCAACCTCTACATGACGGAACCGTTGCACGCGATCCTGCGCCATTCGGTGGACGTATGGATGTACGACCCGGTCGCCTTCGGATTCCAGCAGGTTGGTTACGTCTCGGCGGGGGAAGCGAACCAGCTCAAGGACTACGAGAAGTTGCACGCCAGCCAGAACCGGGTCGGCTACCCCTCCGACCTCTACGCCGGAAAGGACGCCAAGAACTTCCTCAAGAAGATCTGGCCGGACTTCAACGTGGACGGCATCGGCGTGGCGCTGCACGAAAAGCCGAGCGGCTACGCCGGCACCCGGCAGGCGGTCGCCGGCCTGGCGCAGAAATGCGCCGACCACGGGGTGCGGGTGCTCTCGGGCGTCGAGGTCACGGGCTACGACGTGACGAACGGCAGGATCGCCAAACTGAACACCAATTTCGGCGCTATACGATGCGACGCCGTGGTGTGGGGGCTGGGCGCCTGGACTGGGAAGCACTGGGAGATGCTGGGGCTGCCGATGAAACTCGACTGCCGGTACAAGGACGGAAACGTGGTCCGCGACAAGGACATGTGGACGTACTGGCGCCTGCTCGAAGGCGAGGTCTACATCGAGAAGCCGTACCGCACCGCCGACGACCGCGACCCGCCGGTCCTCCACGTCGAGCTGATGACCACGCCGGTCAAGGAGGACGGCGCGGGACGCGAGCTCGCCGACCACCTCTACGTCTACTGGAAGAACGGCGCCGAGCGCATGGACCGGCCCGGCGTGCAGGGCGGCAGCATCCCGATCAAGATCGGGCCGCGGGCGACGCTCGACCCATACGGCCACGCCAACGACGAGTACCAGGCGGAGCCGGAGTTCGCGAACTACCTGACCAGCGCCATGGCGCAGCTTATGCCCCGCTTCAAGGGCCACCGGAAGAACTTCCGCGAGCGCCGCAACGGCGGCATCGGCGCCTTCACCCCGGACAACGTGCCGATCTTCGATTTCGTGCTGCCCAATCTGTACATGATCGCGGACTCGAACCACGGCTTCAAGATGACCGGCGTGGGCAAGCTGGCGGCGCAGCTCTTGGCCGGCGGCAACCGGGTGCCCGAGCTGGAGCCGTTCGCGCTGGCGCGTTTCAAGGAGGGCCGCACCTTCGGCGCCTCGAACTCTCATTGCCCGTGGGTGTGAGGCGCCGGCAGCCTGCTCGACCGGGCACGAGCGTCAACTATCCGATTGCCTCGGCGCGGCTCCGGCGGTTAAATATACTGGCACCCGGCGCAGTACGGGATCGGAACAAGGGAGGATTGGTCATGCAATGGCGAAATCTCGCCGCATCGGCGGCGGCGCTCGGACTGATGGCGGCTCTGGCGCCGACGGAGGCCGGGGCGGACAATTTGCAGAAGCTCGGGCAGTTCAAGCTTACCGGCACCTCGGCCAACATGGAGGTGGTGCCGCAGACGGGCGAGAACGCGGACGCCATCAAGGCGATCCTTACCCGCGTCAATCTGCCGGCGGGCTTCAAGATCGGCCTTTACGCCATCGTACCGGACGCCCGCCACATGGCGGTCGGCCCGTCCACCGGCATGGTCTTCGTCGGCACGCGCAAGACGAAGGCCTGGGCCGTTACCGACCGCAACAAGGACCGGGTGGCCGACGAGGTCAAGATCTTCGCGCCGTCGATCGAGATGACGCTGCCCAACGGCGTGTGCTTCTCGAAGGACGGGTTCCTCTACATCGCCGAGCAGAACCGCGTGCTGGTCTATCCGGCGGCCGAGTTCTTCTACGAAGGGCCGGACGTGGCGGCCTTTGTCGTGGTCGCCAAGGGGGATCTGATCCCGACGGACGAGGAATCCTACAATCACACCGCGCGGGTGTGCGACATCGGCCCCGACAACAAGCTCTACATCACGCTCGGCCAGCCGTTCAACGTTCCGCCGCCCGAGAAGTTGGATCTTTACAACCAGTTCGGGCTCGGCGGCATCATCCGCATGGACCGCGACGGCAAGAATCGCGAGGTCTACGCCTACGGCGTGCGCAACTCGGTGGGCATGGACTTCAACCCGGCCAACGGCGAGCTCTGGTTCAACGACAACCAGGTCGACGGCATGGGCGACGACATCCCTCCGGGCGAGCTCAATCGCGCGACCGGTCCGGGCCAGCATTTCGGCTTTCCGTGGTACGGCGGCGGCGCGGTGCGCACCAGCGAGTACAAGGACAGCGAGGTGCCGGCCGACACCGTTCCGCCGGCCGTGGAACAGGTGGCGCATGCCGCGGACCTCGGCATGATGTTCTACACGGGCAGGATGTTCCCCTCGAAGTACAACGGCGGCATCTTCGGCGCCCAGCACGGATCGTGGAATCGGACCACGCCGGTGGGCGCGCGGGTGATGTTCACCTCGGTCAACGCCGACGGCTCGGTCGGCGAGACGAGCGTCTTCGCGGACGGCTGGCTGGACGAGTCGACTGGGGAGGCTCTCGGACGCCCGGTCGACATCGCGCAGTTGCCGGACGGCTCGATCCTGGTCTCGGACGACTTGACCGGGGCCATCTACCGCATCTGGTACGAGCGCTGAGCGGGCTCGGCGGACGGCGGCGCTTGCCGCCGTCCGCCGCCGCCCCGAGGATGGTCTTGGCCGCCATGCGCCAGCCCCGAATCCCAGCGCTGGCCGCGGCGGCCCTCTTGGCCTGCACCGCCGCCGCCGCCGCGGCCGGCGATCCGGCGACCGGCCGCGAGAAGGCCAAGGTGTGCCGTGTCTGTCACGGCATGGACGGCATCGGGCGCATGCCGAACGTGCCCAACATCGCCGGCGAAAGCGAGTTGTACCTCGTCAAGCAGCTCAAGGCGTTCCGCTCGGGCGAGCGCAAGGACGAGCAGATGGCGGTGGTCGCCAAGCCCCTGAGCGATGACGACATCGCCAATTTGGCGGCTTGGTACGCCGCCATCGAGTTCACGGTGACGGCGCCCAAGTGAACGAGGCGCCTCGAATCGTCGCGCCCTTGCGTTCGCCTCCGGAATGCGACAATGTACTTCGCGGCGGCAGGTCGGATATCGGTTCGGCCGCCGCGCCGATAAGGGAGGCAGCACCGGATGAAGAAGTCTTGGAAACGCCCTCGCGTCGTCGAGATCGCGGTCGGGCTCGAGATCAACAGTTACGCCTGCGCCGCGCTGTAGTAGCGGCGCCCGGACGGCCGCAGGGTCGTCCGGGCAGTAGGTCCAACGCGGACGCCGGCACGAAGAGCGCGGCAGGGCGTCCCGCGACATGATGCAGGTCCGCGTCCTCGGCTCGGCGGCGGGCGGCGGTTTTCCGCAGTGGAACTGTAACTGCGCCAATTGCAGTCTCGTGCGCTCCGGCGCCCCTGGGGTGCGTGCGCGCACTCAGTCTTCCGTCGCCGCGACGGCAAACGGCCGGGGCTGGGTCCTATTGAACGCATCGCCGGACCTGCGCCAGCAAATCCTCGGAACGCCCCCGCTGCAGCCGACGGAGGGCCGGCGCGACAGCCCGATCAAGGCCGTCGTGCTGACCAATGCCGATGTCGACCACGTCGCGGGCCTTCTCACGCTGCGCGAGCGACAACCGGTGGCGGTCTACGCCACGTCGCGCGTGCTTGCGGCGCTGTCGCTGAACCCGATCTTCGCCGTTCTCGATCCCGGCGTCGCGCCCAGGCGCGAGCTGCCGTTGGCGCGCCCCATCGAGCTGGCGGGAGCGGAGGGCGAGCCGCTAGGCGTCTCGGTCGAGGCGTTCGACGTGCCGGGCAAGGTCGCGCTATACTTGGAAGACGCCGGCGCAGGCCCCGGCTGGGGCACCCAACCCGGCGATACGGTCGGGTTGTCCGTCGCGGAAAGCGGCCGTGCGGGCGGGTTCTTCTATGTCCCCGGCTGCGCCGCGGTCGACGGCGTCTTGGCCGGCCGATTGGCGGGGGCCGGGCTCGTGCTGTTCGACGGTACGCTGTTCAGGGACGACGAGATGACGGCCGGCGGAACGGGAACCAAGAGCGGCCAGCGCATGGGACACATCAGCATCGACGGGCCGCGGGGATCGTTGGCGGCGTTCGCCGGCTTGGGGGTGCGCCAGCGCGTCTTCATCCACGTCAACAACACCAATCCCATTCTCGTCGAGCATTCTCCGGAACGCGCCGCGGTCGAGGCCGCCGGCTGGCAGGTCGCGCACGACGGGCAGGAGTTCGCGCTGTGAACAGGCCACTCGATCCGAATGAGCTCGAGGCGCGACTGCGCGCGATCGGGGCCGAGCGATACCACCACCTCCACCCGTTCCACCGGCTCCTGCACGGCGGCCGGTTGTCCCGCGGCCAGGTCCAGGCTTGGGCGCTCAATCGCTACTGCTATCAGGCGGCCATCCCGGTCAAGGACGCCACGCTGATCGCCCGCACCGGCGACCCCGACATTCGCCGCACCTGGCGCCAGCGCCTGGTCGACCACGACGGCGCAGCACCAGGCGAAGGCGGCATCGCCCGCTGGCTGCGCCTCACCGATGGCCTCGGCCTCGACCGCGACATGGTCGTCTCAGAGCGCAAGGCCCTGCCGGCGACGCGGTTCGCCGTCGCGGCCTACGTCGACTTTGTCGCACGGCGGCCGCTGGTCGAGGCGATTGCGTCCTCGCTGACCGAGCTGTTTTCGCCCGGCATCATCGCTGAGCGCGTGGCCGGCATGCTCGCCAACTACGATTTCGTCTCGAAGGAGACCTTGGCCTACTTCGAGGCCCGGCTGTCGCAGGCGCCGCGCGACGCCGACTTCGCCTTGGCCTACGTCAAGGACCACGCGAGCACGCCTGAGCAGCAGCGCGCGGTGCTCGAGGCTCTGGAATTCAAGTGCGACGTGCTGTGGGCCCAGCTCGACGCGCTCCATCACGCCTATGTCGAGCCGGGCCACGTCCCGCCGGGCTGCTTCGTGCCCGGCGTCGACGCGCCATGAGGGACTGATGCGCGACCGCATCGACACGGACGCCCGCCCAGCCGTGAGCGCCTCCGAGGCGCAACATCGGGAACGGCCCGCGCCGCCGCTGGCGATCCTCTTCGAGTTGACGCACCGCTGCCCGCTGCAATGCCCGTACTGCTCGAACCCGGTCGCGCTGGAGCGCGCGTCGAACGAATTGTCCGGCGCGGAATGGCTCCGGGTCATCGGCGAGGCGGCCGATCTCGGCGTCCTGCAGGTGCATTTTTCCGGCGGCGAGCCGACGGTGCGCAAGGACCTCGAGGACCTGGTGCGCGGCGCCGCGCGTCTCGGCCTCTACACCAACCTCATCACCGCCGGCGTGCTGCTCGACGAGCGCCGCCTCTCCAACTTGGCCGAGGCCGGCCTCGACCATGTCCAGCTCAGCATCCAGGACAGCGAGCCGGCCAACGCCGACCGGATCGCCGGTTTTCGCGGCGGCTTCGCGCGCAAGCTGGCGCTCGCGGGCTGGGTGCGCCAGGCCGGCCTGCCGCTTACCGTGAACGCGCCCGTCCATCGCCAGAACCTCGAGCATCTGCCGCGGATCATCGACCTCGCGTTCGAGATGGGGGCGGGGCGCCTGGAAGTAGCACACGTCCAATACTACGGCTGGGCGCTCCGCAACCGGACGGCGCTGATGCCGACAAGGGCCCAACTCGAACGGGCGACCGCCGTCGTCGAGGCGGCGAGGGAACGCTTGCACGGCCGGCTCGTGATCGACTACGTCGTGCCGGACTATTACGCCATGCGGCCGAAGGCCTGCATGGGCGGCTGGGGCCGGCAGTTCCTGAACGTCACGCCGAGCGGCAAGGTTCTGCCCTGCCATGCCGCGGAGACCATCCCCGGCCTGTCGTTCGACAGCGTGCGCGAGCACCCCCTCGCCGAAATATGGGAGCGATCCGAGGCCTTTTGGGCGTTCCGCGGCACCGAATGGATGCCCGAACCCTGCCGAAGCTGCGACCGGCGCGAGGTCGATTGGGGCGGCTGCCGCTGTCAGGCCTACGCGATTCTCGGCGAGGCCGCCGCCACCGATCCGGCCTGCGCGTTGTCGCCGCACCACGAACGGCTGGTAGCGCTGGCCGAGATGGACGCTGGCGCGGTTCCACCGCCCTTCGCGTACCGGCGCATCGGTGCTGGCTGACGGGCGCCCGTCTTCCGCCGGCCGCTTCTGCGGGGCCAGCAGGCTGCTGAAAAATGCCTCGGAACGCGTCGCGCCTCGTCCTTCGACAGGCTCAGGACGAGGCTGAACGGATGCAAACGCTCATCCTCACACTGAGCTTGTCGAAGTCGGAGGATGAGCGGATCGATTTTTCAGCAACCTGGCAGGGCGGAATTTCGCTGCCTGGAAGCGCTCTCTTTACGCAGCTGAAAAATTTCCTATAATTGGGTTGGCTTGCGGTTGCGGGCGAAGGTCCGCCGCCGACCCGCTCCCTTGGGACGGACGCTGTTTGACATTGTAAAGCACCACCGGTCGGCCGAAAAACGGCGCCGTTCCGCGGCGATTCGGGTCGTTCCTCGAAAAATCGATGCTTAGACACCTTGCTTTACGCATGTCCGGCGGACGACCGCCATCGTCCTTGCCGCTCAGTCCGACCGGTAAGTCCGGTACGCCACGTCCTTGGGCCGGCAGTCGGCCCCGTTCACCGGGAATATGTCGTGCGGACAGGCCGACAGCACCACGACCGCGTCCATTTCGGCGCGCAGCACCACCGCGTCGCCGGGGCGGCTGACCGGCGGCGCCACGGATAGCTTGCCTTCGGCTCCGATCGGAACGTTCATGAACAGATTGAGCGGCGCCGGCGGAGGCGGCGGGGAAAGACCCAGGCGCGTCAGGGCCGCGGCGAAGTTGCCGGCGCAACTCGGGTGGTCCTCGCCCGCGCCGAGCTGCTTGTAGCGCCGCCCGTCGCAGCAGGGAATGAGCGTGTCGTGCACGCCGGGCGAGGTGTCCTCCAGCAGTGTCATGATAGGTCGGCGCAAATTGGTGACGAGCACGTCGCCCGGAACCGGCCACAGCCGATAACTGGCGTTGCGCGAGTGGGCCATGGACATGTGCTCGCCGGGGTCAGCCTCAGAAAGCGCCCAGAAATCGACGACCTGGCTGCCGTGCGTATTGACGATCTTGACGCAGTGATCGAGCGGCAGGCGAAAGGCCACGCCCTGGCGTGCGGGCAGCGTCGTGAGGATTACGCTCGTCATACATCCTCCCCCTCCTCGATCCTACCGCTCCCGAGGGCCGCGGGCAAACCGAACCCTGGGCCGGCACCGGGCGGCGGTGCTAGTGTCGGGAGCGGCCGTTAAACGGAGAGTCGACGGGTGCCGAACGAAATCTCGCTGGTCACCGGGGCGACCGGTTTCGTCGGATCGGCGGTGGCGCGCGCGCTGATCGCCGCCGGCCATCGGGTGCGCGTTCTGGTGCGCCCGCGAAGCAACCGGCGCAACGTCGAGGGCCTGCCCGTGGACGTGCGGGTGGGCGACCTTGAGGACCGCGCCTCGCTTGAAGCGGCGCTCGCCGGCTGCTCGGCCTTGTTCCACGTCGCGGCCGACTATCGCCTGTGGGTGCGCGACCCCGCGGCGATGGACCGCGTCAACGTCGCCGGCACCGAGACCATCATGCGGGCCGCCCAAGCGGCCGGCGTCAGGCGCGTCGTATATACCAGCAGCGTCGCGGTGCTGGGCCGCAACCCCGACGCCACCCCGGCCGACGAATCGACGCCCTCCGAACTCGCCGACATGATAGGGCCCTACAAGCGCTCGAAGTTCCTGGCGGAGGAGAAACTGCGCGAGATGATCGGCACGGCGGGCCTGCCGGCGGTGATCGTCAATCCGTCCGCTCCCGTGGGGCCGCGCGACATCAAGCCGACGCCCACGGGCCGCCTGATCCTCGAAGCGGCACGCGGCCGCATGCCGGCCTTCGTGGATACCGGCCTCAACCTGGTGCACGTGGACGACGTGGCGACGGGCCATCTGCTCGCCTTCGAGCGCGGGCGCATCGGCGAGCGCTACATCATCGGTGGAGAGGACCTGGCCTTAGCCGAGATCCTCGCCGTTATCGCCAGGCTTACCGGCCGACGGCCGCCGCGCATCAAGCTGCCGACGGCGCCGCTGATGCCGCTGGCGGCCGTCGCCGAGGCCGTGGCCCGGGTGTTCGGCGGCGATCCTTTCGTTACCCGCGACAGCCTGCGCATGGCGCGGAAGCGGATGTATTTCTCCTCCGCCAAGGCTGGGCGCGAGTTGGGCTACCGGTCGCGGCCGGCGGCGGCGGCGCTTGCCGACGCCATCGCCTGGTTCCGCGCCGCGGGATATTGCCGGTGAGCTGGGTCACTATCGTCGCGGTCCTGTCCGCCGCACTGTGGGCGTACCTCGTCTTCGCCCGTGGGTCGTTCTGGCGCACGGCGGTAACCAGGCCGCCGCGCTGGCCGGAACGATGGCCGGCCGTGGCGGCCGTGGTGCCGGCGCGCGACGAGGCGCTCACGGTAGGGCGCGCCGTCGCATCGCTGCTCACCCAGTCCTATCCGGGGCGATTCGAGGTCGTGGTGGTGGACGACCACAGCAGCGACGGCACCGCCGCCGCCCGCGGCGCCGCCGCCTCGCTCAAGACCGAGGAACGGTTGTCGGTGATCGCCGCCGAACCGCTGCCGCCCGGCTGGACCGGCAAGCTGTGGGCCCTGGCGCAAGGCATCGAGCGGACGGCGTCGGAGGCCCGCTACCTGCTGCTCACCGACGCCGACGTCGAGCACGACCGCGACAACCTGGCGGGGCTGGTTGCCCGTGCCGAGGCCGAGAACCTCGACCTCGTATCGCTCATGGTGAAGCTCACTTCCGAGTCCTTCGCCGAGCGGGCGCTGGTGCCCGCGTTCGTTTTTTTCTTTCAGATGCTGTATCCTTTCCCTTGGGTGAACCGGCGCGATAACGCCACGGCGGCCGCCGCCGGCGGCTGCATCCTGTTGCGCCGCGAGGCGCTCGCCCGCATCGGCGGCATCGCCGCCATCCGCGGCCGGCTGATCGACGATTGCGCGCTGGCCGCCGTCGTCAAGGCTGGCGGGCCGATCTGGCTCGGCCTTGCCGAGCGGACGCGAAGCCTGCGCCGCTACCCGCGCTTCCGCGATTTTTGGCGGGTCGTCACCCGCACCGCCTACACCCAGCTGCGCGGCTCGCCGATCCTGCTCGTGGCAACGATTCTCGGCCTCGCGCTGGCTTTCATCGCGCCGCCGGCGGTGACATTGTTCGGCGCCGGGGCGACGGCGCAGTTGGGTCTGCTCACCTGGATCGCCATGGCGGGCGCCTATTTCCCGACCGTCCGCTATTACGGGCTGTCCCCCGCCTGGGCGCCGTTCTTGCCCCTGGTGGCGCTGTTCTACTTGGCCGCCACCGTCGATTCGGCGCGCCTCCATTGGCGCGGCCGCGGCGGGGAATGGAAGGGCCGGGTGCGGACGCGGGTGGACGCATGACGCTTGAAACGCCCTCCGGCAAGAATATCGCGTACGAGAACTTTCCCGTCGGCTCGTTCCTAATCCGCGCCGACCTGCGGCCCCACGTGCACGCCTTCTATCGTTTCGCGCGCGGCGCCGACGACATCGCCGACAACCCGAAGCTCGAGGCGGCCGAGAAGCTGCGCCGGCTCAACCTCATGGCGGCGATCCTCACCGGCGCCGTCGACGACCGCTCGCCCGCGGCGGCGGCGATGCGGGCCGATCTGGCGGCGTGCCGGATCGGGCCGCAGAACTGTCTCGACCTGCTGACCGCCTTCAAGTGGGACGCCACCAAGCTGCGCTACGCCGATTGGTCCGAGCTGATGGAGTATTGCCGCTACTCGGCCATGCCGGTGGGCCGCCAGGTTCTCGACTTGCATCGCGCGCCCAAGGCCGCCTACGCGCCGTCCGACGCCCTGTGCGCCGCCTTGCAGGTGCTGAACCACCTACAGGACTGCGCCGAGGACTATCGCACGCTCGACCGTGTCTACGTGCCGCAGGCCGACCTCGCCGCCTGCGGCGCGAGCGTGGCCGAGCTCGGCGCCGCGCGGTCGAGCGCGGGATTGCGGCGAACCTTCGAGCGCATGCTCGATCGCGTCGACGAATTGCTCGTCGAGGGGCGCGACCTGCCGCGCCACGCGGGCGACGCGCGCCTGCGCCGCGAAACGATGGTCATCGTCACCGTGGCCGAGCGCCTCGGCGCCATGCTGCGGCGCCGGGACCCGTTGCAGCAGCGCGTCCAGTTCAGCAAGCCGGGCTTCGCGTGGAGCGCGCTCATCGGCGTGTGGCGCGCCCAGTGGCTCGCGCCGGCCGCCGCCCCGATCTCCGGCAGGACCGCATGAACGACCGCGCCGACTTGCCGGCGTCGGCGGGCGAGGAGTTGGCGGCGGAGATGCGCCAGCGCGTGCGCGCATCCGGCACCTCGTTCTACGGCGCGATGCGCCTGTTGCCACGGGCGCGCCAGGACGCGATGTACGCCATCTACGCCTTTTGCCGCGAGGTGGACGATATCGCCGACGGCCCTAGCCCGCGCGCGGACAAGCTCGCTCGACTGGAGGATTGGCGTCGCGAGATCGAATTGCTGTACGCTGGAGAGCCGCGCCACGCCGTCGCCCGGGCGCTCAGCCGTCCGGTGACCGAATATTGCCTGCGGCGCGAGGATTTCCTGGCGTTGATCGACGGCATGCGGATGGATGCGGAGCGCGACATTCGCGCCCCGTCCTTGGCCGATCTCGACCTCTATTGCGGGCGCGTCGCCGGCGCCGTCGGCCGCCTGTCGGTGCGCGCGTTCGGGGACATGAGCGCCGGCGCCGACAAGGTGGCCGATCACCTCGGCCGGGCGCTGCAACTCACCAATATCCTGCGCGACCTGGCCGAGGACGCCGCCGCGGGCCGCCTCTACCTGCCGCGCGAACTGCTCGACCGCCACGGCATCGCGGGCAGCGATCCGGCGCAAGTGTTGCGCCATCCGGCGCTGACGGCGGTGTGCCGCGACATCGCCGCCCAGGCGACCCGGCATTTCGCGGAAGCCCGGCGCTGGATGGCCCAATGCTCGCGCCGGGCCATGCGCCCGGCGGCGGTGATGGGCGCCATCTATCGCCGGCTGCTCGACCGCCTGCTGCGGCGCGGCTGGGCGACGCTCGAACCGGTGCAGGTGCCGAAGCTCGTCAAGCTGTGGCTGGCGCTGAGACACGGTCTTCTCTAATGGCGGCGCGCGTGCACGTGATCGGCGCCGGGCTCGCCGGGCTCGCCGCCGCCGTCGAGCTTGCCCGGCGCGGCCGCGGGGTGACCTTGTACGAGGCGGGCCATCAAGCCGGCGGGCGCTGCCGCTCCTATTTCGACAGGGAGCTCGGATGCCGCATCGACAACGGCAACCATCTCTTGCTCGCCGGCAACGACCACGCCATGCGGTACCTGGAGGCGATTGGCGCACGCCATAGTCTGGTGGGGCCGGCGAGGGCGGAGTTCGCCTTCCTCGACCTGGGCACGGGCGAGCGCTGGACGCTCAGCCCCGACCTCGTGGCCTGGATCTTCCGCGCCAACCGGCGCGTGCCGGGAACGCGCGCGCTCGATTACCTCGCCGCCTTCAGCACCGCCTGGGCCGGGCCCGAGGCCACGGTCGAGAAGAGCCTCGGGCGACCCGAGTTGCTGTTCCGGCGGCTGTGGCAGCCCTTCGCGGTCGCCGTGCTGAACACCGAGGCGGAGAGCGCATCGGCGCGCCTACTCTGGCGGGTGCTGCGCGCAACCTTCGGGCGCGGCGGCGCGGCTTGCCGCGCACTGGTGCCGCGCATCGGCCTGTCCGAGAGCCTGGTCGATCCGGCGCTCGCCGCGCTCGCCAATCGCGGGGCCGAAATCCGCCTTGGGGAACGCTTGCGGCGGATCGAGTTCGACGGCGACCGCCTGGCGCGGCTCGAGTTCGCCGGCGCCTCGGCGGCGTTGAGCGAAGGCGATCGCGTGATCCTCGCCGTGACCGCCCCGGTCGCCCGCGACCTGGTGCCGGGCTTGACGGCGCCGACCGCGTTCCGGGCCATCGTCAACGCCCACTACCGGCTCGCCCCGCCGCCGGGCACGCCCCTCATTCTCGGCCTCGTCGGCGGCCTCGCTGAATGGCTGTTCGCCAAGCGCGAAGTGGTATCGGTCACGATCAGCGCGGCCGAGCGACACGTCGATCGCCCGGCCGAGGAACTCGCCGCCGCGATCTGGACGGACGTCGCCCGCGCCTACGATCTGGCGGCGGCGCCGATGCCGGCCTGGCGCATCGTGAAGGAACGCCGCGCCACCTTCGCCGCCACTCCCGATCAGCTCCGCCTGCGGCCGGGGGCGGCGACCCGGTGGCGGAATTTATTCCTGGCCGGGGATTGGACCGACACCGGCCTGCCGGGCACCATCGAAAGCGCCGTGCGCTCGGGCCACGAGGCGGCGGCGCGGGTCCTCGCAAGCTTCGACAAGCATGCTTAACGGCTCTTGTCTCGACTCGTCCGTTCAACCATGATGGCGCGCCGCCAGCCGCTTGAGAGCCGAAGCAGGTGAGGCCCTTGTCGATCGCCCTCAGACAGCCCATCGAGCAGCCCGAGGTCGCCTACCCTCTCGATCGCGCCATCGACCGCGCGACGGCGGCGCTGCTGGACCGGCAGCGCGCCGATGGCCACTGGGTGTTCGCGTTGGAGGCCGACGCCACCATCCCTGCCGAGTATTTGTTGCTGCGCCATTACCTTGGCAAGATCGACGAGGGGCTCGAGGCGCGCCTCGCGGCTTTCCTGCGCGCCGAGCAGGCCGAGCATGGCGGCTGGTCGCTGTTCCCCGGCGGAGACTTCAACATCAGCGCCAGCGTCAAGGCGTATTTCGCCCTCAAGGCGGCCGGCGATTCGCCCGACGCGGCGCACATGACGCGCGCTCGCGAGACGATCCTCGCCCATGGCGGCGCGGCCAAGGCCAACGTCTTCACGCGCATCCAGCTGGCATTGTTCGGGCAGGTGCCGTGGTGCGCCGTGCCGGCGATGCCGGTCGAGATCATGCTGATGCCGCGCTGGTTCCCCTTCCACTTGGACAAGGTGTCGTACTGGTCGCGCACGGTGATCGTGCCGCTGCTGGTCCTGATGGCCGTGCGGCCGATCGCCCGCAATCCGCGCGCCGTGTCGGTGGCCGAGCTGTTCGTGACGCCGCCCGAGCGGGTGAAGGACTGGCACGACGTGTCGCGCCGCGGCTTGTGGGCCGCTTTCTTCCGGCAGGCTGACCGCCTCTTGCTACGGGTCGAGCCGTTCTTCCCCAAGGCGCCGCGCCGGCGGGCCATCGACAAGGCCGTCGCCTTCGTCATGCGGCGCCTCAACGGCGACGACGGCTTCGGCGCCATCTACCCGGCGATGGCCAACGCGGTGATGATGTTCGACTGCCTCGGCTATGCCGGGGACCATCCAGCGGTTGTCGCCGCGGGGCGTGCGGTGGACAGGCTTGTGTTGCTCGATCCGCGGCGCACCTATTGCCAGCCCTGCCTGTCGCCGGTGTGGGACACCGCGCTCGCGGCGCACGCCCTCCTGGAGGTGGACGGCGAGCGTGCTCGCGCGGCGGCGGCGCGCGGGCTCGGTTGGCTCCGCCGACGGCAGATCCTGGATAAGGTCGGCGACTGGGCGGCGCGCCGGCCGCATGTCCAGCCCGGCGGCTGGGCGTTCCAGTACTCGAACGACCATTACCCGGACATCGACGATACCGCAGTGGTGGCGATGGCGCTCGACCGCGGCGACTCCGTCCTCCATCGTTCGGCCATCGAGCGCGCCGCGGCCTGGGTCGAAGGCATGCAGAGCCGGAACGGCGGCTGGGGCGCCTTCGACGCCGACAACACGCACCACTACCTCAACGCCATCCCGTTTGCCGACCATGGGGCGCTGCTCGACCCGCCCACCGCCGACGTGACGGCGCGCTGCGTCGGCATGCTCGTGCAGCTCGGCCATGACCGCGGCCACCCGAGCGTGCTCGCCGGCCTCGACTTCCTGCGCCGCGAGCAGGAGGCGGACGGTTCCTGGTTCGGGCGCTGGGGCACCAACTACATCTATGGCACCTGGTCGGCGCTGTGCGCCTACAATGCGGCCGGCGTTGACATGAAGAGACTTGACGTGCTGAAGGCGGTCGCCTGGCTGCTGTCGCGCCAGCGCGCCGACGGCGGCTGGGGCGAGGACGGCCGGTCCTATTGGGCCGATCGGCCGCGCGGAGTGGGCAAGTGCAGCACCGCCTCGCAGACCGCATGGGCGCTCCTGGGGCTCCTGGCGGCCGGCGAGGCGCGCCATGCGGCCGTGCGCCGCGGCGTCAAGTACCTCATGGAGACACAAGGCCCGGACGGGCTGTGGCCGGAGGAGAGCTTCACCGCGGTCGGCTTCCCGCGCGTATTCCATCTGCGCTACCACGGCTATGCCGCCTACTTCCCGCTGTGGGCGTTGGCGCGCTATCGCAACCTGCGGCAATCCAACGCTGCCACGGTCATGTACGGCATGTGATGCCGATCGGCGTGCTCACCGGCCTCCGGGCCGAGGCCGCCGTGCTGCGCCACACCGATGCCGTCGTCGCCGTCAGCGGCGGCGACGCGGGGCGCGCGCATGGTCTCGTGCAGAAGATGATCGCCGAGGGCGTCGATGCCCTTGCCAGCTTCGGCATCGCCGGCGGCCTGGCGCCGGGCATAGCGCCGGGAACGCTCATCGCGGCGAGCGGAGTCATCACGCCCCGCGGCTTCATCGCCTGCGACCGCGATTGGCACGCCTGGCTGACGGCCCGCCTGCCGGACGCCGCGGCCGGCACGGTCCTCGGCAGCGACAGGATCCTCGCCACCGCCGCCGAGAAGCGCCTCCGTCATGCCGAGACCGGCGCGATCGCCGTCGACATGGAAAGCCACGTGGTAGCGCTCGTCGCCGTCGGGGCCGGCCTGCCGTTCATCGCGCTGCGGGCGATCGCCGACCCGGCGGACCGGGACCTGCCCCAGGCGGCCCTGTTGGCGCTCACCCCCGATGGACGCATCGCCGTCGGCGCCGTCTTGCGCTCCCTCGCGCGATCGCCGGGCCAGTTGCCGGCGCTGCTGCGCGCCGGCCGGGACACGCGCGCGGCGCTCGGCGCCCTACTCCGCGGCAGCGCGGCTCTGGGGCGCGGGTTCGGGTTGGCGGCGTAGGCGCGCCATCGCCTCCTCGACGTGGCGCGAGAACACGTAGTCGGCCGGCCGCTGCCGGTCGAGCGGAATTTCCGGCGCCATCGTCCTTTCGGTATCGACCCCGCGCAAGGTGACGGCGAGCGCCTTCAGCGGATGGCGCACCGCATCCTTGACCGCGGTCGCTTCGTAGCCGCTATGCACCATGCAGTTGGCGCACTTCTCGTAGTTGCCGGTGCCGTAGGCGTCCCAATCCGTCTCGTCCATGAGCGCCCGGAAGGTCGGGGCGTAGCCCTCGCCCAAGAGGTAGCACGGACGCTGCCAGCCGAAGACGTTCCGGGTCGGATTGCCCCAGGGCGTGCAGCGGTACTCCTGGTTGCCCGCCAGGAAGTCGAGGAACAGCGCCGACTGGCTGAACGACCAGTTGCGGGCGCCGGAACCCTGTTTGAAGATGTCGCGGAACAACTGCTTGGTCTTGCGGCGGTTGAGGAAGTGCTGCTGGTCGGGGGCGCGCTCGTAGGCATAGCCCGGCGAGACCGTGATGCCGTCGAGGCCGATCTCCATCATGTGGTCGAAGAAGCGGGCGTAGGACCGCGGATCGGCGCCGTCGAACAGCGTGCAGTTGATGTTGACCCGGAAGCCCCTGGCCTTGGCCGCGAGGATCGCGGCCACCGCCTTGTCGTACACGCCGCCCTGGCAGACCGACTTGTCGTGCTCCGGGCGCCCGCCGTCGAGGTGCACCGACCAGGTGAAATACTGGCTCGGCCGGAACCGATCGATCTTCTTCTCCATCAAGAGAGCGTTCGTGCACAGATAGACGAACTTCTTCCGCCGGATCAGGCCCGCCGCGATCTGCTCGATCTCGCGGTGCAGCAAGGGTTCGCCGCCGGCAATGGAAACCACCGGCGCGCCGCATTCGTCGGCCGCCACCAGGCAATCCTCGACGCTCAGCCGCTGGTTGAGGATGGCGTCGGGGTAGTCGATCTTGCCGCAGCCGGCGCAGGCCAAGTTGCAGCGGAACAGCGGCTCCAGCATGAGCACCAGCGGATAACGCTCGACGCGCATCAGATGCTGCTTGACGACGTAAGCACCGACACGAAGCTGTTGATGAAGCGGAACCGGCATGACGGGCCCTTAAACTGTTACTGAGGCCGGTTGGCGCGCCGTCGGCGCGTCATCCGCCAACTGCGGAGGCATGCGGAATCGAATGTTCTCGTCCGTTCCCGGCAGCACCGACACTTCGACCTCGACATAGCGGCCGATCGCCGCCACCAGGTCGTGCACCAGGAAGTCCGGCGCCGAGGCGCCCGCGGTGATGCCCACCGCCGCGGCGCCGTCGAGCCAGGCCGGATCGAGCGCCCCGGCGTCGTCGATGAGAAAGGCGCGCACGCCCATCTCCTCGGCGATTTCGCGCAAGCGGTTGGAGTTCGAGCTGTTGCGCGCGCCGATGACGAACATCACGTCCACCAGTCTCGCCAAGTCGCGCACCGCCCGCTGGCGGTTCTGCGTGGCGTAGCAGATGTCCTTGGTGTCCGGTCCCACGATTTCCGGAAAACGCTGCTTCAGCGCGTCGATAATGGCGCGGGTGTCATCGACGCTGAGCGTCGTCTGGGTGACGTAGGCCACCTTGTCCGGGTTGCCGATGGCGAGCCTCGCCACGTCGGCGACGGTGGAGATGAGATGCACCCCGCCCGGGATGCGCCCCATGGTGCCCTCCACCTCCGGATGGCCGGCGTGGCCGATCAGGATCACCTCGCGGCCCTGGCGGGCATAGCGCTGGCCCTGATGATGCACTTTGGACACCAATGGGCAGGTGGCGTCTATTACCGGCAGTTCGCGATCGGCCGCGGCCGCCGACACGGCGCGCGAGACCCCGTGGGCGCTGAAAATGGTTATGCCCCCGGGCGGCACCTCGTCAAGTTCGTCAACGAAGCAAGCGCCCTTGGCGCGCAGGGCCTCAACCACATGTCGGTTATGCACGATCTCATGGCGCACATAGACGGGTGGGCCGTATTTGGCCAACGCCTGCTCGACGATTTCGATGGCCCGTTCGACCCCGGCGCAGAATCCCCTCGGTTGGGCCAAAATGACTTTCATTCGTCCAATGCCTTGACTGGCGCGGCCTGCAACTGGTTGTCGAGTAGTCCCCCAGAAGAATTATATGCGAAAACCTGCCGATCGGTCGAGCGATTCGCGCCCCGGTTTCCGACAATTCGTTAGCCACCCTTGGGGAACCGATGGAATTGCGCTATATACGGATTTCGCCCGCGGGGCAACCCGCCGGTGGTAGAACGAGACAAGATCGACTGGGGAGAGCAGATGAGCGTCCGGCCCTACCGCGACATCCAGCGTCGGCGTTGCCGCCAGATCAAGGTGGGCGGCGTGGCCGTCGGGGGCGACGCGCCCGTTTCGGTGCAGTCGATGACCACGACGCTGACGACCGATGCGGCGGCAACACTGGCCCAGGTACGGGAACTGGCGGCCGCCGGCGCGGACATCGTGCGCGTATCCTGCCCGGACGAGGGCTCGACCGAGGCGCTCAAGGAGATCGTGGCCGGCAGCCCGGTGCCGATCGTGGCCGACATCCACTTCCACTATAAGCGGGCGATCGAGTCCGCCAAGGCAGGCGCGGCCTGCCTGCGCATCAATCCCGGCAACATCGGTTCGCCGCAGCGCGTCAAGGAGGTGGTGGCGGCGGCCAAGGAGCATGGCTGCGCCATGCGCATCGGGGTCAACGCAGGCAGCCTTGAGCGCGACCTCCTGGAGAAGTACGGCGAGCCCTGTCCCGAGGCAATGATCGAGAGTGCGCTCAACCACGCCCGCATCCTCGAGGACAACGACTTCTTGGAGTTCAAGATCAGCGTCAAGGCGTCGGACGTGTTCTTGGCGGTGGCCGCCTATCAGGGTTTGGCCGAGGCCTGCGACTATCCCTTGCATCTGGGGGTCACGGAAGCGGGCAGCCTCAAGAGCGGCACGGTGAAGTCGGCCATCGGCATCGGCAGCCTGCTTTGGGCGGGCATCGGCGACACCATCCGCGTCTCGTTGTCGGCCGATCCCGTGGAGGAAGTGAAGGCCGGCTACGAGATTCTGAGGTCGCTGGGCCTGCGCCGGCGCGGGGTGAACGTCATTGCCTGCCCGTCCTGCGCGCGCCAGCAGTTTCCCGTGATCAAGACCGTCGAGCTGCTGGAACAGCGCCTCGCGCATATCACCACGCCCATGTCGGTGTCGGTGATCGGATGCGTGGTGAACGGGCCGGGCGAGGCGCGCGAGACCGACATCGGCTTCACCGGCGGCGGCAGCGGCACCCATCAGGTGTACATCAACGGCCTCGCCGATCATCGCCTAAAGAACGCCGACATCGTCGATCATCTGGTGGCGCTGGTCGAGAAGAAGGCGGCCGAGATCGAGGCGGCCAAGACGGACGAAACGGCAACCGACACGACATGATCGCGCGCCGGCGATTCCTTGCGATGGCCGCCTCGCTGCCGGCCGGCCTCGCGATGGCCGGCCGGGCGCGGTCCGGCACGGTCCCGGGCGAGGTGGTTCGCGCCTTCTATGACGTGCTGCTGGGCGCCATGCGCGACGGACCCGCTATCGGTTACGCGGGACGTTACGGGCGCCTGGAGCCGGCAATCGTCGCCGCCTTCAATCTTCCCTATATGACCCGTCTCGCGGTCGGGCGCAAATGGACCGGGTTGAGCGATGCCGA
The DNA here is from genome assembly GCA_964411425.1 of uncultured Rhodospirillaceae bacterium. Taxonomy (GTDB): domain Bacteria; phylum Pseudomonadota; class Alphaproteobacteria; order Dongiales; family Dongiaceae; genus CAYPKW01. Next base: position 47,881 of record CAYPKW010000007.1, read on the forward strand.
CAAGGCCCGCCTGGTCGACGCCTTCGCACGCTACACAGTGGCGCACTACGCGAACCAGTTCGACCGTTACGCCGGCCAGTCCTTCGAAGTCGGCGAAGACGTGCCGATCGACGATGGGCGTATCATCACCGAAAGCAAAATGATCAGGACCAAGGGGGCCCCGATCGCCTTCAATTATCTCCTGCGGCAGGAGAGCGGCGATTGGCGGATCGTCGACGTGCTTCTGGACGGGACCCTGAGCCAGCTCGCGGCCCGTCGCGCGGAGTTCGGCGCCGTCATCGCCCGCGACGGCATCGAGGGTCTCGTTCGCGCGCTCGAGGCGAAGATCCTCGAGCTGTCGGTGTCCTGATCGACGATGGGTGCCCGGGGGAGCAGACGGCCTTGAAAGCAGTCATGTTGGCGGCCGGAATCGGCCGGCGGCTTTCCGGCAACGACGACACGCATTCGCCGAAGGCCTTGCTGCGCTTCGACGGACAGACGCTGCTGGCCCGACATGCGGAAATTCTGCGCCGGTGCGGCGTGGCGGGGCTCGTCGTCGTGGTCGGTTACCGCGAGGGCGAGATAATTGCCGAGATCGCGGCGATTGGCGCCGGGGATTACGTGCGCAACGCGCGCAACGACGACTACCTGCGCGGCAGCATGCTTTCACTGTGGGCGGCGCGCGACATCCTGGTCGGAGGCGACGACATCCTGTTCATGGACGCCGACGTGCTCTACCATCCGCATTTGATCGCATGCCTGCTCGCCTCGACCCATCGCGACTGCCTCATCTTCGACCGCGGTTTCGATCCGGGCGACGAGCCGGTCAAGTTGTGCCTCAAAGAGGGCGTCATCGTGGAGTTCCGCAAGAAGGTGGAGGCCGATTACGATACCGTCGGCGAATGGCCGGGGTTCATGCGCCTGTCGTCCGCGACGGCAAAGCGCCTAGTGGCCGCCATGCGGGCCTATGTCGAGGCCGGCCGGCTGGACGAACCTTACGAGGAGGCGATGCGCGACGTGATGCTGGAAACGCCGGCCTCCTTCGGGGTCGAAGACGTCACCGGCTACCCTTGGATCGAGATCGACTTTCCGAGCGACCTGCTGCGGGCCGAGAGGGACGTCCTGCCGCAGCTGCGCCAGTTGGGATCGAGCGTAGCACTGCCGTCCGCGCAACGGCGCGACGCGCGCGGCCCGTAGCCGCGTTGGAGGAGGTCCCGGATTAGCCACAATACCTGGATTCATCGGGTGGCGAGGGTGGGCGTCCGGCCGCTGCGGCACACCGCGGTGACGCCGAATCAGATTACCGCGTTGCGGCTCGCCACGGGCTTGGCCGCGGCGGCGGCTTTCGCCGCCGGCGTTGCGCCGTGGCCTCTGGTCGGCGCGGGCCTGTTTCTGTTGTCCATGCTGCTCGACCGCGCCGACGGGGAGCTGGCCCGGCTCACCGGGCGCACGTCGCGATGGGGTCACGTGTTCGACCTGGTGGCCGACTGCCTGTGCAACGCACTTGCCTTCATCGGCATCGGATTCGGCTTATGGCGGACCGGGGCCGGTTTGTGGTCGGTGCCGGTCGGGATCGCCGCCGGCATCGGGGTGGCGGTCATCCTGTGGCTCGTGATGCGCGTCGAACAGTTTGCGGGCGAGCGGGCGGCCGAGCTTGGCGCTCGGGGCGGTTTCGATCCGGACGACGCCATTGCGATCGTGCCCGTTGCGGTCGTGTTCGGCGGCCAGATGCCGCTCCTTGTCGCGGCGGCTGTTGGCGCCCCGCTGTTTGCGCTATACATGTTGTGGAGATTTCGCCGGTATGTAGCGGCGCGCTAGCGCCGTTCGATCGGTGCAGGGGGCATATCGCCCGGACGGTGATGCGGCCTCAGGGAAGCAATTCGGGTGTTGTCATGGGATTAGGTCCCATCGGTGCGGTATTCATCGCCTGCTTGGAGCCAAGTTCATGACGACTGTGGCGACGATCTTTGACTGGCTCTTTTTGGCACTCGCTTGCGCCGGCAGTGTTTACGCGCTCGTCGCGGCTGTTTTGGTCCGGCGGTTCTTCCAATCGAAACCACCGGCCGCAGCGGAATTTGCGGCAGTGACCATTCTGAAACCCCTGAGTGGTGATGAACCTGGCTTGCGGGCTCATTTGGAGAGTTTTTGTCATCAGGATTACCCAGGCGAAGTACAGATCATTTTTGGGGTCATGGATCCGAACGACCCCGCGATTCGCTGCGTCGAAGCGCTGCAGCGGGACCTGCCAGACCGCGACATCCGACTCGTCATAGACACCAGGGAATATGGTGCCAATAGAAAGGTATCGAACGCCATCAACATCGTGCGCGAAGCGCGCCATGATATTCTCGTATTGGCCGACAGCGATATCGGCGTTCACCCGAGCTACCTTCGCCACATTGTCACCGAACTTTCGGCGCCCGGCATCGACCTGGTTACCTGTCTTTATCGTGGTATGCCACTGCGTGGCATCTGGGCACAGCTCTCGGCGATGGCCATCGACTACCATTTCCTGCCCAGCGTGATATTTGGACTCGCCGTTGGGCTTGCGCGGCCCTGCTTCGGTGCTACAATCGCGTTGCGCCGAACGGTTCTGGAACGGATCGGCGGATTGGAACCCTTCGTCAACTATCTCGCCGATGACAATGCCCTTGGCGAAGCCGTCCGGCGCCAAGGACTTGGCGTCGCAATTCCGCCGATGACAGTCACCCATGCCTGCAGGGAGCGAGACCTGGCTGACTTGATGACCCATGAACTACGCTGGGCGCGCACGATTTGGTCCGTGGATCGGACCGGCTTCATCGGCTCCATAGTGACCCATCCTGTGCCGCTGGCGCTCATTGGCGCCACCGCCTTGGGATTTTCGCTTGCCGCGACAGCGATTCTTCTGCTCACATTGTGCAGCCGGGCGGTACTGCTGCGCCAGGTCGATCAATCTTTGGGCATCCAGGGCCGGCGCTGGTGGCTTTGGCCCGCGCGCGACGTGCTATCGTTCGTTATATTCATTGTGAGCTTCTTCGTCCGGTCCGTGACCTGGCAGGGGCGTCGTTTCCGGATCGGTCCATATGGCATGCTGTCATCGCTGAAGGGCCACTGACATGTTGAGGACGTTGTTTCTTCAAGCACCGACCTTCGATGGTTTCGATGGCGGTGCCGGATCGCGCTATCAGGCGAAGCGTGAGATCCGGTCTTTCTGGTACCCGACCTGGCTGGCCCAGCCGGCGGCTCTCGTGTCGAACAGCAGGCTTATCGACGCTCCGCCGCACGGGACCAGGCTCGCGGAAATCGCCGCGCAGGCGAACGACTATGATCTCGTGGTCCTTCATACCTCGACCCCGTCCTTCGCCTTTGACGTCAAGGCCATCGCTGCGCTGAAGGACGTCAATCCCCAGTTGAAGGCCGGCATGATCGGCGCCAAGGTTGCCGTCGATCCGGAGGGGAGCCTCGAGGCCTCTGAAGCTGTGGATTTCGTTGCCCGCAATGAGTTCGACTTCACCATCAGGGATGTGGCGGAGGATCGCCCCTGGACTTCGATTGCGGGTCTGTCATATCGCAATGGCGAAGGCGTCATAGTCCACAATCCCGAGCGTCCAATTCTGGAGAACATGGACGCGCTGCCCTTCGTCACGCCCGTCTACAAGCGTGATCTGAACATCGAAAAGTACTTCATCGGTTATTTGAAGCACCCCTATATCTCGCTGTACACCGGTCGTGGCTGCAAGTCGCGCTGCACCTTCTGTCTATGGCCGCAGACCGTGGGCGGTCATCGCTATCGTACGCGTAGCGTTGGCCATGTCGTGGAAGAGATCGCCTGGGCGAAGCATGCTTTCCCCCAGGTCAAGGAATTCTTCTTCGACGACGACACCTTTACCGACGATCTTCCGAGAGCCGAAGCGATCGCCAAGGAACTGGGCAAGCTCGCCATCACCTGGTCGTGCAATGCCAAGGCAAACGTTCCGCGAGATTCCCTGAAGGTGCTGCGAGACAACGGTCTGCGTCTTCTCCTGGTTGGCTATGAGTCCGGCAACCAGCAGATCCTGTACAACATCAAGAAGGGTATGCGGATCGAGGTCGCCCAGAAATTCACCAAGGACTGCCATGACCTTGGCATCACCATTCATGGCACTTTCATTCTAGGATTGCCGGGTGAAACCAAGGAGACGATTGAAGAAACCATCCGCTTCGCAACAAAGATCAATCCTCATACTATCCAAGTATCGCTGGCCGCACCATATCCCGGGACATTCCTTTATAAACAGGCGCTGGATAACGGCTGGCTCGATGATGCAAATGCCGAGCTTGTGGACGATCGCGGTGTGCAGATCGCGCCGCTTCACTACCCGCATCTCAGTCACAATGAGATATTCGATTCCGTCGAAACCTTTTACAGGCGCTTCTACTTCCGCTCCGGAAAGATCGCGTCGATCGTCGGCGAAATGGTTCGCAGCCCGGAGATGATGAAACGCCGTCTGCGCGAAGGCGTGGAATTCTTCCACTTCCTCCGCGAAAGGCGGGAGACGTCCATGTGAAGGGACTGATCATCACCGCTGATGATTTCGGCGCCGCGGTCGAAGTGAATGAAGCAGTCGAAGTCGCGCACTATGCAGGGGTTCTGACCGCCGCCAGCCTCATGGTCACGGGACGTTCGGTAGCGGACGCGATTGCGCGGACGCGCCGCCTAACATCGCTAAGGGTCGGTCTGCATTTGGTGTTGATCGATGGCCGGCCGGCAAGTCCGGCGTCGTCCATTCCTGATCTTGTTCGGTCTGATGGTCGGTTCCGGAGCGATATGACCATGCTCGGAGCGGAAATGTTCCTCCGACCGAAGGTCCGTCGCCAGGTTGCAACGGAAATTGCCGCCCAGTTCGAAGCGTTCCAGGCGACCGGTCTGGCGCTGGACCATGTGAATGCCCATAAGCACTTCCACCTGCATCCGACAATCTCGGGGCTTATCCTCGAAATCGGCCGCAGATTTGGCATACGCGCGGCACGCGTGCCCGCGGAACCGCGCACAATTCTGGCCTTGGCCGAACCTGGGATGAAATCGCGATCCGATTATGTCTTACTGCCCTGGGCAGCGATCCTGAAATCGCGATTTGAGAAAGCCGGCCTCTTGGTGCCGCAAAGCGTATTCGGGCTGGCGTGGTCGGGCGCGATGACTGCGCGCCGACTCGCCGCCCTCTTGCAACATTTGCCGCCAGGGCTAAACGAGATCTATCTGCACCCGGCAACGAGCGACAGCTTCGAGGGGGCAGCGCCGGGATATCACTACGCTGAGGAATTCGCGGCGTTGACGGCGCCGAGCACCATTGAAGAGGTGCGAAGAACGCGGGCCCGGCTCGGTGGTTTCGCGGACTTTGATGCGGCTAGAGCGCTCGCATGAAGTATCTTGGCAAGGCGCTGGCTGTCGCTGGTCTTGCGCTTGCGACTTGGCTTTTCCTGCGTGAGGATCCGCAAGCCATCCTTGCGCTGTTGCGCGACGCCGGGCTCGCGCTCGCTGCCGCCAGCCTGATCCATGTGCTGCCGATGGCCCTCAATGCGCGCGGCTGGCAAGTTCTAATTCCCGGCGCCGGCCGGCCAAACCTCGCCGCGATGGTCCGCATCGTCTGGATCCGGGAATCCGTCAACGGACTCCTGCCGGTCGCCCGGATCGGTGGCGAGATCGTCTCGTTTCGCCTGATGCGCAAGATGGGCGTGCGTAGGGCGCCCGCCGCCGCCAGCCTGGTGGTCGACACGGGACTATGCCTGTTGTCCCAGCTTGCCTTCGCCTTGCTGGGCATCGGCTTGCTCGCGACCTACCATACCGGCGATCTCGTCCTGCAGCTCGGCGCTGGGTTGGCAATTGCGGTGCCCGTCGCAGTGCTGTTCATTTTGGTCCAGTATGCCCGTCCCTTCGAAAGAGTCGTGGGCCTGATCAATCGATTGGCCGCAGGGCGGTTAGATGGTGTCATCGGACATTCGGCGCGTTTCGACCGGGCAGTACGCACCATGTATCGGCGGCGTGGCGCCGTTATTCGTAGCCTCCTGTGGCAATTTGGGGGCTATTTGGCGGGTGCCGTGGAGATTTGGGTAGCGCTACTTATTCTCGGCCATCCGGTGGGTCCGACGGAATCGCTCGCCATCGAGGCGGTGATCATGGCTGTGAGCAGCGCTGGCTTCCTGGTCCCAGGAGCCATCGGCATTCAAGAGGGCGGCTTCCTATTGATCGGCGGCGTGGTCGGGCTGGATCCGTCGATCGCGCTCGCGCTGGCCGCCGCAAGGCGGCTGCGCGATTGCGTTATCTTCTTTCCCGGCCTATTGGCCTGGCACGTAATGGAAGGCCAAGAAATTGGGCGGGTGGCCTCCACACAAAAATCCTATCTCGGGTCCTGGGCGGCGAGCGCGAACGTCACTGCGTCCACACCCCGTTTATCGAGCAAGGAGCGGATTTGACCCCGACCGGACCGATGACGGCATGATGGGATTCGGCAACATTCCTTGCGTTGCCGCGATGGGCAGATGCGGCGCCTGAAGATCGTCTATCTCCTGTTGGGCCTGGGATTGCTGGGCTGGGTGCTGTTCGACACCGACCTGGTCGATGTCGCGGCGCGCCTCAGGCAGGTCGGCTGGGGCATCGGGCTGGTGCTCGTGCTGTCCTTCGTGGTCATGGGCATCGATGCGCTCACTTGGCAGATGGCGCTGCGCTCGGTGCCGCTCGACACGTCGTGGTTCTATCGCATGCTGCGGGTGCGGCTGGTCGGCGAAGCCTTCAACAGCGTAGTCCCGGCCGGAGGATTCGGCGGCGAGCCGCTCAAGGCGATGCTGCTCAATCGCCATTACGGGGTTGCCTATCGCGAGAGTGCCGCCTCCATCGTCATGGGCCGCACGGTGAACATGATGGCCCAGGTGCCGTTTCTGGCCGGCGGCATCGCGCTCACCCTGCTATCGACCATGCTGCCGAACAGCTACAAAATGACGCTCGGCATCGGCCTTCTGCTGTTTACGCTGGCAACCCTGCTGCTGTTCGCGACCCAGCGCTTCCGGTTGGGTTCGCTCCTGCTGGAGCGCGTGCGTCGTTGGCGAATGGGACGCCCGCTCGCCGCCGGCGCGCGCGAGATGGCCGAGCTGGAAGGGCGGTTCGTCGGCTTTTACGTCGGCAATAGTCGGCTGCTCGGTCTCGCCTTCGCGCTCGCGCTCGCCAACTGGTTCGTCGGCACGACCGAGATTTACTGCATCCTCACGTTCCTCGGGCATCCGGTGTCGTTTCTCGACGCCTGGATTATCGAGGCGGCCGCGCAATTGGTGCGGGCCGCGACGTTTTTTATTCCGGCGAGCCTGGGCGCACAGGAAGGGGGGTTCCTGTTGATTTGCGCGGCGCTGACCGGACTGCCGCCGCTCGGCCTGGCGGTTGCGCTGCTGCGGCGCCTGCGGGAGATCGTCTGGATCGGCGCCGGATTCGCGTTGGGCTTCTGGTACTCGACGCGCGCGGCGCGCGTGGCGCGCTAACGCTTGACGAGCCCGAACAGCGCCGGCAGCACCGCGAGCGTGCAGAACAATACGTACCCTAGCTCGATCGCCAGCAGCGTTCCCATGCCGGCGGTGCCGGGATGGCTCGACAGTCCAAGGCTGCCGAACGCCGCCGCCGTGGTGAGCGCGCTGAACAGCACCGCGCGGGCGGTGCTCGACTGCAAGGGTCCTTCGAGACCGGCGCGCCAATTCATCACGAAGTAGATATCGAAGGCGACGCCGATGCCGAACAGCAGCGGCAAGGCGATGATGTTGGCGAAATTCAGCGCCAACCCGATGACCACCGTGGTCGCCATGGTCAACACGCCCGCCAGCACCAATGGCGCCAGCACCAGCAGCACGTCGAGCGGCCGGCGCAATACCGCCGCCAGCAGGACGGCGATGGCAACGAACGCCAAGATGCCGGCGGTGATGAAGGCGTCGACGATCGAGCGGGCCGATTCATGGATCGAGACCGCGGCGCCGGTCGCCTCCGGCACAGCCGCCTGGACGGCTGCGACGAAACGCCGCAGCGTCTCGGTATCGCTGGCGTCGCCGTTGGGAAAGAGCGCGACGCGCGCCCGGCCATCGGCGGCCATCCATGCCTCCTTGAGGTCTCGCGGCAGGTCGTCGAGCGTCACCTGGTGAGCCGAGAGCGCCAGGCGCAGGGCGGCCAGTTGTTCGGTCAGTCCGTCGAGCAACGCCGATTCCAAGAGGGCGCGCAGACCGCCGCCGCGCTCGAGGACGCGGTGCAGCGCCTCCGCAAGGCGTCGTGACGAGCCGCCGCCTTCCTTAGGCACCACCGCGTCGAGCTTCTCGACCGCCGCCGCAATCGCCGCCATGACCTCCCCGTCGCTCGGCGGCGCGGCGACCCGCACCGGATTGAGCGTGACGCCGAGCAGGAGTCTCGCGTCTTCCAGAATGGCCAACTTCTCCGCCTGCTCCCTCGGCACGAAGCTGGCGAGGGATACGGCCCGGTCGATCTCCGGCAACGCCTCCATGCGTTCGGCGAGCGCCGCCGCCGCGGCGGGCGAGGGCGCCACCACGGCAGCAGTGAACGGCGCCCCCGAGCCGTCCGCGATGAGGTCGAACAGGGTGGCGACCGACTCGGTATTCGGATCCTTGAGGTTGAGCGGATTGAAATCGAAGTCCAGCCGCGGCACCGAGGTCAAGGCCGCCAGTCCGATCGCCACCGCGGCCGCTGCGACCGGCCGGCAGCGCCGCAGCAAGAAGCGGTCGACCGGCGCCGCCCAGGCAAACCCCACCGGGGCGCGTTCGGCCGGCGGGCGCAGCAGGGCGAGCAGCGCCGGCAGCAATGTCAGATCGAGCACCACTGCGATCAGCATGCCCGCCCCGGCGATGAGGCCGAGCTCGGCGATGCCCACGTAATCGGTCGGCACGAGGGAGAAGAAGCCGGCCGCGGTCGCCGTCGCCGCCAACACGAGTGGCGCGCCCATGCCGGCGGCGCTACGCCGCAGGGCCTCGGCCAGATCCCCGCTTCGGTATCGTTCATCGCGGAAACGGACGCTGAACTGGATACCGAAATCCACCGCGATGCCGACATAAAGTACGACGAAGGCCACCGAGATCAGGTTCAACGACCCGACGGCGGCGGTGGCGAAAGCCGCGGCGGCGGCCAAGCCGGCCACCAGCGTGATGAGGATCGCGGTGATGGTTCGCCACGATCGCAAGGCGACGAACAGCACCGCAAGAACGGCGGCGAACGTGATGACGATCGCCGCGCGGGCGCCCTCGGCAACCGAGGCGAACTCCTCGTCCGCCAGAGCGATCTCGCCGGTGAGGCGGACGCGCACGCCGGCCTCGGGCGTCAATCCGGCCGCCTCGGCCGTGCGGCGAATGACCATCGACGCCGCGCCGCCCGGCTCGAGCGCGGCGAAATCGATGACCGGCTGAACCTGGATGACGCGGCGCAATTGCCGGGGCTCGGCCGCCCTGCCGGTGAGCAACGTCTGCCAGGACAGGGGTTGTTGGCGGCCGGCCAGAGCCGCCTCCGCCGCGTCCGCCACGCCGGCCAAGGACGCTTCGAGATCGGACAGCGCCGCCGCGCCCCGCGCCACGCCGTCGAGGGCAAGGGCGAGCACGTCGAACAGTCCGCGCAGGCTGGGGTCGGCGGCAAGCCCGCCGATCAGGGGCTGCGCCTGGATGAGCTTGTCGGCGACGCCGGTCAATTCTTCCGGCGACAGATAGAGCAGGCCATTGCGCTGAAAGAACTCGCCGCCGTCCGGCCGCCAAACCGCCCGGAATTGCGACGGCTGCGAGGCCAAGCGGCGGGTAAGCGTCGTCGCCGCCGCCTCGGCGCGTTCCGGTGTCGCGGCCTCGACCACGACCGCGATCGAATCGTCGAGGCGCGGAAAGGCCGCGTTGAATTCGGCCTGCCGCTGGCGCCACGGCAGCTCGCTCGACAGCAGCGCGGCGGTGTCGGTGTCGATGCCGAGGCGCTCCAGCGCGACACCGCCCAATAGGACGGTGCCCGCAAGCCCCGCAAGCGCCACGACGGCCGCCCGGCGCCGGCACAGGTCCACCAGCCGAACCAGCGATTGAACCAGCATCTAGCTTTCTCGGTAGAAGAACAGTAGCAGCCCGATCGCCGCGAAGCAGCAGGGCCAGAGCCAGCCCGCGATGCGGCCGACGGGCGGTTCGAGACGGATCTCGAGCCAGCGCGCCCAACCGGCGGCGATCCCGAGCAGGCCCATGGAAATGTGCGTCAGCTCGATCAGCAGCTCCGACTTGACATTGCCGACCGGGTGCGTGTGGGTCAACAACAGGGCGCCCGCGATCGCCGTCAGCAGCGGAAACACTAGGCCACTCCTCGCCCAGCGGCCGGACTGCGCGCGCCACTCGAAGAAACTGAAGCCGGTAATGAGCAGGACGAAGATGCGGTGCTGCACCACGGAGGGGTCGCGGAGGCTCTCTAGAAGTCCGACATGGCCGAGCGGCCACACTTCTGGGTCGGAACGCAAGACGAGGAACGCGGCCAGCGCCAGGAACAGCAGCGGCCAATGACGCGCCCAGTCGACCCGCCCGGTCCGGCACAACAGCGCCAGCAGCGCGATGGACAACACGATGATGCCGGCCCAGTTGTGGTTGAACTCAGACCAGGCGCCGTCATGGGCGTTGCGCGGCGGTGGCGACCCGCCTCCCGGGACATAGGCCTCGGGCACCTCGGCGGCCTCAGCCGCCATCGCCGCCTCCACTCGCGCCTGCAAGGACGGGATCGACAACATGGCGTGGTCGGGGCTGGTCAGGCTCGGCCGGCGCGGCGACATTCGCTCGCCGATGTCCGCAAGCGTCACCCGGTCGCGGACGAGATCGATGGCCGGGGGCAACGAGGTGAGCGACCCGGCGGCGAAGAACACTGCGATGCCGATCCCGATCTCCACCTCGGCGAAGCGGCGCAGCCTGAGGGTAGGCGTCGCGGGCGCCCGTTCGAGGCGGGCCACGAGAAGGAAATTCATGGCTCCCAGGAATAGGAGAGAGACGAGAAGAATGAATTTGGCGGCCGCCATCGCCCCGTAGGCCGTCCCGTAGATCGCATCGACGGCGCCGATATAGCCGATCCCCAAGACGAGCGCACCGGTCACGAGGGTCCCGACCGCCGCCATCGCCATGCGCGAGAAACGCCGGCCGACGAGCCGGGCCGCTTCGCCGCCACAGCGATTGAGGGTATCGAGGAAATACGGCAGACCGCCTATCCAAACGCCTCCCCCCAGCAGGTGCAGCGCGGTCGCCGTCGCCAGCACGAGCCGGTCGTCGAGCCGAGCCATGGCGTGGCTGGTGAACGTGGCGGCGCCGGCCAACGCAAGGACGCCGGCCCCGAGGAGCAGCAGCCTGACCCGGTCCGGCGGGCGGCGCAGCAGCGCGATGGCCCCCAGCGCCAACGCGATCTTGGTCGCGCCGGCGCGGACGAAATCGCCTCCGGCCGCCTCGGCCAAGGGTAGGTCAAGGGTTCCCATCAGCATCGCCGAGCGGACCGCGATCCGCGCCGTCTCGATCGCGACGAGCGCCCAGGCGCTCCACTCGGCGCCGCGAGCGCAGCGCCGCAGCAGACCGCCCGCCGCCTCGCCCAGCGAGGGCGCCAGCGGGTGCGCGAGGAACAGCATGAAGGCGATGCCGCCGATCAGCAGCGACTGCGCGATCGAATCGAGCGCGTGCAGGCCTACCGTCAGGTAGGCGAAAATGTCGATCAGCAGCGTCATGGCCGGTCACTCGGCAATGACGAAAGGTATGCTGCCGCGCGTGATGTGGCCATCGCTCGACAGCATCTGCCAGCGCAACTCGTAAGGGCCGGGCTGGAGACCGAAGGCTTCCGCCGACAACTCGTCCGGCGGGCCGCCGTCGATGATATCGAGGTCGAGCAGCCGCCCGCCAGGGAGCGCAAGCGACAGACGCGAGCGGACGGGGTCGACGCGGACGTTGAACCGCAGCCTGATCTCCAGATCGGGACCGACCGTGGTAGCGCCGCGAGCCGGCGTAGAGGCGACGACCACGGCGTGCGCCGCCACGGGCGCGGGGCCGAGCGATGCCAGGCCGAGGGCCGCGCCCAGCAACGCCCCGCAGGCGCGGACGACGGCCCTGCGTCGCGCCGAAACGACGTCATTCATGATCGAGACCCGAGTACGCCGCCCTGCCGGCCGGCGCCCTCGCGATCAGGCTCAATTGCCGGGAATGAAAGCTCGGGCGACGGCTCGCGCCCGCTCGTCGAGGTGGCGCACCTCCTGCAGGCTCGCCGGCGCGGCCGCGGGCATCGCCGCCAGCGTCCGCTCGACCGTTGGCACGATGTCGAGGAAACCGAGTCGCCCGGCAAGGAAGCCGTGCACCGCCACTTCGTTGGCGGCGTTGAGGACCGTAGGCGCCGCGCCGCCGGCGCGCAGCGCATCGCGCGCCACTTGCAGCGCCGGAAACCGTACCGGGTCCGGCGGCTCGAACGTGAGCGCCCCGATCGCCGCCAGATCGAGCCGGGCCGAGGGCGCCGGCATGCGCTGCGGCCAGCGCAAGGCGTAGGCGATCGGCGTGCGCATGTCCGGGCTGCCAAGCTGCGCCAGCACGGAGCCATCGACGTACGCGACCAGGCTGTGCACCACGGACTGCGGGTGTACGACGATCTCGATACGCGATTCGGAGAGGCCGAACAGGTGATGCGCCTCGATCACCTCCAGCCCCTTGTTCATCATGGTGGCGGAATCGACCGAGATCTTCGCCCCCATGTTCCAATTCGGATGCGCCACCGCCTGCGCGGGCGTGACGCGCGCCATGGCCGCGCGGTCGAAATCTCGAAACGGCCCACCCGAGGCGGTGAGGATGATCTTCTCAACCGCGTCGAGGTGCTGGAAATCGAACACCTGGAAGATGGCGCTGTGCTCGGAGTCGACCGGCAACAGGGTGGCGCCGCTGCGCGCGATCTCGGCCATCATGAGGGCGCCCGCGCACACCAGGCACTCCTTGTTGGCGAGCGCCACGATGGCGCCGCGCCGCACCGCCGCCATGGTGGCTTCGAGGCCGGCCGCGCCGACGATCGCTGCCATGACCCAGTCGGCCGGCCGGCATGCCGCCTCGACGATCGCCGCCGGCCCGGCGGCCGTCTCGATGCCGGTGCCGGCGAGCGCATCTGAGAGCGCCGCGTACTTGGTCGGATCGCCAATGACGGCCAGCCGCGGGCGCAACTTGCGCGCCTGCTCCGCCAGGCGCTCGACGTTACCGTTGGCGGTGAGCGCGTCGACCGCAAACGACTTTCGATTGCGCTCGATCAGGTCGACGGTGTTCGAGCCGACCGAGCCGGTGGAGCCCAGAATCGTGACGCTGCGCCGCGCCGCGGCGGCCTTCGGGATAGTGACGGCTAACCGTTCCATGCCGGTCCTTGACCCGCCGAATCCTCGGCCGGCGGCTTCGCCCTTGGCGGCCGCTCTTGACCCCTCTCCTAGGTTGCCGCCGGCGTCCGCCGCTGTCAACGCCGCAGGCGGACGGACCCTCGCCCGGCCAGACGACCCATGCTAGCCTCTGCCGCAGTGGTACTCCAGCCGGCCCAGCCGCATTGGGGGACGAGCGGAACCGGCGCAAGGCAGGCGGGGAAAGTCGGACAGGGCCGATGAAGCGACCCGGCGGATCACGATCCGGTGCGCGAGGGAACGCCTCGCGCACCCTCGCTCGGGCATGGGCCATGCTCGGGGGGCAGGCGACGGCGGCTGCTGACACCGGACCGATCGAGGCGGCGCTGGGCGCCGTGGCGGCGGCGGTGGAGGCGAGCCTCCATGACCTCCTGCCGGTGCCCGCGGGCGCCCAGGCCCGCGTCGCCCACGCCATGCGTTATGCCACCATGGGAGGTGGCAAGCGCATCCGGCCGTTCCTCGTGTTGGCGGGCGCCCGGCTGCTCGACGTGCCCGAAGGGGGCGCCCTCAGGGTCGCCGCCGCCATCGAGATGGTGCACTGTTACAGCCTGGTGCACGACGATCTGCCGGCGATGGACAACAGCGAGCTGCGCCGCGGGCGGCCGACCGTGCACCGGGAATTCGACGATGCGACCGCCATCCTGGCCGGCGACGGCCTGTTGACGCTGGCCTTCGAGGTGCTGGCCGATCCCAGGACCCACCGCGACGCGGCGGTGCGCGCCAATCTCGCGCTGGCGCTCGCCCGGGCGGCGGGCGCCGCCGGCATGGTCGGCGGACAGATGATCGACCTCGAGGCCGAGCACAAGCGTCTCGATGTCGCGGCCATCACCCAGTTGCAGCGCCTGAAAACCGGCGCCATCTTTGGCTTCGCCTGCGGCGCCGGCGCCATTCTCGGTTCGGCGCCACCGACGGTACGCCGGGCGCTCGCCCGATACGCCGAGGACATCGGCCTCGCGTTCCAGATCGTCGACGACCTGTTGGACGCCCAGGGCAGCGCCGCCGCCATCGGCAAGCCCGTCGGTCAGGATCGGGTTTCGGGGAAGGCGACGTTCGTCTCGCTGCTGGGAGCGGATCGGGCCCGCGCGGAAGCAAAACGCCTGGCGCGCTCGGCCCGCCACCGGCTCGACGGCTTCGGTGCCGCCGCCGACCCGCTCCGGGCGATGGCGAGCTTTATCGTCTCGCGGCAGCGCTAAGCTTCGTCGTCATCGCGGCGCGGCTTCCACGCCACCGCCCAAAGATTGAACTTGTCGTCGCGCCTGGTGTTGACCTTGACGAAACCCACGTCCACGAGGGCGCCCTTCAGCGTCGTCGCGGTGAAGCCGGTGTGGTGCGCCATGAACAGGTTGCCGGCTGCCAGCGAGCGGCGATGGCCATACAGGATGTCGATCGGGCAGATCGGGCCGGCGGGCGAAACGTAGGCGGGTTCGTCCAACTTGTCCTGGGCAATCAACTCGGCCACGCGCTGCAAGTCGGGCAAGGTGACGAGGGCGAAACCGGCGGGCTTGAGCACTCGATGGAACTCGCCCAGCGCCACGGGCACCTCGTGCGGATACAGGTGCTCGATATTGTGCGAGGACCACACCGCGTCCACCGAGCGCGACCGGACCGCCGGCATCTCGGTGATCGACGCGACGATATCCGGCTTGACGTCGGGGTTGATGTCGAGACGGATTTCGCGCCACTCCGGCGAGCGAAAAGTCTTGTGCAGCTTGTTCGGGTTGGCGACGCCGCAGCCGACATGGAGGACGGCCTTCTTGGGCGGCGCGCTTTGGCTCATGGCTGATCCTCGCGACCCGAATTCCCAAGCAGATACAGTCCCCGCGGGCAACGGGCCAAGCGGCAAATGCGGTGCTGTCCGACAAGGATCGGGGCCGCCCCCTAGAGCAAGATCGGATCAGATTGAATCAATCTGATCCGTGAATCTTGCTCTAATTCAATAGCTTGAGCATGATCTTATCGGAAAAGTGGTAGCCACTTTTCCGGATCATGCTCTAGGGACGGCCCCGCCTGCGGTCCCTTATCGAAGCCGGGATTAGTAGCCCATGCCGCCCATGCCGGCGCCTGGGGGCGGCGTCTGCTTCTTCTCCGGCTTCTCCGCCACCATGGCCTCGGTGGTGATCACCAAGCCCGCCACCGACGCCGCGTTCTGCAAGGCCGTGCGCACCACCTTGGTCGGGTCGATGATGCCCGCCTTCACCAAGTCCTTGAAGCCCTCGGTCTGGGCATCGAAGCCCCAGTCGGTGTTCTTGGATTCGAGGAGCTTGCCGACCACGATGGAGCCGTCGGCGCCGGCGTTCTCGGCGATCTGGCGCGTCGGCGCCTGCAGGGCGCGGCGCACGATGTCGATGCCGACCCGCTGGTCCTCGTTCTCCGGCTTCAAGCCGTTGAGCGACTTGTGCGCGTAGAGCAGCGCCACACCGCCGCCGGCCACGACGCCCTCCTCGACGGCCGCGCGGGTCGCGTGCATGGCGTCCTCGACGCGGTCCTTGCGCTCCTTCACCTCGATTTCGGTAGCCCCGCCGACGCGGATCACCGCCACGCCGCCGGCCAGCTTGGCCAGACGCTCCTGCAGCTTCTCGCGGTCGTAGTCGGAGGTGGTCTCCTCGACCTGCTGGCGGAGTTGGTTGCAGCGGCCCTCGATGTCGGCCTTCTTGCCGGCGCCGCTGATGATGGTGGTCTCGTCCTTGGTGACGATCAGCCGCTTGCAGCGGCCCAGCATGCTCAACGTGACGTTCTCGAGCTTGATGCCGAGGTCCTCGGAGATGACCTGGCCGCCCGTGAGGATGGCCATGTCCTCGAGCATCGCCTTGCGTCGGTCGCCGAAGCCGGGCGCCTTGACCGCCACGACCTTGAGGCCGCCGCGCAGCTTGTTGACCACCAGGGTCGCCAGCGCCTCGCCTTCGATGTCTTCGGCCACCACCAGCAGCGGTTTGGCGGACTGCACGACCGCCTCCAAGAGCGGCAACATGGCCTGGAGCCCGCTCAGCTTCTTCTCATGCAGGAGGATGTACAGGTCCTCTAGCTCGACCAGCATCTTCTCCGCGTTGGAGACGAAGTACGGCGACACGTAGCCGCGGTCGAATTGCATGCCCTCGACCACCTCGAGCTCGGTGGCAATCGACTTCGCCTCCTCGACCGTGATGACGCCTTCCTTGCCGACCTTGTCCATGGCCTTGGCGATCATGTTGCCGATCTCGCGGTCGCCGTTGGCCGACACCGTGGCGACCTGGGAGATCTCCTCGCTGGTCTTCACCTTCTTCGAGCGTTTCTTGAGCTCTTCGACCACCGCGTCCACCGCCAGATCGACGCCGCGCTTCAAGTCCATGGGGTTCATGCCGGCGGCGACCGCCCGGGCGCCCTCGCGGATGATGGCATGCGCCAGCACCATGGCGGTCGTCGTGCCGTCGCCGGCGGCGTCGCTGGTCTTGCTGGCGATCTCGCGGACCAGTTGCGCGCCCATGTTCTCGAACTTGTTGGCGAGCTCGATCTCCTTGGCGACGGTGACGCCGTCCTTGGAGATGCGAGGGGCGCCATACGACTTGTCGAGCGCGACGTTGCGCCCCTTGGGCCCCAGCGTGACGCGAACCGCGTTCGCCAGGATGTCGACGCCGCGCAACAGCTTGTTGCGCGCGTCGGTCGAGAATCTGACTTCCTTGGCGGCCATCTCGTTGTCCCTTCTGGCTAGGCGGCCCTGCGGGCCGGCTTGGCGGCGCCGACGATGACGCCCAAAATGTCCGATTCCTTCATGATGATGAGGTCTTCGCCATCGATCTTCACCTCGGTCCCCGACCATTTGCCGAACAGGATGCGGTCGCCCACCTTGACGCCGAGCGGGATCAGGCCGCCCCGCTCGTTGCGCCCGCCCGGACCCGCCGCGAGCACTTCGCCCTCCATCGGCTTTTCCTGCGCCGTGTCGGGAATGATGATGCCGCCGGCGGTCTTTTCCTCCTGCTCCACTCGGCGCACCACGACGCGATCATGCAACGGTTTGAATTTCATGTGTTTTTCCCTCCGATCAGGTGGCTGGTGCCGATTATACGGCGTTTGGCACTCATCGGTCTAGAGTGCTAAGGACGGGCGTGATTGAAATCAGCGGTGTCCGACCCGTTTCCGCCGGTCGGCTGCGCCGCGCCGACGAGGTTGCCGGCGCGAGCCTAAGTGTAAACGAGCGGCGTCAAGCCGCCCAACTTCCGGGTGACAAGACGTCGCCGTCGCGCCATGCGGAGCGCGACTTGCATACCTGGCAGATGCGCTCGCCCGACCATGAGCTTACGAAACCGCCCTGGCACATCAGGCAACGGCGCTCCTTTTCAACTCGCTCGTTCGTCGGATCGGGTTCGGGCTTCTTGTGATGTTGATTTTTCATTTCGGGAACGCCGTCGCGTCAAAGAGGCACTTTAGCAGATGCGGTCGGCAATCTGGTAGCGAAAACGCCTCCAGCATCGCAAGTTTCTGTCGCGCAAACAGGGAACCGCGTTGCTGTTGTTACTTGCGGCGACGGCCGAGCGTCGATCGATGGTCTCGCCGGGCGATGCGTCCAGCGAGAGGGAGCGAAAAATGCGCGATGAACCCCATGCGCAGCGGGATTGGCCGCTGGGCGCCGGGGCGCCGTCCGCTGGGCGACGGCGGCGATGAGCATGTCGAGGCGGCGCATCCGGAGCCTCGCCTCGGCGCAGAGCGCCGCTGTCTCTCGTGAACGGGCGCCGTGCGTCCAGCGGGCGCGCCGGCTGCGGGCGAGACCTTCGGGCGTGCGCGGGCCGGTGCTGGCGCCGCCGTGCATGCGGCAGCGCCCGTTCGCCATGGCGGGCCCGCGGCAGGCGCCGCCGTGCCTCGTCCTGGCGCCGCAGCGCGGGGCGGCGAGGAAATCGCCAGGCCGGTTGCCGTTGTTGAGCCGGCCGCGTCGGTGGGGCGGCAGCGAGGGGGCGGGGTCCGAACAGTCGGGGCGGATCGCGTGGGCAAGGGCGGCCATGGTCGGCTCCGGGCTTGCGGGTAGAGTGTTCTTGAAATGTTCTATAGCAATCTGGACCGCTGTCAAGGCAGATAGCACTACGGCTCCAATGCCGACGACGGATGCCGGGGACGGCGCAATATGTCCCGGACGCGGCGACCGAGAGGCCTCCGCGCCCAGATGATGTTCCTAATCTTAGCGAGTCAGAAAACGCTGGTTGGCGGTGACGTTCGTCGTGCCGCCGCCGTGGGTCACCGCGAACACCGCGTTGGTGGCGTTGACACTGGAGGCGGGCCATTTGGCGTAGAGGCGGTGGGGGCCGGTCTGCGTGGAAATTGCGGGGACAGTCGATTGATTTGATTTGCTGCCCGGCGCCGTGCATCGGGCGCCCGTCCGGTTATTGAATGCACTGTCACCGAAATCTAATCGCCTTCGGGTGTCAGTCCACCTCGTGGCCTGCCACCCGAAGCCGAAGGCGTAGGCTGGCGGAGGGAGGGGGATTCGAACCCCCGATACGGTTCATCACCGCATAACGGTTTAGCAAACCGCCGCCTTCAGCCACTCGGCCACCCCTCCGCCGTGAGCGGCTTTGCCACGGCGCATGCGCGCCCGTATGTAGCGACCGCCCGGCGCCGTTGTCAAACGGCGCGGCGGTCCATTAGCGGATCGATTCCAACCTTTCGCTCCCCCCAATTGTCATGCCCGCGCTCGACGCGGGCATCCACCCTCGGGTCAAGCCCGAGGGCGCCGCTGCACCATGGATCGCCGGGTCATGCCCGACGATGACACTTTCTTCGGGTAGGGAGTCAATTGTCGGATCGCATCCATTAGCTGAAACTCCAGCGCTTGAAGGCCTCGGTCATGAGCTGGGCGGCGGCGAGCGCGTCGGCGTCGTTGCCGGCGCCCTCGGCTTGCGCGCGCCGGTAGCGAGTGCGCGCCTCGACGAACGCCACCCACAGCTCGGCCTGCTGCAGCGCGTCGCCCGCCCGGCGATCCGGCCGGTCGGGCTCCGCTTTGTCCTCGACCGCCGCGAGCGCCGCCTTGAGGCGACGCGCGATGTCGAACTTGCCGACCGCGTAGGCGTGATTGAAGGCGGCCAGGATCTTGTCGGACAGCCGCCGCGAATGCCCCGGAACGCCCAGGCCATCGCCGCGCATCGGCCGGTGGAGCTTGTCGATCGCGCCCATGCGGGCACTCTATCGGTGCACGGTTAACGCGCCTTTAAGCCCGGCGCGCGGGCCGTTTACACGTCTTTAACACCCGCTGGCGAAGACTGGCGCCATCGCACCGACGACCGGTGGAGGGAGCCATGTCGTTATCGAAGCGTACGCTCGAGACCCTGATCGACTTGGTGGAGATCAAGCTGAGCTGCATCGAGGTATTCGACCGCGAGGACGCGCGCGAGGTCGCTTGCCTCGAGCTGGCCCGGCGCGAGTTGCAGGCCCTGGCGCCGCCGCGGCGCAAGGCCGAGATCGTGCCGTTCGCGAAGCCCGGCGCCCAGCCCGCGCCGGCCTGACGCGGGCGCGCCGCCGATCCGCTACCCTAACGCCCGGTCGAGATCGTCGATCAGGTCGCCGACATCCTCGATTCCGGCCGACAGGCGCAGCAGGTCCGGAGGCACCGGGCTGTCGCTTCCCTCCACGCTGGCGCGATGTTCGATCAGACTCTCCACCCCGCCGAGCGAAGTCGCGCGCTTCCATAGACGCACCCGCCCGGCCGCCGCCAGCGCCGCCGGCGCGCCGCCCTCGACCCTCAAGGACAGCATGCCGCCGAAGCCGCCGGCCATCTGCCGGCGCGCGATCGCGTGGCCCGGATCGTCGGGCAGACCGGGGTAGAGCACCTTGACACGGCGATGACCGCGAAAATGCTCCGCGACGGCGAGCGCCGAGGCCGAGCCGTGGCGCACGCGCAAATAGAGCGTGCGCATGCCGCGCAGCAGCAGCCAGGCCTCGAACGCTCCCGGCACGGCGCCGCCCTGGGCGCGCACCGCCTCGATGCGCCGCCAGTAGTCGTCGACCCGCGCGGCGACGAGCGCGCCGGCGAGGACGTCGCTGTGGCCGTTCAGGTACTTGGTAGCCGAGTGCATGACGAGGTCGGCGCCGAGCGCGAGCGGGCGGGTGAGCACCGGCGTCGCCACCGTGTTGTCGGCCGCCAGCAGCGCGCCCGCCTCGTGCGCGATGCGGGCGGCAACGTCGATGTCGGTCACGCACCAGGTCGGATTGGCCGGTGTCTCGATCCACACCAGCCGGGTCCGGCCCGGACGCAGCGCCGCCCGCAATTCAGCCGGATCGGTCATGTCGACGAGATCGACCGCGAGCCCCCAGGTTGCCGCGAACTCGACGAGCCAGCGGCGCAGGGCCCAATACATGACCTTGGGGGCCACCACATGGTCGCCCGGCCTGAGTGCCTGGAACGCCGCCGCCGCGGCCGCCATGCCGGAAGAGAACAAGAGGGCCCGGGCGCCGCCCTCGAGCGCCGCCAGCAGCGCCTCCGCCCCCTCGAAGGTGGGATTGTCGGGCCGCGCGTAGGAGCGCCCGCCCCGCAAGGTGTAATCGGGCGCCCGCACGAAGGTGGTGGAAAGATGGATCGGCGGCACCAGCGCGCCGGTCTCCGGGTCCGCCCGGCCGAGCGCCTGCGCCGCCAGCGTCGCCGGGTCGAGGGCCCTGGGCGCGCTCAATGGCGTTGGTACTGCGTCGCGCCGAACAGCATCTCGCGCGCCTTGGCGTCGAACGGGCCGGGGCGCGATTTATCGGCCAGCACCTCGAGGCCGCGCTGCACGGCGGGGCGCGCCGCCACCGCATCGAACCAGCGCTTCACGTTCGGATACAGGGCCAGATCGACGCCCTGGCGCTCCCACGATCGCAGCCATGGGAAGGTCGCGATGTCGGCGATCGAGTAGTCGCCGGCCAGATAGGAGCGCCGCCCGAGCTGCTTGTCCAAGACGCCGTAGAGCCGGCTCGCCTCGTTGGTGTAGCGCGCCACGGCATAGGGAATCGGCTCCGGCGCGTAGTGCCGGAAGTGATGCGCCTGGCCCAGCATCGGCCCGACATTGGCCATCTGGAACATGAGCCACTGCACGACGTCGTAGCGCGGGCGTAGGGCGGCGGGCATCAGGCTGCCCGTTTTCTCGGCCAGGTACATGAGGATGGCGCCCGATTCGAACAGCGCGAACGGCTCGGCCCCGGGCCCGTCGCCATCGACGATGGCGGGCATCTTGTTGTTCGGGCTGATGGCGAGGAACTCCGGCGCGAACTGGTCGCCGACGCCGATGTCGATGGGGTGCACGGTGTAGGGGAGACCCACCTCCTCCAGCATGATGTGGACCTTGTGGCCGTTCGGCGTGGGCCAGGTATAGAGGTCGATCATGGTTGTGTCCCTGCAGGCTGCGCGGCGGCCAACCTAGCGCATTGGCGCGCGCGACGCATCCCGGACTTTGTTATACTGCGGCAGGCGGCGATGGAAGCGGCGTCATGCGAGGCTGGTTGGCGGGGCTGGTGGCGGCGGCGCTGCTCGGCGCGGGCTTCGCCATGGCCACCAACCGGGACGACAGCCACACGGCGGCCGGCGAGTTCTCGGAGTACCCGCTGCCGGTCCACACCATCCGGCTCGCCAGCGCCGCCGCCGGCCACGTCAGCGTAACTTGCGTCGTGCTGACCGGCCCCGACGGCACCTACGCCGCCGCCACCGCAGGCAACGTCACCCGCAACCTGGTGCGCTCGCGTCTGCCGGAGTTCCTGCCGGTGATAGGCCACTTGTTCGAGAAGCCGCCGCGCGTGCGCGACTTCTCCCCCGCGAGCAAGGTGGGCGAGGTACTGCTCTCGGGGCGCGCGCTCATCGTGCGCCTGCCCGGCGCGCCCGAGGGGGACGGCGGCGCGCCGCCAGGCGAGCTGTGCGGCTCAAGGGGCGGCGCCTACCACCTGCCGATCGCCCGGCCGGGCGGACCCCGCTCGCGCGCGTTTTACGCCGCGATAGCCAACGGGCAGCACTACTTCCTCATGGAGGCGCCGAGCTTCCGGCGCACCGACCGGGCGCCGACGGCAGCGGGCGCGGTCGAGGTCGGCGAGGCCCACGCCGGCGAGGGCGAGTTGCTGATCCTGGTGCGGCCCTCCATCCTCGAATAGGTGTCTAACCATCGAATTTTCGAGGAACGACCCCGTCGCGACCCGGACGCCCCCGCCGCCTGCGATCGAATTTGTCGAGGAAAATGATCATAACCCATTATTCCTCGCTAGGAAAGAGTTTCTAGAACGGAACTGCGCTGACCGGGAATGGCTCGTCACTCTGCGTCGTCATTCCGGCGCAAGCCGGAATCCATCTCGAAGCCGCACGATGGACCC
>CAYPKW010000008.1:0-61846 GCA_964411425.1 uncultured Rhodospirillaceae bacterium
ACAGGCCGAGCCAGTTGATGACCCCGACCGGGCGCGGCGTCGGAAGCGACATGGACAACCCTGTTGCGACACCCGACTAGAGCACGATCGGGATCGGCGCGGAAGCCCGCGACACGGCGAGTTTAGCGCGCCCGGCAATCACGCATTTGTGAATCCGCCGGCGCCGACCCGCCTTCGCGAAGCCCGCTTCGGCGGGCGAAGGAAGGGCGGCGCGCCACACTGGCGCCACATTCACGGCCGAAATTTCGCCGACGGGCGGGTATACTCGCGTTGCGGGCGGACCGGTTGGACCCCCGGCCACCGCACAACTTGGCGGCCCGCGATGGGCGGGTCCATTTGCAATCTCTTGGAGGGAGACCATGCGAAAGCGCAACAGCCTGTGGACCGTCGCCGCCATGGCGGTCGGCCTCGCCCTGGCGCCGATGGCCGGCGCGATTGCCGCCGGCGGCGGCGGTACCAGCAGCGGCGGAACGTCGTCCACGACCATCGACCGGAACTTGGCGAAGGCCTGGGACAAGATCCAGGACAAGAACTACCGCGGCGCCATCGACTTGCTGGAGGATGTCGTGTCGGCCCAGCCGAAGAACGCCGACGCCCTCAACCTGCTCGGCTACAGCCACCGCAAGCTCGGCAACAAGGACAAGGCGCTCAGCTTTTACACCCAGGCGCTCGCGATCGACCCGAAGCACAAGGGCGCCAACGAGTATCTGGGCGAGCTGTACCTGATGATGAAAGACCTGCCGAAGGCCGAGGAGCGGCTCGCGGTGCTGGGCTCCGCCTGCGCCATGAAGTGCGACGAGTACGCCGAGTTGAAGGCGGCGATCGACGCCTTCAAGGCCAAGCAGAGCTAGATTCGAGGCGCCATTCCGGCGCGGACGTAGTATGATCCGCCCGCAATGGACGGGCCGGTTGCAATGTTTGGGAGGAGAACCATGCGCAAGCTAAAGAGTCCGTGGCATCTCGTCGCCGTGGTGGTGGCTTTCGCTCTGGCACCGGCGGCGGGCGTGGCGTTGGCCGCCGGCGGCGGCGGGGCGAGCAGCGGAGGCGGCGGCGCAGGCGGCGGCGGAACGTCGTCCGCGGCCATCAACCGGGACCTGGCGAGCGCTTGGGAGAAGATCGAACTCAACAACTACCGCGGCGCCATCCTGTTGTTGCAGGACGTGCTGGCGGTCGAATCCGACAACGCCGACGCCCTCAACCTGCTCGGCTACAGCCACCGCAAGCTCGGCAACAAGGACAAGGCGCTCGGCTACTACACCCAGGCGCTCGAGATCGACCCGAAGCACAAGGGCGCCAACGAGTATCTGGGCGAACTCTATCTCGAGATGAAGGACGTGGCGAAGGCCGAGGAACGGCTCGCGGTGCTGGGTTCCGCCTGCGCCATGAAGTGCGAGGAATACGCCGAGCTCAAGGCGGCGATCGACGCCTTCAAGGCGAATGAGGGTTGAGCGTCGGTAGTGTTACGGTGACGTAGCCGCGCCGGGCGCCGTCGATCGGGCTCACCGTCGCCATGGCGGCAAGCATCGTTTCCACCGGCGCCCAATAGGGCTCGTACCAGCCGCGGTCGACGTCGAGCACGAGCAGCCGATCGCGCTCGGCCTCGAACGCGCCGAGCGGCGAGAAGTGCCCATACTCGCCGGCGCCGTACACCGCGCCGGACAGGAAGTTGACCAGCATCAGGCGGCCGGGCGTCGATTCCATGCGTGCGAGCGCTTGCCGGAAGGCCGCGCCGGCGGCGCAGGCCTGCTCGACCGGCACCGTTTCGAGCGTAGCACCCACGATGTCGTAGGCGAGGAACGCCTTCCCCAGCAGCGGCCCGATCTCGGCCAGGCTCACCCCGCGCCCTTCGCTGCTGGCGCATCCGGCGGTCCATGCGGGGTCGGCCACCCGCGCCAGCAATTCCTCCTGGCTCGCCGCCTTTTCCGCGCCGGCAAGTCGCGTTCCGCGAACCGCGTTCACCAGCATTGTCGCGGACGCGACCGAGCACGAGGTGTCGTTGAACTGGCCGACATAGTGCGGCGCCAGCGCCCAAAAGGCGGGCGCCGGCGCCCGGCGCAGGTGCCCCGGATCGCGAGCCAGCAGCGTCAGCCAGGCGCCGTAGCGCGTCACCGCCCGAATGACATGCGGTTCAGCCGATCGCCGCGGCGTGGTCCGGCTCCGGCCAGTGCATGGCCCACATCTTCTCCAGGTTGTAGTGGCGGCGCACCTCGGGCCGGAACAGGTGCACGACGACGTCGCCGCCGTCGACCAGCACCCAGTCGCCGACCCGCGCGCCCTCGACGCTGACATGGGCGACGCCCTTGGCCTTGAGCCGGGCGCCGATGTGGTCGGCCATGGCGCCCACCTGGCGCTGCGAGCGCCCGGTGGCGATGACCATGTAATCGGCGATGGTTGATTTTCCGTGCAGGTCGATGACGACGATGTCCTCGGCCTTGTCGTCGTCGAGCGAGCTCTCGACGATGCCGAGCAGGTTCGAGACGGCGCGCCGGCCTTTCCCGATGGTCTTGCCCCGGCGGGTCGCGGTCCGGGGCCTGGTCTCGCGTGCTATGGCTCTCACCCTTCTTTGGTTCTCGAACGTCTCATCTGCGCCGGGCCCGGATCGCGCTGGCCGACTGCGGACTTAGGCGGCCGTGCACGAACACCCAGGCGGGCGGGCGGCGTTCCGCCAACCCGCGAGCCGCCTCCTCGCGCAACCGAGCGGCGGCGAAGCGGCTCGCCGCCTTGGCGCCCGATGCCCGTAAAGAATAGGCGGGCCGTGCGAAGACCGCAACCGGGACCGTTTGAAATATTCGCCGCCAGTCCTTCCATTGGGCGATCTGCAGGAGATTGTCGGCCCCCATCAACCATACGAAGCGCAGGCGCGGAAAGCGGCGAGCGAGCCGGCGCAGCGTGTCGGCGGTAAAGCGTGTGCCGAGGCGCCTTTCGACGTCGGACACCCGGATGCGTGGATGGCGCGCCAGCGCCCGGGCGCCCTTCATCCGGCTGAGGAAATCGGCCATGCCCGCCCTGGGCTTCAACGGGTTCTGCGGGCTCACCAGCCACCACACCTCGTCGAGGCCAAGCCGCTTCAGGGCCTCTAGGCTGATCCGCCGGTGGCCCTCATGCGCCGGATTGAACGAGCCGCCCAGGATCCCGATCTTGCGCCCGCGCCGCAGTTGCGGCGTCTCCTCGGGCGCCAACGCCCAACGCCGCTTGCGGGGCGGATAAGGCAGGCGGGGGCGGGGGCCTTCGTCCATCACGAACGCGATCCCGTCGGCGCCGCCTTACGCATCGACCACTGCCGGCGCGCCGGCGAGCGTCTTGGCCCGGCGTGCGAGCGCCCCATCGAAGGTGGCGAAGCGCCGCGCCGGGCCGCTCGAAGCGAGGTGCAGCGAATCGGCGAAGTCGAGGCCTCCCTCGTACCAGTCCAACGCCCGCGCGACGGCCGGCGCATCCTCGGCCGCGACGCCGGCAAGGCCCAGAAGCCGGCGCAGCCCCGCCGCGATGTCGGCGCCTGCAATACCGTAGGCGCCGCGTAGCACCCATTCGGTCTCCAGCAGCACGGTCTTAGGCACAATAACGGCCCCACTCCGCAGCACGGACTCGGCGCGGTCGGCCTGCGCCTTGTCATCCTCGGCCAGCAACCTGACGACGACGTTGGTGTCGACCGCGATCATCGCCGCCGTCGCGCCTCGGCGCGGACGGCCTCGTCCATCTGCTCGATCGTGACCCGCGGCCCCCTGTATCTCAGGCAACCGCGCACCTCGCCGATCGTGGTGCGGGGAAACCGCCCGCTGGCGCGCAGAACCACTGTATCGCCCCGCTCCTCGACCTCGAGCTCGACCCCGGGCCCCCAGCCGTGCCGCTCGCGCACCGCCTTCGGGATGATCACCTGTCCCTTGCTGGACAACCGCGTCCGCGCCATGGCGCCGCACCTCGGTAAGACGAATGTAAGATGACGATAGCCGCGCCGGCGCCGGCGGTCAACAGGCGCGGCGGCAGCGGCGCGATGGCTGGTATCCGACGGGGCGAAAGCCTCCCGGCCCGCCCCTTACGGCCTCACCTGGCCGGTGCCGCGCAGCACGTACTTGTAGCTCGTGAGCTCGTCGGCGCCGACCGGCCCGCGTGGGGGGAGCCGCGAGGTCGAGATGCCGATCTCCGCCCCCATGCCGAACTCGCCCCCGTCGGCGAACTGGGTCGAGGCGTTCACCATCACGATGGCGGCGTCGACTTCCCGCAGGAACCGCTCGGCCGCCGCGGCGTCCTCGGTGACGATCGCCTCGGTGTGGCGCGAGCCGTGGCGGGCGATGTGGCCGAGCGCGCCCTCGACGCCGTCGACCAGCTTCACCGCAAGGATGGCGTCCAGGTACTCGGTGTCCCAGTCCGCCTCGCTCGCGGGCCTGACGCGGGCGTCGAGCGCCCGCGCGGCCTCGTCGCCCCGCACCTCGCAGCCGGCGGCGATGAGATCGTCGAGGATGGCCGGCAGCAGGTTGCCTGCCGCTCGATCGACGAGCAGCGTCTCCGTCGCGCCGCAGACGCCCGGGCGCCGCATCTTGGCGTTGAGCACGATCCGCCGCGCCTTCAGGGGGTCGGCGGCGCGGTCGACATAGGTGTGGTTGATGCCCTCTAGATGCGCGATCACCGGCATGCGCGCCTCCTGGCGCACCCGCTCGATGAGCCCGCGCCCGCCGCGCGGCACCACCACGTCGATGCAATCGGAGAGCGCGAGCAAGTGGCCCACCGCCGCGCGCTCCCGCGTCGGCACGAGCTGAATCGCTGCATCCGGCAGCCCCGCCGCGCCGAGACCCTCGCCGAGGCATCCCACGATCGCGGTCGAGGAATGGAAACTCTCCGAGCCGCCGCGCAGGATGGCCGCGTTGCCCGACTTGAGGCACAGCGCGCCGGCGTCCGCCGTCACGTTCGGCCGCGATTCGTAGATGATCGCGACCACCCCCAGGGGCACCCTGACGCGCTGGATGACGAGCCCGTTGGGCCGCGTCCATTCCGCCAGCACCGCGCCGATCGGGTCGGCGCGCGCCGCGATCTCGTCGAGGCCGTCGGCCATTGCCTCCACCCGACCGGTGTCGAGACGCAGGCGGTCGGTGAGCGCGTTGGACAGGCCCCGCGCCTCCGCGAGGTCGCGGGCGTTGGCGGCGAGGACCGCCGGGGCCCCACGCCGTAGAGCCGAGGCGGCCGCGGAGAGCGCTGCCGCCTTCGTGGTTGCCGGCGCGTGCGCGAGCACGCCCGCCGCGGCCCGCGCCGCCCGCCCGATGGCACGCATTTGCGCCGCCAGATCGATGCGCTCGCCGGCCGTTGCCTGTTTCATGCCGGTCAAATTAGCACCAGATCGTCCCGATGGATCATCTCGTCGCGGCCACGGTAGCCGAGCAGCGTCTCGATTTCACGGCTCTTGTGGCCTCTGATTGCCTCGGCGTCGGCGGCCGAGTAGGCGCTGAGCCCGCGCGCCACCTCGCGGCCCCGGCGGTCCACCACGCGCACGGCGTCGCCGCGCTGGAACCGTCCGGCGACCTCGACGACGCCCGCCGGCAACAGGCTCTTGCCGGACTTGAGCGCCGCCAGCGCGCCGTCGTCGACGGTGAGCGCGCCCTCGGGCCGCAACGCTCCCGCGATCCACTTCTTGCGCGCGGTCAAGGGCGAGGCATGCGGCAGGAACCAGGTGCAGGGTGCGCCGTCGAAGAGAGCCTGGAGCGGATGGAGCCGCCGGCCATCGGCGATCGCCATGCGGCAGCCGGCGGCGAGCGCGATGCGCGCGGCCGCGAGCTTCGTCACCATGCCGCCGGAGCTGTAGCCGGGCGGCGCCGCGCCGGCCATGGCCTCGATCTCCGGCGTGATCTCGCGTACTTCGGGCACGAGGTTGGCCGAAGGGTCGCGGCGCGGATCGGCGGTGTAGAGGCCGTCGATGTCGGAGAACAGCACGAGGGCATCGGCGCTGATCATGGCGGCGACGCGCGCCGCCAAGCGGTCGTTGTCGCCGAAGCGGATCTCGGCGGTCGCCACCGTGTCGTTCTCGTTGATGACCGGCACGGCGCCTAGCTTGAGCAGGGTCGAGAGCGTGCCGCGGGCATTCAAGTGGCGGCGGCGCTCCTCGGTGTCGCCCAGGGTCAGCAGCACCTGCGCCACCGTGATGCCGTGGCGCGCCAGCGTCTCCTGATAGGCGTGCGCGAGTCTGATCTGTCCGGTCGCCGCCGCCGCCTGCTTCTCTTCGAGTTTCAGCGTCTTGCCGACGAGGTCGAGATGGCGCCGCCCGACGGCGATGGCGCCGGAGGACACGATGATCGCCTCCTGCCCGCGCGCGCGGGCCGCCGCCACGTCGTCGCCGAGCGCGTCGAGCCAGCGCCGCCTGAGCGCCCCGCTGTCCTCGTCCACGAGCAGCGCGGAGCCGATCTTGACCACGATCCGGCTGGCGCCGGCGAGGCCGGCCGCGGCCCGCTCCGATCGGCTGCCTCTCACGACGCTGGCTCCACCGCCGACGCCGCGCGATGCCGCACGACCGCGGCGAAGACGGCGCGCAACAACGCCGGCACGCCCTTGCCGGCGACGCCCGACACCGCCATCACCGGCGACGCCCGGCCGGCCGCGGCGGCCAGCGCCTTTCTCTTGGCCGCGATGGCCCGGGCGGCAATCGCGTCGCACTTGTTGAGCGCGACGATCTCGGGCTTGGCGGCGAGCGCCGCGCTGTACAGCGCTAGCTCGGCGCGAACCGCGCGGTAGGCCCCCGCCACGTCCTCGGCCGTGCCGTCCACCAGGTGGACCAGGACCCCGCAACGCTCGACGTGGGCGAGGAAGCGGTCGCCCAGCCCCAGTCCCCGATGCGCGCCCTCGATGAGGCCCGGCAGATCGGCCAGCACGAACTCGTTGCCGTCGGTCCCGACGACGCCGAGCTGGGGCTTCAACGTGGTGAAGGGGTAGTCGGCGATCTTGGGGCGCGCCCGGCTCACGGCGGCGAGCAGCGTCGACTTGCCGGCGTTAGGCAGGCCCACGATGCCGGCGTCGGCGATGAGCTTCAGGCGCAGCCACAGCCAGCGCTCCTCGCCCGGCCAGCCCGGCTCGGCGCGCCGCGGCGCCCGGTTGGTGGCGGACTTGAAATGGGCGTTGCCGCGCCCGCCGTCGCCGCCTCGCGCCAGCAGCACCCGCATGCCGGGGCGGGTCAGGTCGGCCAGCGGCGACTTGTCGTCGGACAGGATCTGGGTCCCCACCGGGATGTTGAGGACGATCGAGCCCCCGGCGGCCCCGCTGCGGTTCTTGCCCATGCCGTGGCCGCCGCGCCCGGCCTTGAAGTGCTGCCGGTAGCGGTAGTCGATGAGGGTGTTGAGGTTCTCGACCGCTGTGGCGTAAATGTCGCCGCCGCGCCCACCGTTGCCCCCGTCCGGGCCGCCGAACTCGATGAACTTCTCGCGTCGGAAGCCGACGCAGCCGGCGCCGCCGGCGCCGCTGCGCACATACACCTTCGCCTCGTCGAGAAACTTCATGGCCCGGCCCCGCGTTGGGGAAACGCCCCGGTTCCCCCGATCGGGTGCCGGCGCGCCACCAACTTTAGGTCGTCGGCTTCACCGAGACCAGCAGGCGCCCGCCCGCGCCGCGGCGAAACGTCACCGCCCCGCCGAGGGTGGCGAACAGCGTGTGGTCGCGCCCGATCCCGACATTGGCGGCCGGGTGGAACTTGGTGCCGCGCTGGCGCACCAGGATGTTGCCCGGCACGACGATCTCGCCGCCGAACTTCTTGACGCCCAGTCGCCGGCCGGCGGAATCGCGGCCGTTGCGAGAGCTGCCGCCTGCTTTCTTGTGGGCCATGGCTCGCTACTCCTCAGCTCTTCTTGCCGGGCTTCTTCGGCGCCGGCTTCTTCGCCGCGCGCTTGCTTGCGACCGGTTTCGCCGCCGCCTTCTTGGGCGCGGCCTTCTTCGCCGGCGGCATCTTCTCGCCGGTTTCCTCGGGCGTCGTCACGGCCGGTGCCACGGCTTGCGGCCGGCGCCCGTCGGTCAGGATCTCGGTCACCTGGAGGACGGTCAGATACTGGCGATGGCCGCGCTTGCGCCGATAGTTGTGCCGGCGCTTCTTCTTGAAGATGAGTACCTTGTCGGCGCGCTTCTGCTCCAGCACCGTGGCCGCCACGCTGGCGCCGGCGACGAGCGGCGCACCGATGGTGGCGCCGGCACCGTCGCTCACCATCAGCACGTCGGTGAGCTCGACGAGCACGCCCGCCACGCCCGGCAGACGCTCGACGGCGATCCTGTCGCCCGCGGCGACGCGGTACTGTTTGCCGCCGGTCCTGACGAGTGCGAACATGTCGAACGCTCGAAGAATAAAGGGAAAAACGGGCGCGCGGGACTATAGCGGGCGCGCCCCGCCTGT
The DNA here is from genome assembly GCA_964411425.1 of uncultured Rhodospirillaceae bacterium. Classification (GTDB taxonomy): domain Bacteria; phylum Pseudomonadota; class Alphaproteobacteria; order Dongiales; family Dongiaceae; genus CAYPKW01. The sequence continues at coordinate 8,351 of CAYPKW010000008.1, forward strand.
CAAAGGATTTTGCGCCTCAGCCAGCGCGCCGCGCCGGCGCCGGCGCCGGGCGGCGTCGTCGGGTTCCTTCGGCGGCGGCAGGACGACGGCCGCGCGCAAATGCGGATAGGCCGCCGTCTTGTGCGGAATCGCCATCGCCTCGACGAAATGCTCCTGGAAGCGCGGCTCGACCGCCGTCTCCACCTTCTCCACCCGGCGCACCAGGGCCGCGATCTCGGCCCGCGCCTGGCGGTTCAACAGCGCGATGCGGGCACCCGTCCCGGCGGCGTTCCCCGCCGACGTCACCTTGGCGAGATCGCAGTCCGGGAACATGCCGAGGATCATGGCGTACTTGCCGTCGATGTGGCTGCCGAAGGCGCCGGCGAGCGTCACCCGCTCGACCTTCTCCACCCCCATGCGGTCCATCAGCAACCGCGCCCCGGCATAGAGCGCCGCCTTGGCGAGCTGGATCGCGCGCACGTCGCTCTGGGTGATGCGTAAAGTCGGCGGCCCGTCGTGCAGCAGATAGGAGAACGTGCGGCCCTCCGGCTCGACGCGCGGGCTCCTGGCGGCGGCCGCGCCGTCGACGACCCCGTTCCGGTCGATGATGCCGGCGAGGTACATCTCAGCCAGCGCCTCGATGATGCCGGAGCCGCACACGCCGGTGACGCCGATCCCGGCCGTCTCTTCCGCGAATCCCGGCTCGTCCGACCACTTGTCGGACCCGATCACCTTGAGGCGCGGCTCCAGCGTCTCCTTGTCGATGCGCACGCGCTCGACGGCGCCGGGGGCGGCACGCTGGCCGCAGGAGATCTGGGCGCCCTCGAAGGCGGGTCCGGTGGGCGAGGACGCGGCGAGCAGGCGATGGCGGTTGCCCAGCACCAGCTCGGCGTTGGTGCCGACGTCGACGATCAGGGTCATCTCGTCCGACTGGTGCGGCGATTCGGAGAGCAGCACGCCGGCGGTATCGGCCCCGACGTGCCCCGCGATGCAGGGCAGCACGAAAATGCGGGCGTTGGGATGAACGCTGAGCTCGATCTCGGTCGCCCACAGCGTGATCGCGGTATCGGTGGCGAGCGCGAACGGCGCCCCGCCGAGCTCCACCGGGCTGATGCCGAGCAGCAGATGGTGCATGATCGGGTTGCCGACGAAGGTCACCTCCAGGATGTCCTCGACGGCGACGCCGGCCTCGGCCGCCACCTGGGCGGCGAGCCGGTTGATCGCCGCGCGCACGGCCTTGGTCATCTCGGCCCCGCCGCCCGGGTTCATCATGACGTAGGACACGCGGCTCATCAGGTCCTCGCCGAAGCGGATTTGCGGGTTCATGAGGCCGGCGGAGGCTACCACCTGGCCGCTCGCCAGATCGCAGAGATGGCCCGCCACCGTGGTCGAGCCCACGTCGACCGCGAGCCCGAAGGCGCGGTCATGGAAGCCCGGCCACACGGCGGTGATCTGGCTGTCCATGTGCACCGCCACGGTTACCGTCCATTGGCCCCGGCGCAGCGCGTCCTGCAGGCCCTGGATCACGCGCAGGTCGCAACTGAGGCCGGCGAGCCCCCACTGCGCCTCCAGCGCCTGCTCGAGGCGCCTCAAATCGCCGCTCGGATCGTGCATGTTGGGCTCGATCACCTCGACGTAGTGCAGCCGCACCACCGGGTCGATCTCGATCGCCCGCATCTCCGGGCGTTTGCGCACCACCTGCTTGTGCACCTGGCTGTCGGGCGGCACGTCGATGACGATGTCGCCCTGCAATTGGCTCGAACAGGACAGGCGCCGGCCGGAAGCCAGGCCGCGCCGTTCGGCATAGCGCCGCTCCACCTCGCCGAACGGGGTCAGATGGTCGAGGCGCGAGACGACCGCCAGCTTGGCGAACTGGCCCTCGCTCACCTCCACCTGGCAGCGCCCGCAGATGCCGCGCCCGCCGCACACCGAGTCGATGTCGACGCCAAGGCTGCGCGCCGCTTGCAGGACGGGCGTGCCGAGCGGGAAGCGCCCGCGCCGGCCCGAGGGCATGAACACGATAAGGGCGTCGGTCTGGGAAGCGCCGGGGCTCATCGATTCTAGGCCCGCCGGCGCCGGCCCTCGCGCCCGCGCCGCCCCGCCCCTTCCTCGCCGGCCGCCGCCGGCTCGCGGAACCTCTGGATCCAGCGCATGCAGTTGGGATCGTGGCCCATGGCCACGTCGGCGCCCGCGATCGCGCTCGTCTCCTCCGCGTGCAGCGGGTTGGTGATGGCCGAGGTCATGCCGGCGCCGATCAGCATGGACAGGAACGAGGCGTTCAATTCATGCCGGTTGGGCAGCCCGAAGCTGAAGTTGGAAGCACCGCAAGTGGTGTTCACTTTGAGCTCCTCGCGCAGCCGGCGCACCAGGCGGAACACCGAGCGCCCGGCCTCGTTCAAGGCACCCACCGGCATGACCAGCGGATCGACCACGATGTCGGAATAGGGAATCCCGTGGTCGGCGGCGCGCTGCACGATCTTCCTCGCCACCTCGAAGCGCACGTCCGGGTCTTCGGAAATGCCGGTCTCGTCGTTGGAGATGGCGACCACCGCGGCGCCGTATTTCCTGACCAGCGGCAGCACCACCTCGAGCCGTTCCTCCTCGCCGGTCACCGAGTTCACCAGCGGTTTCCCTTTGTACACAGCAAGTCCCGCCTCGAGTGCCGCCACGATCGAGGAGTCGATCGACAGCGGCACGTCGGTGAGTGACTGCACGAGCTGAATCGCCTCGGCCAGTATGCGAGGTTCGTCGGCCATCGGGATGCCGGCGTTGACGTCGAGCATGTGCGCGCCGGCCTCGACCTGGGCCAGCGCGTCGGCCCTGACGCGGGAGTAGTCGCCCGCCGCCATCTCGGCGGCCAGCAGCTTGCGGCCCGTGGGATTGATGCGCTCGCCGATCAGCACGAACGGGCGCTCGAAGCCGATCACGACCTCCCTGCTGGCGGAGCTCAAGACGGTGTCGGTCATCTCTCTCTACTCCCGTGCCGCGGGGACGCCCTTGCGCTGGCGGTTATGCAGGACGCCCGAGGCGGCGATGATCTCGGACACCAGCTCCTCCTGACGATAGGCCATCACGTGCACGCCGGCCACGCCTTCCATCTCGCGGATCTCCTGAATCAACTCGATGCAGAGTTGCCTGCCTTCGCGCTTCTGGTCCGCGGCCCCTTCCAGGCGGGCGATTACCGGGTCCGGGACATGAACGCCGGGCACGTGGCCGCGCATCCAGCGCGCCGCCCTGGCCGAGGCCAGCGGCCCCACGCCGACCAGGATGAAGCACCGTTCGTGCAGGCCCAGATCGCGCGCCTGCGTCATGAACTGACGCAACAGCGTCATGTCGAAGCAGTACTGCGTCTGTACGAACTGGGCGCCGGCGGCCACTTTCTTGCCCAGATGCGGGGCGCGATAGTCGTAGGGCGGCGCGAAGGGGTTGGCGGCGGCGCCAAGGAACACCTGCGGCGGCACGGTGATCCCGCGGCCCGACAGGAAACGGCGTTCCTCGCGCATGGTGCGGATGGTCTCCAGCAGCGAGATGCTGTCGAGGTCGAACACCGGCTTGGCGCCCGGCTGGTCGCCGGCCTGCACCCCGTCGCCGGTGAGGCACAGGATGTTCTGCACCCCCATGGCGGCGGCCCCAAGCACGTCGCCCTGGATGGCGATGCGGTTCCGGTCGCGGCAGGAGATCTGCATGATGACGGCGTAGCCGACGCGGGTGAGCAGCGAGCAGATGCCGACGCTCGACATGTGGGTGTTGGCGCCGGAGGCGTCGGTGGCGTTGATCGCGTCGCACACCTCCGATAGCACGAGGGCGCGCTCGTACACCTCGCGCGGGTCGGCCGAATCGGGCGGATTGAGCTCCGCCGTCACCGCGAATCTGTCGGAGCGCAGCACGCGCTCGAGGCGGCCACGCGAGCTGTGGCCGGGCAGCGGCGCCAAGGGCTCGCCCGGGTCGATGAGTTCCGGCGTCACGTCTTGCCGCCGCCTGGAGCCTGCGCCTCCCGCACCACCCTCAGCCAAGTCGAGCTGCCTTTGCGGCTGTGATCCACCGGCTGCTGCAGCTCGAGGATGGTCATGCCTTGGCGCATGCGCCGGGCCCCTTCCCAAGCCTGCACCCAGACGCACCGCATCTCGGGCTTCACCTCGCAGCAGCCGTCGGCGCGCACGCCCCCGCAGGGCCCGTTCCGCAAGGACTTCGGGCAGTTCATGGGGCAGGACATTCCGGTCTGGGACAAGGCGCAGCGCCCGCACATCTGGCAGTCGAACAAGAGGCCCTTCACGCCCTTCTCGAGCGCGGCCATCGGCCGTTCCAAGCGCCGGTAGCCGATCCGCCGGAACACAGGATCGAGGCGCATGAGCGTCCATTCCAGGGCCGCGTAGCAAAGCTCCAACGCGCGCGCATGGCGCACCGACCACAGGCGAACGGCGTACATGTCGCGCCTCAGGCGGCCTTCCGCCCGCGCACGCCCGCGAGCGCGATCGTCTCGGCGATCGCGGATTCCCGGCGCGGGGCCATCAGGTGCGCGCCGGCAACATGCCGCGTCAGGGCCAGCTCCTGCAGCAGCTCGACGCAGATGCGCCGGCCCTCCGCGCGCTGGTCGGCCGCCCGCTCCAGCCGCTCGATAATCGATTCCGGGATGCCGACGCCGAACAAGTTCTCATTCATCCAGCGCGCCGACTTGGCCGAGGCGAGCGGGCCGACGCCGACGATGACGAACAGCCGCTCGGTCAGCCCATGGTCGGCGAGCCAGGCGAGATAGCGGCGCAGCATGGCGATGTCGAAGCAGAACTGCGTCTGCACGAAGTCGGCGCCAGCGTCGATCTTGGCTTCGAGCCCATCCGGACGCCAACCGGGCTTCGGGTCCAGCGGCGTGTCGGCGGCGCCGATGAACAGGCGCGGGCGCGGATCGATGGCGCGTCCCGATGGAAACGTGCCCTCGTCGCGCATGCGCCGGGCGGTGCGCATCAATTCCCGGCTGTCGATGTCCGCCACCGGCTTGGCCTCGGGCTGGTCGCCCGCCCGCACGTCGTCGCCGTGCAGGCAGAGGATGTTCGGGATACCGAGCGCCGCGGCCCCCAGCAGGTCGCCTTGCAAGGCGAGCCGGTTGCGGTCGCGCACGGTGAACTGCAGCACCGGCTCGATACCATTTTGCGCCAGCAGCGCTGCGGCGGCCAGCGCCGACATATGCGCCCTGGCGCCGGCGCCGTCGGTCACGTTGACGGCGTCCGCCAGGCCCCTGAGGCATAGGGCGCGCGCCAAGAGCGGCTCGGCGCCGCCGGCGTCGGGGGGCGAAGTCTCGGCGGTGACCGCGAAGCTGCCGGCGCGCAGCAGGGCCTCGAGCCGGCCAGCCGAGCGCTGCACCGGCGCCGCGCCGGCGTCGGGCAAGGCCTCGCTCATCGGCGGTCGATCCCGCCCGAGGCGACGAGGCCGGCCAGGCGCTCGTCGGAATACTCCGCTTCCAGGCGCAGGGCGGCGGCGGCGGCCTCGGCCTCCAGGTCGTCGCCGCAGGGCGCCGGATCGGCGCGGCGCCATTCGGCCAGGTAGGAATCGGTGTCGCGCAGCCCGGCCTTCATGGCGGCGCGGTCGATCGCCTTCTCGAAGCGCTCGGCAAGCTGGCGCTTGGCGGCGACGCGGCCCTGTTTCGCGATCACCTGCGCGGGGATGTCGCGCCAATAGAGCACGGTGAGCTGGGCCATCAGCGAGCTCGCTCTGCGTCCGCGGCGAGGAAAGGCGCCAGCTCGCCATAACCGGTGAAACGATACCGATACTCGAGGCCGAGGCGCCGGGCGGCCGCCTCGGCACGCCGGCACAGCTCGTCGTCCTCGGTCTGGGCGAGATACACCAACGCGGTGTAGTTGCGGAAATAGTCGTCGCGCAGCTCCGGATGGCGATCGATCCCGAGACCCTCGAGGATCAGCCGGTCGAAGTGGCGCACCAAGTAGTCGGTGAGGAAGAAGCAGCCGGGCTCCTGCTCCGCCAGCGCCGCGAAGTCGGTCGCGCCCATATAGAATTCGTAGCAGTGCGGCCCGGCGATTCGCGCCACTCCCTCCTCCTCCAGCACCCGGTCGAGTAGCCCGCCGGTGCCGCAGTCGCCATAGGCCACCAAGATGCGGTCGTAGCGCCCCCGGTTCTCGCGGATCTTGGCGCGCACCGCCTCGGGGATCTTCTGCGGAGTGTTGTGGTAGTGGGCGGGCACGCAACTGAGCGCCAGGCCGCGCCAACCGTTGGCGTCGGCGAGCGCCAGGATTTCGCGCGCCAGCGCGCCGCAGGCGATGACCAAGGTGGTGGGCGTGTCGGTCATGCGGGTCAGGGCCTCGAGCCGCCTATGCCACCGTTAACGCCGCCGACGACGGCGCGCTTCGCCCCCGGCGACCAAGGATGGCGCGGCCGCGACATGCGGCGGGCACGACCGCCCGATCAGCCGGCGAGCGAAACGGTCACCGCCTGCGAAACCGTTCCGGCCGCGAAGCCTTCACAACAGCCCGGGGTGGCAAGGCAAGTGCTTGCTCCAGTCGCCGAAGCTCCGGGAAGAAAGGAGGACCATCGGTCTGCCAAGGCGCATGCCGAGGCTGAGCGCAAGTGACATGGCCGGTTCGTTCAGGCCCGGCAGGAATGCGGAGACGTTCTCCGACTTTCCTGCCGCAGCCAGCCGGAGAGCCGCATGGAGCGCAGGCACGAAGATGGCCGGCTCGGAAACGGCAAGCGGGCCGATGTGGCCATCCGATGAGACGTACGCATAACCCGCATTCCTTGCGTCCTCAAACGCCATGCCGGTCAGCGCTGACTGTTGAACAAGGAAATGGTGCTGCTTCGAGCGCGCGAAACCAACCGCGGCGCCATCGACCCGGTCGACTGCATCCATATCGGCTGCACTGTCGGTGAGAGCGCGCCAGCGAAGCCCTTCGATTTTTATCCGCCGTGCCAGAGCGTCGCGCGGCGCACTCACCATGTAGAGCGGCATGCGCGGAAAGAGACCATGCCTCACGTAGAGGCCGATTGACACACGATTGTAGGCAAAGGAGATCAATGCCCGGTTTTCGACTTTGTTCACCCGCGCGTGTTCGAGCGTGCGTTGCATCAGCGCATTGCCAACGCCCCGGCCCTGGTATTCCGGGAGGACGAACAGGTTGGCGAGAAACCAGAGCGGGCCGGTCACCCAGCTGAAGCCAATGCCGACCACCCGGCCATTGTCGTCGGCTACCCAGACGCCCGCTGGGTCGTCGCGCAAGGAGAATGAATGGAACTCCGGGCCGGCAACGCCGGCTGGACCCTCGAAGCCGTGACGACGCTCCAGATCGACGAGGCTGCGATACATGACCTCACATGCGGCAGTGAGGTCGCTTTCTTGTGCCGGACGAATTTGTACTGTCATCGCGCGAAAGCAAGCGGCGTCGGGCGCGAGGAAGCGCGGACGCGAACGCGACCCGGCTCCACGGTCACGATCGCGCCTGTTTTCAACTCGTCGCCATATCGGGCCAAAACCGCCAGGCAGACAGCGGCCTGGCGACCAGCCGGGACCCCCACAAGACGAACGATGCCAGCATGCGGGAGATTGCGAACAATGATCATCGTGCCGAAATCCTTGTCCAGGGTCACCAGAACTCTGCTCTCGCCACCCGCAACCGAGAGGATTGCTTCGTCGCCTGGGTCCGCCGGCCAGTCCTCGATCCGCTTCACGTCATGCCCGGCGGCTTGGAGATCGGTCATCGCGAGTCCCCAAACGCAGCTATCGAGAAGGAGTTTCAAGCAGCGCCGCCGGTGACGGGCGGTTCCACTCGTTCATGCGCGACGAGGCGATGGGCGTAGGCGATGCACGCCCGGATGTCGTCCGGTTCGAGCCAGTCGTAGCCGCGCAGGATGGTCTGCGGATCGTCCCCGGCCGCCAGCATCGCCAACACGTGCTCGACCGCGAGGCGCCGACCGCGAATGATCGGCTTGCCGCCAAATATGCGAGGATCGATGGTGATCCTCTGGAGGAGATTGTCATCGCTTGTCATCGGACACCTTCTTGCCGGCCATGATATCACATGGCGCGGCGGCAAGGCGGAATGTCGTGGCGCGGGCACCCCGGCTCAATTGCGCGACCGATGGCGTCCGCTACTCCGCCGCCACGCGGCGCCGGTCGAGAGCGACGAGACAGCGGTCGATCCACAGCGCGCTCAGCTTCTCCTGTACGCTGTTCTGCCCGAGGCGCCCCGCCAGGCAGCGGAAATCCACCCGGTCCATCGGCTGGTCCTGGTCGAAGCAGGAGAACACCACCCGTTCCTCGCCCGTCGCCGGGTCGCGGTGAATCTGCAGGCACTGGGCGCAGACCTCCTTCATCATGCACTGCATCGGCGAGTTGATGCTGGCGACCGCCCGGTGACCCGGTTTGAGCCACCGTTTCAAGGCGTCGTGCCGGGCCGCGGCCACCGCGCCCATCATGGCATCGGACCCGACGGCGATGATGCGATCGACCTCGGCGAGGTCGATCGGGCGCGCGCCCAGCCGGCCCTCCTGGTACGCCACCATGACGTCGACGATGTTACCCACGCCGGCGCGGTCCTGCGGCCGGCCGGGCTGGAATCCGGGCGCCTCGTCCGAGGCCCACACCACGGCGTCCGAGGCTGCCTCGATTTCCGCCACCTTGTAGCGGTCCTGCATCCGCTTGTAGCCGGCGAAGTAGAGCACCCGCGATCCGGCGGCGCGCAAGGCCCGCCCGATCGACAGCAAGACCGCGTTGCCGAGGCCGCCCCCCGCCAACAGCACCGTCTCGCCCGCCGGCGTCGCGGTCGGATGGCCGGTCGGACCCATGAGCACCACCGGCTCGCCGGGGTGCAGCAGCATGCAGAGGTCGGACGAGCCGCCCATCTCCAGGACGATGGTGCCGACCAGCCCTCGTTCGCCATCGACCCAGGCGCCGGTCAGCGCGATGCCTTCCATGGCGAGCACGGTGCCGTCCGCGCGCTGGGCGAACGCCTCGTAGTTCTGCAGACGGTAGAACTCGCCCGGATGGAAGTTGCGGGCGGCCCGCGGCGCCTCGACCACGACCTCGACGATGCTGGGGGTGAGCCGGTTCACTTCATGGACGCGGGCGCGCAGCTCGCGGTTGAGCCGCTGGAACAAGGCTTCCGGCGTCTCGGGCACGGCCGGCGGCCGCGCCATCAGAGAGCGCGCGATCACGGGCCAGCCAAACCTGGCGCTCGCCATCGCCTTCACCACGTTGCCGGCGAAGGACGGGTGCAGGTCGCCGAAGAAGCTCACGGCGCGGCCGTCGGGGCGGACCTGCTGCAACACGCGCACGACCGCCGGCTTGGCGAGCTTCTCCGGGGTCGCCGGCCGGCCGGCCTCGTCCACCGCCTGGAAGTAGGCGCCATCGAGCGCAACGGCCGGGTCCTCGCGCGCCAGGACCGTGTTCGGCCTCGTCCCGGCGGCGACCAGCACGGCGCGGGCGGAGAGCGTCGTCGGGCCGTCCGCCGCCTTGAACTCGACGGCGGCGGCGTAGCCGTCGGCGTCCACCGCCACCTTCACGGGCGTCAGGCCCTCGGCGAAGCGGATGCCCTCCTCGAGCGCCTTGCCGACCTCCTCGTGGTTCAGGGTGTAGCTCGGCGCATCGACGAGCCGCCGGCGGTAGGCGATCGTGACACCCCCCCAGCCATCGACCAGCTCGCGCAGCCGCGGCAAGCGGCCTTCTCTTGCCGCCGCCGCGCGCTCGGCGCGAATCGTCCGCCCATGCTCTAGGAACTCGTCGGCGATGACGGATTCGGGCGCCGACCAGTCGCGGCGGACCGCCGCCGCGCCACGCTCGACCGCCAGCGTCTCGTAGCGGCCGAGGAACTTCTCGACCTGGACGGGATAGTACGCCATCGCCTCGGTCGCGGCGTCGATGGCGGTGAGCCCGCCGCCGACGACCACCGTGGGCAGCCGAAGCTGGAGGTTGGCCACCGAAGCGTTCTTCGCCGCGCCGGTCAGCTGCAGCGCCATCAGGAAGTCCGACGCCGCGCGCACGCCCGGCGCCAAGCCGCCCGGCAGGTCCAGGATCGTGGGCTTGCCCGCGCCCATCGCCAGCGCCACGTGGTCGAAGCCCATGGCGAACGCCTGTTCGAGTTCGATCGTGCCACCGAGCCGCACGCCGCCGAACATGGCAAAGCCCTCGCGCCGCTCCAGCAGAAGCCGCACGATCTTGAGGAAATTCTTGTCCCAGCGGACGGTGATGCCGTACTCGGCCACTCCGCCGAAGCCCGCCATCGCGCGGTCGTCGAGCGATTCGTACAGCGTCCGCACGTCGCGGATCGGGCGAAAGAGAACCCGCTCGCCCATCGGGGTCACCCCGGAAATTTCCGCCGGCAGCGGCTCGATTTTGAGGCCATCGACGGCGGCCACCGCGTGGCCGTCGTTCATCAGATAGTGGGCGAGCGTGAAGCCCGCCGGCCCCAGCCCGACCAGGAGCACCTTGCGGCCGCTCGGGCGTTTCGCCGTCGGATGGCGCAGGTTGAGAGGGTTCCAGCGCGTGAAGAGGCCGTAGATCTCGAACCCCCAGGGCAGCTCTAGCACGTCCTTCAGCGTCCGGGTCTCGGCCTGCGGGATGTCGACCGGTTCCTGCTTCTGGTAGATGCAGGCCTTCATGCAGTCGTTGCAGATGCGGTGCCCGGTGGCCGCCGCCATCGGGTTGTCGACGACCACGATGGCGAGCGCCCCCACCGCCAGGCCGGCCACCTTCAGCTCGTGCATTTCGGAGATCTTCTCCTCGAGCGGGCAGCCGGCGAGCGTCACCTGGAACACGGTCTTCTTGAACCGGCCGTCCTTCTCCTTGAGGCCCGTGGAGCAGGAATCCTTGCCCTGGTGGTGGCAGAAGATGCAGTAGCTCGCCTGGTCGAGGGCGCCGGCGAGGTCCGTGCCCGGGTCGGTCAGCTTGAAGCCGTCGCGCCGGCGCAAGCGGTCCGCCGGGTACTGCATCGCCGCCGCGCCGTGGCGGTCCACTGTCTCGACCGGCAACAGACGGTACGGATCGGTCTTGTGCGGCGCCTTGAACAGGATTCCCTTGCCGTGGCGCCGGCGGCCCGCCTCGGTGAGCGCCGCCCAGGCGGCATAGCGCTCGGCGAGATCCAGGCTCTCGGCGTTTGCCGCCTCGTCGTCGAGCCAAGCCATCACCCGGTGGGCGAACACGAGCTCGTCGAACGCGCCGCCGAACCGGGCGGCGAGCTCGGCTTCGAGCGCCGGCGCGTCGATGGCGTCCGCTTCCGCCTGCTGCAACGACTTCATGGCGCGGCGCTGCACGAACAGGCGCTTGCAGGCATGGAGCGGTGCGAGCTCGCGGTGCCGCCGGGCCAGCGCCGCAAGCTCGGCTTCGATGCCGAACAATCCGGCGATGAAGTCCTCAAGGGGCGGCGCCAGCGCCATCAGCAGGTCGGATTCGCCCTCGGCCGACAGCGCGCCGGGGTCGGCGCGGGCGACGACAAGCCGCTCGCGAAGCGCCGCGTCGCCGGCCGCCAGAGCCGTCAGGAACAGCCCGTCGATGCGCTCCAGCCCCTCCGGCCGATAGAGGTCGGCGAATTCTAGGCCGTGGGCGAGGTTCAGATCGTCGGATTGGAGCATAGCGGGGCGCATGGCCGCTCTCTATCGGGCAGACCTGTTCTTACGGCCCGCCCGGCGATCCGGCAAGCCGGAACGCGACGCCGAGCCGCCTACTGCGGCCACTTGTACGCCTTGAGCGCGCGCACGAAAGCAGCCACCGCCGGTGAAAAGCGCCGGCCGCTCACGGTCACCAGGGAGACCTCGCGCACGACCTCCGGCTCGGTCAGGCGGCGGGTCGGCAGCCCCGGCAGCAGCGGCGAGAACTCGGGCAGGAAGCAGATGCCCATGCCGGCCATCACCATGCTCTGCACCCACTCCTCGCGATCGCTGCGATAGGCGTCCTTCAGCTTCGCGTCGCGCCGCTCGCACAGTTCGCTCAGGTAGTCGTAATACTCGCAGTTCATGCGGGACAGATAGCTTTCCCCCGCGACTTCGGCGATCCGCACCGCGTTCATCTTGGCGAAACGGTGCCCGGGCGGAAACGCCACCACGAAATTCTCGCGGTAAAGCACATGGGGGTCGAAGCGCTCCTCGTAGGGCCCGGGCTGCGCCAGGATCGCCATGTCGCTGTGTCCTTGCCGGAGCGCCGCCGTCAGCGGCGTCAGCGCGTCGTCCCGCATGGTGAGCTCGACGCCCGGATTGTCGTGCTGGAACTTGGCGAGGAAGCCGACGAACCGCAGCGGCCCGATGGTGCACATGACCCCAAGCTGAAGGGGGGCGTCCTTGACCTTGAGGAAGCTGGTGGCCGTCGTCTTGGCCGCGTCGGCGTCCGTCAGGATGCGCTCGAGATGGGGGCGCACCAGGCGGCCGAGATCGGTGATGTGCGTCAGCGAACGTTCGCGCCGGAACAGCAACCCACCGAGCTCGGCCTCGAGCTTTTGGACGGCGCGCGTGAGCGAGGGCTGCGAGACGTGGCAACGCTCCGCCGCCCGGGTGAAGTTGAGGATGTCGCAGACCGCAAGAAAGTAGCGAATCTCGTGCATCTCCATGGCGCCGTCTCCACCGCCGGTTACGGGGCTGTCCGCCGCCTGCCGGCCGACCCATGAGACCAGAGGGCCTCGGGCGGTGCAAGCCGTGGCCTGGATAACCCGTGGGATAGCCCGTGGGTATGGAAATAATGCCGAGCCGGCATTTTCCAAGCGGCAGTATCCCGGCCATTGTGACGGCCGCGGGACAACCGGATGCAACCCCCCGGTCCGGTACCACCGCACGACGGCGTCGGCCGGCGCCCCCTCGCCCCTCCCCCGACGCAGGGCACGCCTGGCCGACGCCGACCAAGACGATAAGGAGAACATGACCATGGAGACGATTTCGATGGGACGCAACAAGGCGAACGGGCTTGCGGGCCGGGTGGCCGTGGTCACCGGCTCCACCAGTGGCATCGGCCTCGGCATCGCCCAGGCGCTCGCCGCACACGGTGCCGATATCGTGCTCAATGGCTTCGGCGACCCGCACGAGATCGAGATCGTCCGCGCCGCCATGGCGAACGCGCACGCGGTCGACGTCGCTTATGACGGCGCCGACATGAGCAAGCCCGACGCCATCGCCGACATGATGCGCCGCGCCGGCGACCGGTTCGGCAAGGTCGACATCCTGGTCAATAACGCCGGCATCCAGCACGTGTCGCCCGTCGAGGAGTTCCCGGTCGCCAAGTGGGACGCTGTGCTGTCGATCAACCTGAGCGCGGCATTCCATACCATCCGCGCGGTGTTCGCCGGCATGAAAGAGAGGCGGTGGGGTCGCATCGTCAATGTCGCCTCCGCGCACGGCCTGGTCGCATCGCCCTTCAAGTCCGCCTACGTGGCCGCCAAGCACGGCATCGTCGGGCTGACCAAGGTGGTGGCACTGGAAGGCGCCGAGCACGGCATCACCTGCAACGCCATCTGCCCCGGCTACGTCATGACGCCCTTGGTCGAAAAGCAGATCGACGACCAGGCGCGCGTCCACGGCCTGCCGCGGGAGAAGGTGATCCGGGACGTGTTGTTGGCGCAGCAGCCCAACAAGAAATTCGCCACGGTCGAGGAGATGGGTGCCCTGACGGCGTTCCTATGCAGCGACGGGGCGGCCTCGATGACCGGCGCCGCCCTGCCGGTCGATGGCGGTTGGACGGCACACTGAAGCAGGGAGGAAGAATCTCATGGACATGAAAGTGGCGACGAAAAGCGTTTCCGGCGGCGAGATCGAGCGCACCAAGAGCGAAACGCACCGCCGGCGGGCGCCGGAGACGGCGGTCAAGACCATCAATCTCGCCCTCCAGGGCGGCGGCTCGCACGGCGCATTCACCTGGGGCGTGCTCGACCGGCTGCTCGAGGACGAGCGCATCGGAATCGAGGGCGTGAGCGCCACCAGCGCCGGCGCCATGAACGCCGTGGTGATGGCGTACGGTTTCGCCGAGAGCGGGCGCGAAGGCGCGCGCCGGGCGCTCGGCAACTTCTGGCGGCGCGTCAGCCATGCCGCCGCGCTCAGCCCGATGCAGCCGTCCATCTTCGACCGTCTGACCGGCAACCGCTCGCTCGACTGGTCGCCGGCGTTCCTGACGTTCGACCTGATGACGAGGCTGCTGTCGCCCTATCAGTTCAACCCGACGAACCACAATCCGCTGCGCGAGGTATTGGACCAGTCGGTCGAATTCGACCGCCTGCGCAGCAGCGTGTGCCCGATCAAGCTGTATCTGTCGGCGACCAACGTGCGCACCGGCAAGGTCAAGGTATTCGACAACGACGTGATCTGCCCGCAGCGCGTGATGGCGTCGGCCTGCCTGCCGTTCATGTTCCAGGCGGTCGAAATCGACGGCGAGCATTATTGGGACGGCGGCTACATGGGCAACCCCACCATCTACCCGCTGATCTACCATTGCGAGAGCCGGGACGTGCTCATCGTCCATATCAACCCGCTCGAACGGCCCGACGTGCCGACCACGGCGACCGAGATCATGAACCGAGTCAACGAGATCAGCTTCAACTCCTCGCTCATGCGCGAGATGCGGGCCATCGCCTTCGTCACCCAGCTGATCGACGAGCACGCCGGCGAATTCAACCGATTGCGCCGCATACTGATCCATGCCATTGCCGCGGACGACGTGATGGTCGGGCTTGGCGTGTCGAGCAAGCTCAACGCGGACTGGGAGTTCCTCACTTATCTGCGCGACGCCGGGCGCGACCACGCGGACCGCTGGCTTAGGGAGAGTTTCGATCGACTGGGCGCCGAGTCGACGGTGGACATCCATGCCAAGTACCTGTAAGCGGCGAGTGCATTGACGTGACGGCGCTCGCCCGCAGCGCGACCGTGCCGGCCGCATCCCCGTCGCTTAGGACGGATGCCGGGGAGGCACACAGGATGGCCGAGCCGCTGGCGCGCGTGGTGATCGTCGGCGCCGGGTTCGGCGGGCTTACCGCCGCCAAGGCGCTGGCCCGTTCGCCCGTGCGGCTAACGGTCATCGACCGGCGCAACTATCACCTGTTCCAGCCCCTGCTCTACCAGGTGGCCACCGCCGCGCTGTCGCCGGCGCAGATCGCGAGCCCGATCCGAGGCATCCTCAGAGATCAGCGCAACGCCACCGTGCTGCTCGGCCGCGTCACCGGCGTCGACACCGCCGGCCGGGCTGTGCTCATCGGAGAGCGGCGCATCCCATACGACCATCTGATCGTCGCCACCGGCGCGCGCCACGCCTATTTCGGGCATGACGATTGGGAGCCGGTGGCCCCCGGGCTCAAGAAGATCGAGGACGCGACCGACATTCGCCGGCGCATCCTGCTCGCCTTCGAACGGGCCGAGACCGCGACCGAGCCCAAGGAACGCCGGCACTGGCTCAACTTCGTCGTCGTGGGCGGCGGCGCCACCGGCGTCGAGATCGCCGGCGCCATCGGCGAGCTCGCGCAACATGCCCTGGCGGCGGATTTCCGCAACATCGACCCGCGGCAGGCGCGCATCGTGCTGATCGAGGCGGGCCCGCGCCTGCTGCCGGCCTTTCCAGAGCGGCTGTCGCGCATCGCCGCGCGCGCGCTCGAAAAGTTGGGCGTGGAGGTGCGTCTCGGCGCACCAGTGACCGCCTGCGATGCCGACGGCGTCGAGGTGGCGGGCGAACGGGTTCCTTCGGGCTGCGTTCTGTGGGCCGCCGGCGTGGCGGCCTCGGCGGCGGCGAAGTGGCTCGGCGCCGACAAGGACCGCGCAGGGCGCGTCAAGATCGCGAACGATTTGTCGCTGCCGGGTCACCCGGAGGTGTTCGTCGTCGGCGACACGGCGCTGGTTGAGGACGCCGCCGGCAGACCGGTGCCCGGCATCGCGCCCGCGGCCAAGCAGATGGGGCTATACGTGGCCCGCGTCATCCGGGCCCGCCTCGCCGGCAAGCCCGCCCCGGGCCCGTTCCGTTATCGCCACATGGGCAGCCTCGCCACCATCGGCCGCAAGGCGGCGGTGGCGGACTTCGGAGGCTTGCACTTCAGCGGGCGGCTGGCCTGGCTGTTGTGGGGCCTCGTGCACGTCTATTTCCTCATCGGCTTCCGCAATCGGCTGGCGGTGCTGATGGATTGGCTGTGGTCCTATGTGACCTTCGGGCGCGGCTCGCGCCTCATCACCGGGCCGACGCCGTAATCACACCCAGGGCGAGTTGCTGTTGGTCTTGCCGAAGGTGCGCCCTTGCCCGTAGCGGCCGAAGGCGAACGGCGCCAGCTCCGCGATCGGTTCGCCGGTCGCCAGATGGCGCGCCACCAGTTTCCCCACGCCGGTCAACTTGTAGCCGTGGTTCGAATCGGCGATCAGGTAGACGTTGGACTTGATCCAGTCGATCACCGGCAGGTTGTCGGGGGTGAAGGCGCCGATGCCGCCGTTGCGCCGCTCGATGAAGTTCTTCCGGATGTCGCGGAACCGGGGCATGAACATCGCCATGGCGGCGCAAAAGTAGTCCCGGAACGCATCGCCCGACTGGTAGAGGTCGCTGGCGTGGCCGTAGGGGTCGACCACGGCGGCTGGTCCCAGCTTCACCGGCAGGCTGCCGCCCTGCAGGCCCGGAGTGCCCGTACGCTCGGCCGCGTACTTCCAGTAGACGTAAGTGGAATCGCCGTGCTT
The DNA here is from genome assembly GCA_964411425.1 of uncultured Rhodospirillaceae bacterium. Lineage (GTDB taxonomy): Bacteria > Pseudomonadota > Alphaproteobacteria > Dongiales > Dongiaceae > CAYPKW01. The sequence continues at coordinate 24,941 of CAYPKW010000008.1, forward strand.
GCTCCCGGTCGTGGGGTCCACCACCGGCGTGTTCATCAGTTCCGCCTTGAAGATCGGCGGATCCCTGCGGTCAGCGGTGAGATACGGCTCGTCGATGCGCACCTCGCCCTCGACCAGGCGCCAGTAGGTCCACATGTCCTTGCCCCTGGCGACGCTTCCATCGGCGTAGCGGCAGTCGATGCTGGCGGGCATTTCCAGCAGCGCCCAATGCCGGGGCGTCCAGGCGCCGAGGCCGAGGACCACGGCATCGCAGGCGATGTCGCCCTGGGCCGTGCGCACCTTCTTCACCGTGTCGCCAGCCGTGTCGTAGCCGGTCACCTCGACGCCGGAGCAGATCCGCACGCCGTGCTCCTCGCACTTCTGGGCCAGCCCCCGTATCGCCTGGCGGGTGCCGGAATAGCCGGAGAGCTTCTCGTGCAGCACCACTTCGATGCCGGTCACGTTCACGTCCGGCCAGATCGAGCGCAGGAATTTCGCCGCGTCCTTCCCGGTGTAGAGGTCCGAGAGGTACTCGTTGGCGTTTTGGCTGCGATGGATTCGCTCGTAGTCGGGCAGCTGGTTCTTCTCCCCGCACGAGACGTAGCCCACCTGCTGGAATCCGAAGCTGACGCGGTCGTAGGTCCACACGTCGAGGGAATGCTTGATGAGCGGGTGCATCGCCTCGGTCATGTAGAAACCGCGCAACAGGCCGCAGGCGATGCCGCTCGCCCCCGCCCCGGGGCCGGTCTTGTCCAATACCACAATGTCGGCGCCCGAGCCGGTGCCGCGGGCGTTGAGTTCCATCGCCAAATGCCAGGCGGTCGAGAGCCCGTGCACGCCGGCGCCGACCACGACGAACGCGGCGGATTTCGGTAACGCGATCATGGATTGTCTCTCGCTGTCGTTGGGGTATCGCGTTCTCTTCGAGACGCGGGCGCCGGCGGCCGCAGACCGCCGAATGGCGCCAGCGCGCCGATCGCGCCCGAGACCACCAGCTCCGTCGCCGCCGCGATGTCGGGCCCCATCTGGCGGTCCTTGTCCCAGAACCGGACGCGCGCCCGCACGGCGGCCACGACCTTGCGCAAGGCGGGGCTCGTCTTCAGGGGCTTGCGCAGATCGACGCCCTGCGCCGCCGCCAAGAGCTCGATCGCCACGATCCCGGCCGCGTTGTCGGCCATGTCGGCGAGCCGGCGCGCGGCGTATGTCGCCATGCTGACGTGGTCCTCCTGGTTGGCGGAGGTGGGGATCGTATCGATGCTGGCCGGATGGGCGAGCGCCTTGTTCTCGGCCGCGAGCGCCGCCGCCGTCACCTGCGCGATCATGAAACCCGAGTTGAGCCCCGGTTCGGGCACCAGGAAAGCCGGCAGCCCGCTCATGCGCGCGTCGGTCAGAAGCGCGACGCGCCGCTCGGACAGGTTTCCAATCTCGGCCAGGGCGATCGCCGCCGCGTCGGCCGCCATGGCCACCGGCTCGGCGTGGAAATTGCCGCCGGAGAGAATCTCGCCCGCGTCCGCGAACACCAGCGGATTGTCGGAGACGGCGTTGAACTCGCGCTCGACGACGCCGGCCGCGAAGCGCAGCAGGTCGAGGGCGGCGCCCATCACCTGCGGCTGGCAGCGCAGCGAATAGGGGTCCTGCACCCGGTCGCAATCGAGGTGGGACTTGCGAATCTCGCTGCCGGCGACGAGTGCCGCGAGCGCCTTCGCCACCTCGATCTGCCCCGGCTGGCCGCGAACCCTCTGGATGCGCGGGTCGAACGGCGTATCGCTGCCGGCGGCGGCGTCGAGCGACAGCGCGCCGGCGACAAGCGCCGCGCGAAAGACCCGGTCGATGGCGACGAGGCCGTCGGCCGCCAGCGCGCTCGATACTTGCGTGCCATTGAGGAGCGCCAGGCCCTCCTTGGCGGCGAATTCGAGGGGCCTCAGGCCGGCAGCCGCGAGGCCTTCCGCCGCGGGCAGCACGCGGCCTGCGACCCGCGCCTCACCGGCGCCGAGCAGCACGCCGGCGAGATGCGCAAGCGGTGCCAGATCGCCCGAGGCGCCGACCGACCCCTTGGCCGGAATGCACGGGTAGACCCCGCGGTTCGCCAGCGCCAGCAACGCCTCGATCACTCGGCGGCGCACGCCGGAGAACCCTCGCGCCAGGCTGTTGATCTTGAGGATCAGGACGAGCCGTACTACGCGGTCCGGCAGCAGCGGGCCGACGCCGGCCATGTGCGAGAGCACCAGCCGGCGCTGCAATTCCACCACTTCCTCGCCGGAGATGCGGGTGCCGGCCAGGCTGCCGAACCCGGTGTTGACGCCGTAGACAACGCGCCCCTCCCGCAACACCGCCTGCACCGCGCCGGCCGAGGCCTCGACGGCTGGCCAGCAAGCGGGGTCGAGGGCGATGCGGCGCCCGCCCTCGGCGAGTCCCGCAACATCGGCGAGCGTCAGGCGCCCCGGCGTCAGAACGAATGGTTTCCGAGAGGGCATCCGACCACCCTTAGCACCGAACCCGCCGGCGCCAAAGCGCCGTGCCTGTCGCGGACCGAAGGATTCGCGTCGCGGAATCGCTTAGCAAATGCGCCCGATTTCGGCTAGGTTTCCGGTGGGGTGCACCAAATCCGTTTGCGACCATGGCCGAAGAAACCGAACTCGACCTCAATACGCTCAACGACGACGAGCTCGTGCAGCAGATGCACGACGACCTCTACGACGGCCTCAAAGAGGAGGTCGCGGAGGCGGTCCACATCCTCTTGAAGCGCGCCTGGACGCCCTACGACGTGCTGACCAAGGCGCTGGTCGAGGGCATGCGCATCGTCGGTATAGATTTTCGCGACGGGATACTCTTCGTTCCCGAGGTGCTGCTGGCGGCGAACGCCATGAAGGGCGGCATGACGATCCTGCGCCCGCTGCTGGCCGAGACCGGGGCCCCCAAGATCGGCAAGATGATCATCGGCACGGTCAAGGGCGACATCCACGACATCGGCAAGAATCTAGTGGCGATGATGATGGAGGGAGCCGGGTTCGAAGTGATCAACCTCGGCATCAACAATCCGGTCGAGAACTACCTGAAGGCGATCGAGGAGCACAAACCCGACATCGTCGGCATGTCGGCCTTGCTCACCACCACCATGCCGTACATGAAGGTGGTGATCGACGCCATGATCGAGAAGGGCATCCGCAACGACCACGTCGTGCTGGTGGGGGGCGCGCCGTTGAACGAGCAGTTCGCCCAGAGCATCGGCGCCGACGCCTATTGCCGCGACGCGGCGGTGGCGGTGGAGACCGCGAGGGCCTTCATGGCCAAGCGCCAGGGCTCGGTGGCGGCGCAGCAGGCGGCGCAGGGCTGATCGGGATCGCCGATACCGTCTTACCGGACCATCCCGTCGAGCGCCCTCTCATCGAGACTGTTCGCCCGGTAATGCGCGCGGGCGAGGGCCAATCGCGTGAACACGTCCTCGTAGCCGATCTGCTGGCCCGCCGCGTCCGTGTAGACGAGCGCGCCGCGGGTGACGAAGAAGGTGGTCATGCCGTCCTTCTCGTCCGCCTGGAGCGTGTGCATTTCGCCCGGCGGTTCGAAGATGAAGGTGCCGGGGCGCGCCACCCAATCGTGCTCCAGATAGCGCCAGGAGCCGGCGAGCGTGTAACCGTACACTGGTTGCGTGTGATAGTGGCAGGCGAGCCGGCCGCCGGGGGCAATTTTGATGAGGCTCGACCAGCCGCCGTTCGAGCAGTCGAACAGGAACGGACGGAGATGGACGCCGGCAGCGATCGGGACCCAGCTCCCCGCGTCCCCTGCCGCGGCGTCGATCACCACCTCCGGCACGACGTTGACCGATCGGAACGCAGGCATCGGGCGGCTGTCGTTCATGGCGCTCTCCCTAGGTTGCAACATCCTAACAGGGCGGACGCCGCCCGTCACGCGGGCGCGATGACATGCGCATTCTGATCGTTGCGGTAGGCCGCGGCCGCGGGCCGGCGCGGGAGCTGTACGAGGACTATTGCCGGCGCCTGGCTTGGCCCGTGACCCTCAAGGAGGTCGAGGTGCGCCGGGCGCTGCCGCCTGCCCGGCTCAAGGCGCGCGAGGCGGAGCTGTTGCTGGCGGCGCTGCCCAAATCGGCGGCGCTCAAGGCCGTGGCGCTCGACGAGCGAGGCAAGGCGCTCGACAGCGCCGCCTTCGCGCGTTGCCTCGGCGCCTGGCGCGACCAGGGCGCCGGCACGGTCGCTTTCCTGATCGGCGGCGCCGAGGGCATCGGCGATGAGGTGCGCCAGCGGGCGGACCTCGTGCTCTCGCTCGGCCCGATGACTTGGCCCCACCTGCTGGCGCGGGCGCTGCTGGCCGAGCAGCTCTACCGCGCGCAAGCCATTCTCTCCGGCCATCCCTATCATCGCGGCTGAGGCCGGCCGTGGCCGGCCGCCCTGTTCAACCGGCCGGCGAATCGGCTATATGCCGGATATGGCCGAAGTGAAGCCGCCACGCCCCGTCGTCCTGTGCATTCTCGACGGTTGGGGCGACAGCCCGCCAGGCGCCGCCAATGCGATCGCCCTCGCCCGGACCCCGGTGTGGGAACGGCTTCTGGCGAGCTCGCCCCATGCCATCATCGACGCCTCGGAATCGCACGTCGGCCTGCCGCAAGGGCAGATGGGAAATTCGGAGGTCGGGCACATGAACATCGGCGCCGGGCGCGTCGTCATGCAAGATCTGCCGCGCATCGACGCCGCTGTCGCTTCGGGCGAGCTCGCGGCCAATCCGCGACTGCGCGAATTCGCCGCCCAACTCAAGCGTTCGGGCGGCCGCTGCCACCTCATAGGTCTGTTGTCGCCGGGGGGCGTGCATGCGCACCAGAGCCACATCCTGGCGCTCGCCCGGCTCCTCGCCGGCAACGGCGTTACGGTGCGCGTCCACGCGCTGCTGGACGGGCGCGACACGCCGCCCACGAGCGCCAAGGGCTACATGGCGGCGTTCCTCGAGGCCGTCGCCGATCTTCCGCTCGTGACCGTCGCCACGGTCGGCGGACGCTATTTCGCCATGGACCGCGACAAGCGCTGGGATCGCGTGGCACTCGCCTACGCCGCCTTGGTCGAGGCCGAAGGCGAGCGGGCGCCCGACGCGCTTGCCGCCATCGATGCCGGTTATGCGCGCGGCGAGACCGACGAGTTCGTCCGCGCCACCGCGATCGAGGGCTATCGCGGCATGCGCGACGGCGACGGCCTGCTAATTGCCAACTTTCGCGCCGACCGGGTGCGGCAAATCGCGGCGGCGCTGCTCGACCCCGATTTTTCCGGCTTCGCGCGCGCCCGCCGTGTGCGCTTCGCCGCCGCCGCCGGCATGACGGAGTATTCGGAGAGCTTGAACCGTTTCCTTGCCAGCCTGTTCGCGCCGGAGGCGCTGCGCCGCACCTTGGGCGAGGTGGTCGCCGAGGCGGGCCGCAGGCAGCTACGCATCGCCGAGACCGAGAAGTACGCGCACGTCACGTTCTTCTTCAACGGCGGCGAGGAGGCCATGTTCCCCGGCGAGGAGCGGATTCTGATTCCCTCGCCCAGGGTCGCCACCTACGACCTGAAGCCGGACATGTCGGCCTTCGAAGTCACCGACCGGCTGGTCGAGGCGATCCTATCCGGCCGCTTCGACCTGATCGTGGCAAACTACGCCAACACCGACATGGTGGGCCACACCGGCGACCTCGCCGCCGCCGTTCGCGCGGTGGAGACGGTGGACCAGTGCCTGGGCCGCGTCGTGGCGGCCACAGAGCGCGCCGGCGGCGCCCTGCTGATCACCGCCGACCACGGCAATGCGGAAACGATGCGCGATCCCGCGACCGGCGAGCCGCACACCGCCCATACGCTCAACCGGGTGCCGGTCGTGCTGGCGAACGCGCCCGCCGGCGTCAACGCGCTCAGCGACGGCCGGCTCGCCGACGTGGCGCCCACCGTGCTCGCCCTCATGGGCCTGCCGCAGCCGGCCGAGATGACGGGACGCTCGCTCGCCGCCGGCGCGCCGGAGCGGCGCGTTTCGGCATGACAGTGTGAAGCCTGGCATGAAACTCGCCCGGCTCGCCTCGGCGGCGTGGCTGGTGCTTGCCGCCCTGCCGGCGGCGGCCGAGGAAGATGAGCGGCTGAAGGCGGTCGAGCGCGAGATCGAGGCCGGCGCCGACCGCGCCCGGCAACTGAAGGGCCAGGCATCGGCCCTCGATCGCGAGCTGGCGCGATTGCAGGCGGACATGGTCGCCTTCGCCAGTGAGGCCCTGGCGTACGAGGCCGAGATGTTGGCGCTCGAGGCCCAGCTCGCAAGGCTGGAAGGGGAAGCGGCGGAAATAGCGGCGCGCCTGACCGCCCGCCGCCAGCAGCTCGCCGGCACGCTGGCCACGCTGCAGCGCCTCTCGCTGCGGCCGCCGGAGGCATTGATCCTGGGACCCTCTACGCCGCTCGAGGCGATCCGGCGCGCCATGCTGCTCAAGGCGACGGTCCCCGGCATCGCCGCCCAGGCGGGCACGCTGCGCGCCGAGCTCGACCGGCTGCAAGAGCTGCGCGGCGACATCGCGCGCCGGCGTAGCGGGCTCGCCGCCGTGGGTGCCAGATTGGAGATCCAGCGCGCGCACATCTCCCCGCTCATCGCCCGCAAGCAGGAGTTGCAGCAGGCGACGGCCACCGAACATCAGGCCACGGCCGAGCGGGTCGCGGCGCTGGCCCACGAGGCCACAGACCTGCGCGAGCTATTGGCGGGGCTGGCCAAGGACCAGGCGTCCGTTCCCTTGGCGCCGGCGGCCCCCGATGCCGGCGCCCCGCCGGCGATACAGCAGGCCGCATTGACGCTGGCCCGGCCGGACAACATTCGCCGCTTCCCCGCCGAGCGCGCGAGCCTCACGCCGCCGGCCGTCGGCAAGCTCGCGGCCAAGTTCGGGCAGGCCGGCGGCGCCTGGGACCAGGGCATCGTCATCGAAACGCGACCCGCCGCGCAGGTGGTGGCGCTCTATGACGGCCAGATCAAGTTCCGCGGCGAGTTCCGCGGGTACGGCGAGATCCTCATCGTCGAGCACGACGGCGGCTATCACACCCTGCTCGCCGGACTGGGACGCATCGACGGCGCGGTCGGCCAATGGCTGCTGGCCGGCGAGCCGGTCGGCGCGATGGGCCCCGGAGCCGGCGGCCCGCCGCGCCTTTACGTCGAGCTCAGGCGCGACGGCGAACCCATCAACCCTTTGCCATGGCTGGCCGGCCAATGATACAGTCCGAGAGGCTGCGCGGCAGGCATCGGCGGCGGATTTTCAACGGCTTGACCCGGCGGTCCGGATCGGGCCGTGTCGCGCGGTCGCCGTCCAGACGGCCCCGATATTGGCACTTAGTGAGAACGGAAACATGACCCGCAAATTCGGCTTGGCGGTCGCCATCGCCGCCCTAACGTTGCTGTGGCCGCCCCATGCGGCGCCGCAGAGCACCGGTTCCGAGACCTATCGACAGCTCAACTTGTTCGGCGACGTCTTCGAGCGCGTGCGCGCCGATTACGTGGAGGAGGTGAGCGACGAGGAACTGATCGAATCGGCGATCGACGGCATGTTGGGCGCGCTCGACCCGCACTCGAGCTACCTCGATGCCGACAGCTTCCAGGACATGGAGGTACAGACGAAAGGCGAGTTCGGCGGGCTGGGCATCGAGGTGACCATGGAGAACGGCGTCATCAAGGTGGTGTCGCCGATCGACGACACGCCGGCCTTCCGCGCCGGCATCCAGCCGGGCGACCTGATCACCTACATCGACGGCAAGCCGGTGCTCGGCCTGGAGCTCGGCGAGGCGGTGGAAAAGATGCGCGGCCCGGTGAACTCGGAGATCACGCTCACCGTGCGCCGCGGCGAGCAGCAGCCGTTCGACGTGCGGCTGGTCCGCGACGTGATCAAGATCCAGTCGGTGCGGGCGCGGCTCGAGGGCGAGGTCGGCTATATCCGCATCACCAGCTTCAACGAGCAGACCGAGAGCGGGCTGGCGAGCTCGCTGCAAAAACTGCGCTCCGACGCCAAGGGCAGTTTGGCGGGCTACGTGCTCGACCTGCGCAACAACCCGGGCGGGCTCTTGAACCAGGCGGTCGCGGTGTCGGACGCCTTCCTCGAGCGCGGCGAGATCGTGTCGACGCGGGGGCGCAAGGCCGACCAGACCCAGCGCTTCAACGCCAAGGCCGGGGACCTGGCCGAAGGCCTGCCGATCGTGGTGCTGATCAATGGCGGCTCGGCCTCCGCCTCGGAGATCGTCGCGGGCGCGCTGCAGGATCACCGGCGCGCCGTGCTGCTCGGAACCAAGTCGTTCGGCAAGGGCTCGGTGCAGACCATCGTGCCGATCCCCGGGCATGGCGCGATCCGACTCACCACGGCGCGTTACTACACGCCGTCGGGGCGCTCGATCCAGGCGACCGGCATCGTGCCGGACATCCAGGTGCCGCAGGCCCGCATCGAAGTGGTCGCGGGCGAAACCGGGGGCGGCGAGGCCGACCTGCCCGGCGCGCTCGACAAGGAAGAGACCGGCGCTGCGCCCGGCGCCTCGGAGGCGCCGGCGGGGGCGGCGGCCGTGCCCGCCGAAGGCGCCGCCGAAGATTACCAGTTGGCGCGCGCGGTCGATCTGCTGCGGGGCCTCGCGTTGTTGCGGGCCCAGGCGGTCAACTAGCTTCGCGCGGAATGACGGCTCGGCCGCCGGAGCAACCCGGTCGTGCGGCGAGCTAGCCTGCAGGTGCGCCTCGACCGGCCGTTGCTGATCGCCGCCATTGTCGTGCTGGCCGCGGTCGGCGGGCTTGCCGGCTGGGCCTATCTGGTTGGCGGCGGAGGGCCTGCGCCCGGCATCGAGGTCGACCTGATACATCCACACGCCGCCCCCGCGGGCGAGAGCCCGGCAGAGGCCCTTCCCGAACCACCATCGACTTCGGAGGCTCTGTCGCCGGCCTGGCAGCGCTACGCGCGGGCGTTTCCGGCGGACGATGCGCGCCCGCGCATCGCCGTCGTGGTCGTCGGGCTCGGCATCGGCGAGGCGGTCACCGCCGCCGCCGTCGAGCGGCTGCCGGGCGAGATCACGCTGGCGTTCAGTCCCTATGGACGGCGCCTCGACAACTGGATCGCGGCGGCGCGCGCCGCCGGCCACGAGGTTATGCTCGGCCTGCCGATGGAGCCGTTGAGCTTCCCGCGAGACGACCCGGGGCCGCAGGCATTGCTGACCTCGCTCGCGCCCGAGGAGAACCGCACGAGGCTCGATTGGGTGCTGGGCCGCGCCGAACAGTACGTCGGCGTGGTCAACGCCATGGGATCGCGGTTCCTCGCCTCCGCCCCGCACATGCGCCCGGTGCTGGAGGAGATCGCCCGTCGCGGCCTCATGTTCCTCGACGGGCGCGATTCCGCCGACATCATCGCCGCGCGGCTCGCCAGCGAGCTCGGCGTGCTGCGCGCCATCAACGACCGGTTCCTCGACGCCGAGGCCTCCAGCGTCGCCATCGACGGGCGGCTCGAGCAGATCGAGCGCCTGGCGCTCGCCAACGGCTACGCCGTCGCGCTGGCGCAGGCGCTGCCGGTGACGATCGAGCGCCTGCAGTTCTGGGCGCCGACGCTGGCCGAAAAAGGCATCGCGCTGGCACCCATCACGGCGCTCGCCGACCGCCAGCCCGACCGATGACGATTGGCGCCGCGCCCTTGCCCGATGACATCGCCCGCCTGCCTTACCGCAAGGGCGTCGGGATCATGCTACTCAATGCCCGCGCCGAGGTGTTGGTGGCACGGCGCCTCGACACGACGTTCGACGCCTGGCAGATGCCGCAAGGCGGTATAGACGAGGGCGAAACGCCGGAGGCGGCGGCCCGCCGGGAAATGACGGAGGAGATCGGCACCGACAAGGCGGTCCTGCTGGCGGCAAGCCGGCGCTGGCTCAGCTACGACCTGCCGATCGATCTCGTGCCCGTGCTGTGGGGAGGGCGGTTTCGGGGCCAGGAACAGAAATGGTTCGCGTTCCGCTTCGCCGGCGCCGATGCGGACATCCGCATCGCCACCGCTACGCCCGAGTTTTCCGCTTGGCGCTGGGCGCCGATGGCGGCCTTGCCCGACCTCATCGTCCCCTTCAAGCGCCGGCTCTATCTCGACCTCTTGGCCGAGTTCGGCCACCTGGCAGTCTCAGCCGGCAAAGTGTGAGTTGCCGCCACTATTCTCGTACGGCGCCCTCCCCGGCGAAGCGCGCGAGGCGGTAGCGAAACAGGGCGCAAGCGAGAAAAGTGAGCAAGGAATTGAGCCGCCCGTTCGGTTTCAGGCCCACCGCTTTCAGCCCCATGGCGACGGCGCGCTGGACATGCCGCGGCCGATAGAGCCGGTAGGCGCGCAGGCCATAGGCGCGAACGAACCGGTGCCGCTCGTAACGGACAATCCATTCGTTAGCCGCGTAGTAGGCGTACGGGAGCTCGTCGTCGCCTTCGGACTCCCAGAGCCGGCGAAGCGCCACCGCCAGCCGGCGCAACGGCCCGATCCGGTCGCGCTCGAGATAGCGCTTCAGGTAGGTATAGAAGAACTTGTAGTGGCGCAACTCGTCCGCCGCGATGTTCCGACAGATCTCCTTCAGCACGAGCTCGTCCGTCCCCTCCATCAAGGCGGTGTAAAAGCCGCTGGTGCCGGTTTCCACGATGCAGCGGGCGACGAGTTCGCCCGGCCGCGAGCCGCGCACCGAGCGCGCGCTCCCAACCGCGATCTTGTAGCCGGCGGTGAAGCGGGCGAATGACGCCTCGAAATCGAAGTTCGGATCGGCGAGCTTGGCCCAGCGGGCGAGCGCAGCCCCGTGTTGCACCTCCTCGCGCGCCCAATCGACGGCGTCACGCTGGAACTCCGGGTCATCGTGGAACACGTTGCAGAGATACGTCGCGTAATCGTCGCCGTTGGCCTCCACCATGCTGGCGGCCTTGGCGATCTTGACGATCTCCGGATCGACGCGGGCGGCGTCGAAGCGCTGCCAGGGAATGTCGTCGAGCGTCCAGTGCTTACCCATATTCCGCCGCTCCCTTCTCCCCCACGGCGGCCGATGGCTAGAAGCGCATGCCCGAAGCGTATCTTGGTTGACCCGAGCGCGGAGCGCAAGTGGCATCCGAGCGTGACGAGTGGCGGGCCGCGGCCGTCCTAGTGTCCCGTCCCCGAAATTCCTTCGCCTGAATTTCGGGGTGAACGGGCCACTAAGTAATTGAATCTAGTGGCCTGCTTGTCCCAGAATTTCGTAAGGGAATTTCTGGGGCAGGACACTAGTACGGCGTACCTTGGAGTGCCGCCAGCTTCGCTTCGTCGACCGCCAATCGGCGCAGGGCGGCGTCGCGCTCCGTGTCCGTCTTGGCGTCGTTGAAGTCCTCGCGCGCGCCCATGAGCGCCGCCTCGACCGCGGCGCGGTCGAGGTCGCCGACGGCGACGGCCTCCTCGGCCAGCACCGTGCAGCGCTCGTGGGTCACCTCGGCGAAGCCGCCGGCGACGAAGACACGCTCGACGACCTCGCCGCCCTCGAACACCGCGATCACGCCCGGGCGCAACATGGCGAGGAACCGCGCATGGCCGGCGAGCGCGCCGAAGTCGCCCTCCACCCCCGGCACCACCGCCATCTCGACGGGGCGCGAGAGCACGAGGCGCTCCGGCGAGACCAGCTCGAACTGCAGTCGATCGGCCATGTCGGCGCCCTACGCCGCCTCGTCGGCCATGCGCCGCGCCTTGTCGACAGCTTCCTCGATCGTGCCCACCATGTAGAAGGCCGATTCGGGCAGGTCGTCGTAGTCGCCGGCGACGATGCCCTTGAACCCCTTGATGGTGTCCTCGAGGCCGACCAGCACGCCGGGCGTGCCGGTGAACACCTCGGCGACGAAGAAGGGCTGCGACAGGAAGCGCTGCATCTTGCGGGCGCGCGCCACCGTCAGCTTGTCTTCTTCGCTGAGCTCGTCCATGCCGAGGATGGCGATGATGTCCTGCAGCGACTTGTAGGTCTGCAACACCCGCTGCACGTCGCGCGCCACCCGGTAGTGCTCCTCGCCGACGACCCGGGGGTCGAGGATGCGGCTCGTCGAATCGAGCGGGTCCACCGCCGGGTAGATGCCCAGCTCAGCGATCTGGCGCGACAGCACCGTGGTGGCGTCCAGGTGGCTGAACGAGGTGGCCGGCGCCGGGTCGGTCAGGTCGTCGGCCGGCACGTAGATCGCCTGCACCGAGGTGATCGAGCCCTTCTTGGTGGACGTGATCCGCTCCTGCAGCGTCCCCATGTCGGTCGCCAAGGTAGGCTGGTAGCCCACCGCCGACGGGATGCGCCCCAGGAGCGCCGAGACCTCCGATCCCGCCTGGGTGAAGCGGAAGATGTTGTCGACGAAGAACAACACGTCCTGCCCCTCCTCGTCGCGGAAGTATTCGGCGAGCGTCAGGCCCGAGAGGCCGACGCGCGCCCGCGCGCCGGGCGGCTCGTTCATCTGGCCGTAGACGAGCGCCGCCTTGGACTCGCCGCCGTCGAGCCGGATGACCTTCGATTCGATCATCTCGTGATAGAGGTCGTTGCCTTCGCGGGTGCGCTCGCCCACGCCGGCGAACACCGAGTAGCCGCCATGCGCCTTGGCGACGTTGTTGATCAGCTCCATGATGATGACCGTCTTGCCGACGCCGGCGCCGCCGAACAGGCCGATCTTGCCGCCCTTGGCGTAGGGCGCCAGCAGGTCGACCACCTTGATGCCGGTGGTCAGCATCGCCGCCTCGGTCGACTGTTGCACGAACTCCGGCGCCGGGCGGTGGATCGGGTAGCGGTGCTTGGCGCCCACCGGCCCGCGCTCGTCGATCGGCTCGCCGATCACGTTGATGATGCGCCCGAGCGTCTCGGGCCCGACCGGCACGGTGATCGGGCCGCCGGTATCGACCGCCTCCGCGCCGCGCACCAGGCCCTCGGTCGAATCCATGGCGACCGCGCGCACCGTGCGTTCGCCGAGGTGCTGCGCCACCTCGAGCACCAGGAGCCTGCCCTGGTTCTGCGCGTGCAGCGCGTTCAGGATGCGCGGCAGATCGCCGCTGAAATGCACGTCGACGACGGCGCCCAGCACCTGCGTGATCGTGCCGACAATGTTCTTCGCCATACTCGAACTCCCTTCTTGCCGGCACGGCCGGCCGGACTCTCTAAAGCGCCTCGGCGCCGGAGACGATCTCGATCAGCTCCTTGGTGATTTGGGCCTGGCGCGTGCGGTTGAAGTTAATGGTGAGCCGGTTAATCATGTCGCCGGCATTGCGGGTGGCGCTGTCCATCGCGGTCATGCGCGCGCCCTGTTCGCTGGCGGCGTTCTCCAACAGCGCGCGGAACACCTGCACGGCGAGATTAAGCGGCAGCAGGGCCGCCAGCATCGCCTGCTCCTCCGGCTCGCATTCGTAGGGCGCCGGCGCCTCCTCGCCTCCTTCGGCGGGCAGCGGAAAGGGAATCAGCTGCTGCGGCGTCACGATCTGGCTCATCACCGACTTGAATTTGTTGAAGACGAGCGTGCAGACATCGAACTCGCCGGCCTCGAACATGGTCCTGAGGCGAAGCGCGATGGCGGCCGCGGCCTCGAAGCCGAGCCTGGGCTTGCCCACCTCCTCCACGTGGCCGACGATGAGCCGCCCGTGGTCTCGGCGCAACTGATCGCGGCCCTTGCGGCCGACGCAGAACAGCTTGACCTCCTGGCCCGCGGCGTGCTGGTCGCGAATCATGCGCCGGCACCCTCGCACGATGGACGAATTGAAGGCGCCGCACAGGCCGCGGTCGGAGGTCATCACCGCGATGAGATGAACTTGCGCCTTGCCGCTGCCGACCAGGAGCGCCGGCGCGTCCTCGCGCCCGGCCATGCTGGCGGCGAGCCCGCCCAGCACGCGCACCATCCGCTCGGCGTAGGGGCGCGAGGCCACCGCCTGCTCCTGCGCCCTTCTCAGCTTCGCCGCCGCGACCATCTTCATGGCCGAGGTGATCTTCTGCGTCGACTTGACGCTAGCGATCCGGATCCTGAGGTCCTTGAGGCTCGGCATGGCGCGCGGCGGGCGGGCGGCTCAGGCGAACGTCTTGACGAACTCGTCGAGCACGGCCTTGAGCTTGCCCTCGGTCGCGCTCGATAGCTCCTTGTCGCGCGCGATCGCGTCAAGCACGTCGCGGTGCCGGGCGCGCATCTCCGACAGGAACGAGGCCTCGAAGCGGGTCACGTCCTCGACCCTGACCCGGTCGAGATAGCCGCGCACGCCGGCGAAGATTGCCACCACCTGCTCCTCGATCGGCATCGGCTGGAACTGCCCCTGCTTCAGCACCTCGGTGAGGCGCGCGCCGCGCGCCAGGAGGCGCTGGGTGGAGGCGTCGAGGTCGGAGGCAAACTGCGCGAAGGCCGCCATCTCGCGGTACTGCGCGAGCTCGAGCTTGATGCGGCCGGCAACTTGCTTCATCGCCTTGATCTGGGCGGCCGAGCCGACGCGGCTCACCGACAGCCCGACGTTGATAGCCGGCCGGATGCCCTTGTAGAACAGGCCGGTCTCCAGGAAGATCTGGCCGTCGGTGATGGAAATGACGTTGGTCGGAATGTAGGCCGACACGTCGCCGGCCTGGGTCTCGATCACCGGCAACGCGGTCAGCGACCCGCCGCCGTTGGCGTCGTTCATCTTGGCCGCGCGCTCCAAGAGCCGCGAGTGCAGATAGAACACGTCGCCCGGATAGGCCTCGCGTCCCGGCGGGCGGCGCAAGAGGAGCGACATCTGGCGGTAGGCGACCGCGTGCTTCGACAGGTCGTCGTAGATGATGACCGCGTGCCGGCCGCCGTCGCGGAAGAACTCTCCCATGGTGCAGCCGGCATAGGGGGCGAGGTACTGCATCGGCGCCGGCTCGGAGGCCGTGGCCGCCACCACGATCGTGTAGTCGAGGGCGCCCGCGTCCTCGAGCTGCTTGACGATCTGCGCCACTGTCGAGCGCTTCTGGCCGATGGCGACATAGATGCAGTAGAGCTTCTTCGACTCCTCGCCGGCCGCATTGATCGACTTCTGGTTGATGATGGTGTCGATGGCGAGCGCCGTCTTGCCGGTCTGCCGGTCGCCGATGATGAGCTCGCGCTGGCCGCGGCCGATCGGCACCAGGGTGTCGATCGCCTTGAGGCCGGTCTGCATCGGCTCGTGCACCGAGCGGCGCGGCACGATGCCGGGCGCCTTCACCTCGATGCGCCGGCGCTCGGTCGCCTGGATCGGCCCCTTGCCGTCGATCGGATTGCCCAGCGCATCGACGACGCGGCCCAAGAGCCCGAGGCCCACCGGCACGTCGACGATGGCGCCGGTGCGCTTCACCGTGTCGCCCTCCTTGATGTCGCGGTCGTCGCCGAAGATGACCACGCCGACGTTGTCCATCTCCAGGTTGAGCGCCATGCCGCGCACACCACCCGGAAACTCGACCATCTCGCCGGCCTGCACCTTGTCCAGGCCGTAGACACGCGCCACCCCGTCGCCCACCGACAGTACCTGGCCCACCTCGGCCATGTCGGCCTCGGCCCCGAAGTTCTCGATCTGCTTCCTGAGAATGGCGGAGATTTCCGCGGCGCGGAGTTCCATCAGGCGGCCCCTTTCATGGCGATATGCAAGCGTTGCAGCATGGATTCGAGCGAGCCATCGAACATGCGGCTGCCGACCTTGACCGTGAGCCCGCCGATGAGCGCGCGGTCGATTCCGATCTCGAGCTTGACCTGGCCGCCGACGGCGCGCCTGACGGCCTCGCGCAACGCCGCCTCTTGGGCGGGGCTCAAGGGATGGGCGGCCACCACCTCGGCCGTCACCTTGCCGCGCCGGGCCGCCAATTCGGCGAGGAACGCCTCGATCATCGGGCCGAGCGCGAACAGGCGGCGGTTCTGGGCGATGACGCCAACGAAGCGGCGCACCAGGTCGCCGGCGCCGGCCGCCTCGAGCAGCTCCGCCATGGCGCGCGCCCGAACGCCGCGGTCGATGAGCGGGCTTGCCGCCGCGCGCCTGAGATCGGCACTCGCGGCCAGCATCGCCTTGACGGCGGCGAGATCGGCCGCCACGGCGTCGAGTTCCCGGCGCTCCTCGGCCAACTCGAACAGCGCCGCGGCATAACGCGCGACGAAACCGCCTGAGCGTGCGCCTCGGGCTGCCACCAAGGATCCCCCCGTCGTGCTGCCGATTGCTGCTCGAAGCTGCTCCGGAAACAAGCCTCGCGCCCCCGCTCGCCCGGCGCGGCGCTCATGTATCACAGTCGCCAGGGCCGTGCAACGGCCGCCCCCTTCTTGGGCAACATGCCAGGACCGATGCCGCATGCGTAAGAGAGGGGTTCAACCAACGATTTTTCGAGGAACTGTCCTAATTGCCGCGGAACGGCGCCGTTTTTCGGTCCTTCACGATGTCAAACAGCGTTCTCGCGCGAAGCCACTCGGGGGGCGGGCAGCAGCGTCCCGCCGCGCTGGCAAATCGACTTTTCTTATAGGAAATGTTTCAGAGAATGTCAAGGAGCCCGCAACCCGGCTCTAAAGGAAGCTGTACGGGTCGATATCGACCTGCACCCTGAGGCTGCCCTTGAGCTTGACGCCTTCCAGCCAGGCGCGGATCAGCTGCTGCGGCCTCACGTCGCGGCTACATTTCAGCAAGAACCTTCGGCGATGGCGGCCGCGCAAGATCGCGAGCGGCGCCGGCGCCGGCCCCAGGACCCGTATGCCCGGCCCGCGCGGCGCCCGGCGCGCGAGGTCGCGGGCGAAGGCGTCGAGCGCCGCCGCATCGCGGCCGGACAGGATCAGCGCCGCCAACCTCCCGAACGGTGGCAACCCGGCCTGGCGGCGCTCCGCCGCCTCGCGCTCCAGGAACCGGTCGCGGTCGCCTTCGACCAGCGCCGCGATGACCGGGTGCTCGGGCTCGAAGGTCTGCAGCAGCACCCGCCCCGGCCGCTCGGCGCGGCCGGCGCGCCCGCCCACCTGGTGCAGGAGCTGGTAGGTCCGCTCGGCCGCGCGCAGGTCGCCGCCCAGCAAGCCGAGATCGGCATCGACGACGCCGACCAGCGTCAGCCCCGGAAAGTGGTGCCCCTTGGCAACGATCTGGGTGCCGATCAGGAGGTCGACGTCCCTCGCCCGCACGCGGGCGAGGAGCTCGGCCGCCGCCAGCGGCCCCGGCAACGTGTCGCTGGTCATGAGGGCGATGCGCGCGGCGGGCAGCAGCGCCGCCGCCTCCTCCGCCAGGCGCTCGACGCCGGGGCCGCAGGCGGCGAACTCGCCGACCGCGGCGCAGGCGGGACACTGGCGCGGCAGCGCCATCTCGTGGCCGCAGTGATGGCATTGCAGCCGGCCGCTCAGCCGATGCTCGACCAGCCAGGCGGTGCAGCTCGGGCAATTGAACCGATGGCCGCAGCGGCGGCACAGCGTGAGCGGCGCGTAGCCGCGCCGGTTGAGGAACAGCAGGGCCTGGTCGCCCGCCGCCAGTGTCTCCAGCAGCGCCTGGCGGAGGGTGGGCGACAGCCAGCTTTGGCGCCCCGGCCGGTCGCGGCGCATGTCGATGGCGGCGACCCGCGGCAGCGCGGCGCCGGCGTGGCGGTCGGGCAGGTGCAGCGCCGTGTAGCGGCCGGTCGCCACGTTCCGCACCGTCTCCAGCGACGGCGTGGCGGAGACGAGCACGATCGGGATGGCGCTGAGGCGGGCGCGCACCACCGCCATGTCGCGCGCCTGATAGATGACGCCCTCCTCTTGCTTGTAGGCGCCGTCGTGCTCCTCGTCGACGACGATGAGGCCGAGCTCTGGATACGGCAGGAATAACGCCGAGCGGGCGCCGACCACGACGCGCGCCTCGCCCGTCGCGATCGCCCGCCAGGCGAGGCGTCGCTCCCTCTGGCCCAAGTCGGAGTGCCAGGCGGCGGGCCGGGCGCCGAAGCGGGCAGCGAAGCGCTTGAGCCACTCCGCGCCGAGCGCGATCTCGGGCAGCAGCACCAGCGCCTGCCGGCCGGCACCGAGCGCGGCCGCGATCGCCTCGAAATAGACCTCGGTCTTGCCGGCGCCGGTGACGCCGTCGAGCAGCGTCGCCGAGTAGCCGGCGCCGATCTTCTCCCCGAGCTCGGCCGCCGCGGCGCCCTGATCCTTCGACAGGACGGGCCCTTGGCGCCGGGGGTCGGGCCGGGCGAAGGCGGGCGGCGGGGGGAGCGTCGCCGGCGCGAGCCAGCCCGCCGCCGCGAGCGCCTTCACAACCCCGACGCCGACGCCGGCCTCGCGGGCGATCTCCCGCAGCGCGCGCGGCGGACCGTCGGCGAGGAGCGACAGCACCCGCCGGCGGCCGGTGGTGAGGGTCGTGGCCTTTCCGCCGCCCGGCGCCAGGCGCCAAGCCGCGATTGGGCGCGGCCGGTCGAATGCCGAGGAGACGCTCATGGCCATGCGCAGAACGGCGCCCGGCGATGAGAGCGTATAGTCGGCGACCCACTCGACGAATCGGCGCGAGACTTCGGGCAGCGGCGGTACGGCGAGCCGGGCGATCACCTGGCGCAGGCGATGGCGCGCGAGCCCCCCCGCGGCGCCGTCCCACACCACTCCCGCCACCTCGCGGCTGCCCAGGGGAACGACGACGAAGTCGCCCGGGCGGAGCGCCTCAGTCGCCGCGTAGTTGTAGGCCCCGGCCAGCGGCAGGGGCAGCAGCACCGCCACCGGCGTCTCGGGGGCCGAATCGACCGCGGAGGCGGCGGAACTGGCGCGCGAGTCGACCATCGGATAGAGTGTAGACGACCGATGCCTAGAAGGTCATGGGGTGCGGCGCGGGGGGCCATGAAGTTCTTCATCGATACCGCCGACGTGGGCGAAATCCGCGAGTTGGCCACGACCGGGCTGGTGGACGGCGTCACGACCAACCCATCGCTGGTCGCCAAGACGGGACGGAAATTCGTCGAGGTGGTGAAGGAGATCTGCGCCGTCGTGCCGGGCCCGGTCAGCGCCGAGGTTGCCGCGACCGACTACGAGACCATGCTGGAGGAGGGCCGCAAGCTGGCCGCGATCGCCAAGAACGTGGCGGTGAAGGTGCCGATGACGCCGGCCGGCCTCAAGACCTGCCAGGCGCTTGCACAGGGCGGCGTCCGGGTCAACGTCACGCTGTGCTTCTCGCCCGCCCAGGCGATCCTGGCGGCCAAGGCCGGCGCCGCCTTCGTGTCGCCCTTCGTCGGCCGGCTCGACGACGTGGGCAGCGACGGTATGGCGCTGATCGGCGAGATCGTGCGGATCTACGACGCCTACCCGGCGTTCACCACCGAGGTGCTGGTCGCCTCCATCCGCCACCCGATGCACGTCGTGCAGGCGGCGAAGATGGGCGCCCAGGTCGTCACCATGCCGCCCGCCGTGCTGCGCCAGATGTTCCAGCACCCGCTGACCGACAAGGGACTGGCCGCGTTCCTCGCCGATTGGGCGAAGACCGGCCAGTCGATACTTTAGGATGGCCCGCCGCGTCGAGGAGCCGGCGCCCGGCAAGAGCGCGCGCCAGGCCGTTACCCCCGCCCAGGTGGCCGAGTACCTGCGCCGGCACCCGGAGTTCCTGCTGCGCCACCCGGAGATATTCGAGACCCAGATGGCGCCAGCGCGCCGGCGCGGACAGGGCATCGTTGACCTGCAACAGCGCATGGTCGAGCGCCTGCGCCGTGACCTGGCGCGCCTGCGCGCCGACCAGGACGACATCCTGGCCAACAGCCGCGACAACCTGTCCACCCAGGAGCGGGTGCACCGCGCGGCGCTGGCGCTGCTCTCGGCGCGCAGCCTGGAGCACCTGGTCGAGACCGTGGGAACCGACCTATTGGTGGTGCTGGACGTCGACGCGGTGACGCTGTGCGTCGAGGGCGCGGACGGGCGGCTCGCCGGTCTCAACGTCGAGTCCGTTCAGGTGTTGCCGCCCGGTACCGTGGACGCCGTGTTGGGGCGCGGCCGCGAGGCGCTGCTGCGCGACGACGTGGCCGGCGACCCGGCGATCTTCGGCGCCGCCGCCGGGCTGGTGCGCTCCGACGCGCTGCTGCGCGTCTCTCCGAGCCGGCTCGCCTCGCCAGTTCTGCTCGCCTTCGGCGCCCGTCACCCGGGCTATTTCCATCCCGGCCAGGGCACCGAGCTGCTGACCTTCCTGGTGCGCGTGCTGGAGCACGCGATGCGCAAATGGCTCGATCTGCCTGGGTAACGGCGCCCGACCTCGAGGCGCTTGGCGCGGCGTGGCTTGCCTGGCTCGGTGCGGAGCGGCGCCTCTCGGCGCATACGACGGCGGCCTACGAGCGCGACGCCAGGGCGTTCCTCTATTTTCTCGCGGGCCATCTGGGCCGGCCGGCGACGCTCGGCGATCTCGCCCAACTGTCGCGCGCCGACTTTCGCGCCTGGCTCGCGGCGCGGGCAAGGGCCGGGCTGTCGGCCGCCTCGACCGCGCGGGCCTTGAGCGTGGTGCGCGGGCTGTTCCGCTTCCTCGCGCGGCGCGCCGGCGTCGCCAACGCGGCGCTCGCCGCGGTCGGCCGGCCGCGGCTGCCTAGCCCGGTGCCGAAGGCCTTGAGCGCGCCGGAAGCGGTGGAGGTCATCGCGGCGGTAAGAGGCTTGTCGGCGTCGCCGTGGATCGCCAAGCGCGACGCCGCGCTGTTCACGCTGTTGTACGGCTGCGGGCTCAGGATCGGCGAGGCGCTGGGTTTGAATCGCGGCGACGCGCCGCGTCCGACGGCCGGAAACTTGGGCCTCGCCGTCACCGGCAAGGGCAACAAGGAGCGCGTGGTGCCGGTGTTGCCGAAGGTGGCGGCGGCGCTCGAGGACTATCTCGCCGCCTGCCCCTTCGCGGGCGGGCCCGGGGCGCCGCTGTTCGTCGGCCGGCGCGGCCGGCGCATGAACGCGCGCCAAGCGCAGCTCCAGATGCAGCGTTTGCGGCCGCTGCTGGGATTGCCGGCGGGCGCCACGCCGCACTCGCTCAGGCACAGCTTCGCGACGCACCTGTTGGCGGCCGGCGGCGACCTGCGCGCGATACAGGAGCTGCTCGGCCACGCCTCGTTGTCGACGACGCAGCGCTACACCGCGGTGGACACCGGCGCGCTGCTGTCCGTATATCGACGCACGCACCCGCGGGCGCGGCGGCCGACATCGGGAGAAACGAGATGATATGGGGACTGATCGCACTGTCTTTCATCGGCGCCATCTGGGCGTCGGCCGAGCCGGCCCGCGCCGGCACGGAGATACAGGTGGCGCAGGACGTGATCGCGACGGTGCTCGACACCATCGAGCGGCGCATCATCGACGACTATTACGCTCGCAACTACCACGAATGGGAGCAGGGCGAAGGCAAGGGCAAGAAGAAGGGCAAGCACAAGGGCCTGCCGCCCGGCATCGCCAAGAAAGGCACGCTGCCGCCCGGCCTCTACATGCAGTTGGTGCGGAACGGCAGTTTGCCGCCCGGCCTCCAGCGCGAACCGCTGCCGCCGGACCTGCTGTCGCTGTTGCCGGCGCGGCCGATCGGCCAGCAGTACTACATCGCCGACGACAGGGTGCTGCTGGTGGAAGCGGCCACCAACCTGATCCTCGACGTGCTGACCGTGACCGCGGCGGAGGATTAGCGCGGGACGGCTCCCATGCTCAGATGTGGATCGCCCGTCCGGCCACCGCGAGGGCCGCTTCCTTGACCGCTTCGTTCGTCGTCGGGTGGCCGTGCACGGCGCGGGCCACGTCCTCGGCCGCGGCGCCGAATTCGATCGCCATGACGCATTCGTGGATCAGCGTGCCGGCGTCGGGACCGATGACGTGCACGCCCAGCACGCGATCGGTCTTGGCGTCGGCCAGTATCTTCACGAAGCCCTCGGCCTCGGCGTTGCAGCGGGCGCGGCTGTTGGCGGCGAACGGGAACCGGCCGGCGGCGTAGGCGACGCCGGCGGCTTTCAGTTCCTCCTCGGTCCTGCCGACGGCGGCCACCTCGGGCCAAGTGTAGACGATGCCCGGCACCGCTTCGTAGTTTACGTGGCCGGCCTGGCCGGCAATGGTCTCGGCCAGCGCCACCCCCTCCTCCTCCGCCTTGTGGGCCAGCATCGGGCCGGCGATCGCATCGCCGATGGCATAAACGCCGGGCGCCGCGGTGCGGAAGTGACGGTCGGTCTTGACGCGCCCGCGTTCGTCGAGCTCGACGCCGACGCTCTCCAGCCCCAGCCCCTCGACAAAGGGCCGGCGGCCGACGGCGACGAGCGCCACGTCGGCCGCGAGCGTCTCGGACTCGCCGCCCTGCAACGACTCGAGGCTGAGCGCGACGCCGGTCTCGGTGGGCGTGGCGGCGCTGACCTTGGTCGACAGCCGGAAGCCGATTCCCTGTCGTTCCAGCATGCGTTGGAACTCCTTCGCCACCTCGCCGTCCATGCCCGGCAGGATGCGGTCCAGGAACTCGACCACCGTCACCTTCGATCCGAGGCGCCGCCACACCGAGCCCAACTCGAGGCCGATGTAGCCGGCGCCGATCACCACCAGATGGCCCGGCACCTCGGCCAAGGAGAGCGCACCCGTCGAGGACACGATCTTCTTCTCGTCAACCGAAACACCCGGCAGCGGCGAAGATTCGGAGCCGGTGGCGATGACGATGTGGCTCGCCCGCACTGTTTCGGTGCCGCCGCCGTTGAGCGCGACCTCGATCCTGCCGGGGCCGGCCACTCGACCGCTGCCTTGCAGGTATCCGACCTTGTTCTTCTTGAACAGGTATTCGACGCCCTTGGTGAGGTCGCCCACCACCTTGTCCTTGCGCGCCATCATGGTGGCGAGGTCGAGCGATACGCTGGCCTTGATCCCGTGCGGGCCAAGGTGGCGCGCCGCTTCCTCGTACTTGTGCGAGGAGTGCAGCAACGCCTTCGAGGGGATGCAGCCGATGTTGAGGCAGGTGCCGCCCAGCCGGCCGCGCTTCTCGACACAGACAGTCCGGAGGCCGAGTTGGGCCGCGCGGATGGCGGCGACGTAGCCGCCGGGGCCGGCGCCGACGATCGCCACATCGTAAGGGTCGGCCATGGCGCTCTACTCCGAAACGAAACCGCCGGGATCAGGCGCGGCCGGCGGGCCGGCGGATCAGGACGGCCGCCTTCTCCTTGCCCTTGCCGTAGGTCGCCATGCGGTCGAAATCGCGCCGTGGCACCCGCAAGCCCGACATGTCGGCCGCCGTCTTGCCGCGGTCGAGCGGGACCCACGGGTCGTTAAGGTACACCGCCTCGTCGTCGAAGCCGGCGACCACGATCCAGTGCGGATCGCGGTCGTTGTGAATGTATTGGGTGCTTACCAGCACGATGGGGAGATAGCCCCGGCGGAACCTGTCCTCGATCTCGCCGACCTTGAGCGCCCGATAGGTGATTGGCACGCCGCACGCCTTCGCCTCTGCCAGATCGGCCTCCTGCACCAGGCGCATCACCTCGCGCTTGTCGTCGTTGCGCGCCCGGCTCGCCAGCAGCACGCCGCGGTGGTTCAAGTGGACCTCGGCCTCGTAGCCGCGCCGGCGGGCCGCCAGCGCCAGGCCGAGCGCCCCGCAGCCGCCATGCCTGGCGCCGGTGAAGATCGAGGTCGCCTCCTTCCACAGCCGCATCTCGAGCGTGCGATCGAGCCTGGTGCCGGGGTCGAGCGCGCCCATCGCCATCATCAGGGCCGACGGCCCGCAGGTGAAGCCGAGCGTCTGGCTGTAGTGCGGCACGCGGACGAACGCCGGCCCGTTCGCCTGGCGCGGCGGCGGCTCTTTCCTGCGACGCATGACGCTAGGCGTCCAGCAACAGGCGCTGCGGGTCCTCGATGCACTGCTTCACCCGCACCAGGAAGGTCACCGCCTCGCGCCCGTCGACGATGCGGTGGTCGTAGGACAGCGCCAGGTACATCAGCGGGCGGATCTCCACCCGGCCCTCCACCGCCACCGGGCGCTCTTCGATCTTGTGCATGCCGAGAATGCCCGATTGCGGCGGGTTGAGGATGGGCGTGGACAGCAGCGAGCCGTATACGCCGCCGTTCGAGATCGTGAACGTGCCGCCGGTGAGATCGTCGATGGCGAGCTTGCCCTCGCGCGCCTTGCGGCCGAGCTCGGCGATGGTCCGCTCGATCGCGGCGAAGCCGAGGCGGTCGGCGTCGCGCACCACCGGCACCACCAGACCCTGCTCGGTGCCGACCGCCACGCCGATGTCGTAGAAGTTCTTGTACAAGATGTCGTCGCCCTCGATCTCGGCGTTCACCTCCGGGATTTCCTTCAAGGCGGCAATGCACGCCTTCAGGAAGAACGACATGAAGCCGAGCTTGACGCCGTGGCGTTTCTCGAACTCGTCCTTCAGGCGCCCGCGCAACGCGATGACGGCGCTCATGTCCACCTCGTTGAAGGTGGTGAGCATGGCGGCAGTGTTCTGCGCCTGCTTCAGGCGCTCGGCGATGCGCTTCCTCAACCGCGTCATCGGCACGCGTTCCTCGCGCGGCGTGCCGGGCGCCGGGCCCGAGGGCGGCGGCGCCTTGGCGCGCGTCTCCAGAAAACCGAGCACGTCGGCCTTGGTGAGGCGGCCGTCCTTGCCGGTGGCCGGAATCCGCGCCGGCTCCAGGCGGTTTTCCTCGACCAGCTTGCGCGCCGCCGGCGCTAACACCGGCGCGGCCGGCGGCGGCGGCGCCATGGCCTGGGGCGCCGGCGAGGCAGCCTTGGTTTCGGGCATCGGCGAGGCCGCCTTGGCGGCGCCGTCGGCGATGGTCCCCAGCACGGCGCCGACCTCGACCGTGGCGCCGGCCGGCACGCGGATTTCGGCGAGCGTGCCGGCGGCCTTGGCGAATACCTCGAGCGTCACCTTGTCGGTTTCGAGCTCGAGCAGCGCGTCGTCCACCTTGATCGGATCGCCCACCGATTTCAGCCACTTGGCGACGGTCGCCTCGGCGACCGATTCGCCCAGCGCCGGCACGACGATGTCTTCGGCCATCGGCTCAGGCCTGGCCCGGGCCAAGCGCGGCGGCGACCAGCTCGCCCTGCTCGCGGTTGTGCCGGCGCAAGAGCCCCGTGGCGGGCGACGCCGCCGGCGACCGGCCGATGTACGGCAAGCGGCGCTGCGAATGGTCCACCGCAGCCATCACCGCCTCGATCTCCGGCGCCACGAACGTCCATGCCCCCATGTTCTTCGGCTCCTCCTGGCACCACACGATCTCGGCCGCGGGGAAGCGCGCCAACTCCTTGGTCAGCGCCTTGGCCGGGAACGGATAGAGCTGCTCCAGGCGCAGGAAGAAGATGTCCCGCTGGCCGCGCTTAGCGCGCTCCTCGAACAGGTCGTAATAGACCTTGCCCGAGCATAGCACGACGCGGCGCACCTCGCCGTCCTCGGCCAGCTTCTCGTTGTCGTAAAGCACCCGGTGGAAACTCGTGCCCGGCCCCATGTCGGCGAGCCTGGAGACGCACAGCTTGTGGCGCAGCAGCGACTTCGGCGTCAGCACGATGAGCGGCTTGCGGAAATTGCGGTGGAACTGGCGGCGCAGCGCGTGGAAGAAGTTGGCGGGAACGGTGCAGTTCACCACCTGCAGGTTGTCCTCGGCGCAGAGCTGCAAGTAGCGCTCGAGCCGGGCCGAGGAGTGCTCCGGCCCCTGGCCCTCGTAGCCGTGCGGCAGCAGCAGGGTAAGCCCCGACATGCGCAGCCACTTGCTTTCGCCGGAACTGATGAACTGGTCGATGATGACCTGGGCGCCGTTGGCGAAATCGCCGAACTGCGCCTCCCAGACGACCAGGGACGTCGGGTCCGCCAGGCTGAAGCCGTACTCGAAGCCGAGCACGCCCGCTTCGGACAGTGGGCTGTCGATGATTTCGAGGCGCGCCTGGTCCGGACGGATGGCGTTGAGGGGCAGGTGGCGCTCCTCCGTTTGCTGGTCGATCAGCACCGCGTGGCGCTGCGAGAAGGTGCCGCGCCCGCAGTCCTGGCCGGACAGCCGCACCGCGGCACCCTCGACCAGGAGCGTGCCGAAGGCGAGCGCCTCGGCGGTCGACCAGTCGATGCCCTCGCCGGCCTCGATGGCCTTCTCCTTGGCGGCGAGCTGGCGGAGGATCTTGCGGTTGGCGCTGAATCCCTTGGGGACGGCGCTCAATGCCCGACCCACGTCCTTGAGCGTCGCCAGCTCGACCGCGGTGGTGCCGCGCCGCTCGTCGCCCGACGCGGTCTGCAGGCCGGCCCAGGCGCCTTCCAGCCAGTCCGCCTTGTTCGGCCGGTAGCCGGCCGCGGCCTCGAACTCGCGCTCGAGATGGGCCTGGAACTCGGCCGTCAGCGCGTCCACCTCAGCCGCGGCCAGCGTGCCTTCGCGCACCAGGCGCTCGGCATACATGGCGCGCGCCGTCGGATGCTTGGCGATCCTCTGGTACATGAGCGGCTGGGTGAAGGCCGGCTCGTCGCTTTCGTTGTGGCCGAAGCGCCGGTAACAGAACAAGTCGACGACGACGTCCTTCTTGAACCGCTGGCGGTACTCGACGGCGATGCGCGCGACGTGGACCACCGCCTCGGGATCGTCGCCGTTCACGTGCAGGATTGGCGCCTGGATGATCTTGGCCACCTCCGAGCAGTACGGGCCGGAGCGCGAGAACGTCGGGCTGGTGGTGAAGCCGATCTGGTTGTTGACGATGAGATGGATGGTGCCGCCGACCCGGTATCCCTTGAGGTCCGAGAGATCGAGCGTCTCGGCCACCAGCCCCTGGCCGGCGAAGGCGGCGTCGCCGTGCAACAGGAGCGCCATGATCCGCTGGCGCTCGCCGTCGGCGCGCCGGTCCTGCTTGGCGCGCACCTTGCCTAGCACCACCGTGTTCACCGCCTCGAGATGCGACGGGTTGGCGGTCAGCGACAGGTGGAGGACCTGGCCGTCGAACTCGCGGTCGTTCGAGGTGCCGAGGTGGTACTTCACGTCGCCCGAGCCCTGCACGTCCTCCGGGCTCGCCGGGTAGCCTTGAAACTCGGAGAAAATGGCGGAGAGGGGCTTCGCCATGACGTTGGCTAGCACGTTGAGGCGGCCGCGGTGGGCGAGGCCGATCACCACCTCCTCGATGCCGAGCCGGCGGCCGCGCCGCAGAATCTCCTCGAGCGCCGGGATGGTCGCTTCGCCGCCGTCGAGGCCGAACCGCTTGGTGCCCGTGTACTTCTTGTCGAGGAAACGCTCGAACAACTCGGCCGCGGTGAGCTGGCTGAGGATCGCCGTCTTGTCGGCGGCACTGAACTCGGTGCGATTGTGGGCGCTTTCGATGCGCTCCTGCAGCCAAGCCTTCTGCGCCGGGTCCTGGATATGCATGTACTCGACGCCGACGCTGCCGCAGTAGGTGGCGCGCGCCCGCTCCAGGATCTGGCGCAGCGTCGCCGTCTCCAGCCCCAGCACGTTGTCGATGTAGATCGGCCGGTCCATGTCCGCCTCGGCGAAGCCGTAGCTCGCGGGGTGGAGTTCCGGATGCTGCTGCTGCGCCTTGAGCCGCAAGGGGTCGAGGTTCGCCTCCAGGTGGCCGCGCACCCGGTAGGCGCGGATCAGCATGAGGGCGCGCACCGAATCGCGGGCGGCGGCGCGGATGTTCTCGAGCGTGGGCGCCAGGACGCCGGCGCCGTCGATAGAGGGCCCGCCTTCGCCGTTGGCGATCATCTCGGCCTTCGGGCGCGCCCAACTCGGGCCGCGCAGTTCGTGCAGCACGGCACGGGCCTCGTCCTTGAGGTCGGCGAAGAAGTCACGCCAGTCGGCCTCCACCGACCCCGGGTCGCGCGCGTAGCGAGCATGGAGCGCCGCGATGAAGGCCGCGTTGGGGCCGGAGAGGAATGAGTGTCGATGCCGTTCCATCGTCTGCGACCGTTTCCGGCGAAGGGGCGATCCGCGCCGCCCGCGGGCAATTTAGAGAATCAGCCTTGCAGGACCTTTAACATAGTACTGCCGAGGCTGGCCGGCGAATCGGCAACGACGATGCCGGCGCCGCGCATCGCCTCGATCTTGTCGGCCGCCCCGCCCTTGCCCCCGGAAACGATGGCCCCGGCGTGGCCCATGCGCCGGCCGGCGGGCGCGGTTAGCCCGGCGATGAAGCCGACCACCGGCTTCCTCGGCCCGGCCGACCTGAGAAAGGCGGCGGCCTCCTCCTCGGCGGAGCCGCCGATCTCGCCGATCATGACGATGCCTTGCGTCTCCTCGTCGGCGAGGAACAGTTCGAGGCAGTCGAGGAAGCTGGTGCCGCTGACCGGATCGCCGCCGATGCCGATGCAGGTGGACTGGCCGAGGCCGGCGGCGGTGGTCTGGGCGACCGCCTCGTAGGTGAGCGTGCCGGACCGCGACACGATGCCGATGCGGCCGCGGGCATGGATGTGCCCCGGCATGATGCCGATCTTGCACGCCCCCGGCGTGATGATGCCGGGGCAGTTCGGCCCGATCAGCCGCGAGCCGGAACTGCCGATCGCCCGCTTCACCCGTACCATGTCGAGCACCGGGATGCCTTCGGTGATGCAGACCACCAGCGCCAGCCCGGCATCGACCGCCTCGAGAATGGCGTCGGCGGCGAACGGCGGCGGCACGTAGATGGCGCTCGCGGTCGCCCCGGTCGCCGCCACCGCCTCCGCCACCGTGTCGAACACCGGCAGGTCGAGGTGCCGGCCGCCGCCCTTGCCGGGAGTGACGCCGCCCACCATCCTGGTGCCGTAGGCGATCGCCTGCTCCGAATGGAAGGTGCCTTGCGCGCCGGTGAAACCCTGGCAGATGACCGTTGTCGAGGCATCGACCAAGACCGCCATCAGGGAGCCTCCCGGACGGCCCTGACGATCTTCTCGGCGGCGTCGGCCAGATTGTCGGCCGACTCGATGGGGAGCCCCGACTCGCGCAGCAGCTTCTTGCCGAGCTCGACGTTGGTGCCCTCGAGGCGGACCACGAGGGGCACTTGCAGGCCCGCTTCGCGGGCGGCCGCGACGACGCCTTCGGCGATCACGTCGCAGCGCATGATGCCGCCGAAGATGTTGACCAGGATGCCCTCGACATTGGCATCGGACAGGATGAGCTTGAAGGCCGCCGTCACCCGCTCCTTGGTGGCGCCGCCGCCCACGTCGAGAAAGTTGGCAGGCGCACCGCCGTGGAGCTTGATGATGTCCATGGTCGCCATGGCGAGCCCGGCGCCGTTGACGAGACAGCCGATGTTGCCGTCGAGCCGAATGTAGTTGAGGCCGTGGCGGCCGGCCTCCAGCTCCGCCGGGTCCTCCTCGTCCTCGTCGCGCAACGCCGCGGCCTCGACCTGGCGGTAGAGGGCGTTATCGTCGAAGGCGAGCTTGCTATCGAGCGCCAGCACCTGGCCCGCCGCCGTCACGACCAACGGATTGATCTCGAGGATGCTGGCGTCGAGCGCGATGAAGGCGTCGTACATGGCGGTGATGAACTTCACCGCCGATGCCACCTGCCCGCCCGCAAGCCCGAGCCCGAACGCGACGCGCCGGGCATGATGGGGCATGACGCCGGTCGCCGGGTCGATGGCGACTTTCAGGATCTTCTCGGGGCTCGCCGCCGCCACCTGCTCGATATCGACGCCGCCTTCGGCGGACGCGATCAGCGTCACGCGCGAGAGGGCGCGGTCGATCAACATGCCAAGGTAGAGCTCGCGGCGAACATCGCAGCCCTCCTCGACGTAGACGCGCCCGACCCGGCGCCCGCCGGGCCCGGTCTGCTGCGTCACCAGCTTGCTGCCGATGAGCCGGGCGGCGGCCGCGCCCGCCTCAGCCGGGGACTTCACGAGCTTTATGCCGCCGGCCTTGCCGCGTCCGCCGGCGTGGATTTGCGCCTTCACCACCCACAGCGAACCGCCGAGCTGGCGCGCCGCCTCTTCCGCCTCGGTTGCCGAGTAAGCGACGATGCCGCGCGGCACGGCGACACCGAACTTCGCCATCAGGCCCTTGGCCTGATATTCGTGGACGTTCATCGAACTCAGATAACGACACAAGTGTCGGCGGCGGTCCCCCGGGCCCTGGGCGCCCCGCCGCAGCGAGGCGCGTAATCTAACAGCTTCCGGGGGTGGCGCAAGCGCGCCCCCCGGAAGCCGCCGGCTTGTCCGGGAGACCGCCGCCGCAGAGAGTAACCGGCTTACTTCTTCTTCCGGGCCTTCGCCTTTTTCTTCGGCGCGGCCCGCTTGGTCGCCTTCTTGGCGGCCGGCCTTGCTCTGGCTTTGCGCTTCATCATCACATGTCTCCTCTTTGCAACTTCCTCACCTCTTCGATGAGGCCCCTAACGGCCGAAACCGACTTGTCGAACATGGCCTTCTCGGCCGCGTCGAGATCGATCTCGACCACTCTCTCCACGCCGTTGGCGCCGATCACGACCGGCACTCCGACATAGAGATCCTTGACGCCGTACTCGCCCCGCAAATAGGCCGCGCAGGGTAAGACGCGCCGTTTGTCCTTGAGATAGCTTTCCGCCATCGCGATGGCCGCCGCGGCCGGAGCGTTGAACGCCGACCCGGTCTTCAGCAGGCCGACGATCTCGGCGCCGCCGTCGCGCGTGCGCTGCACGATGGCGTCCAACTTCGCCTGGGCGATCCAGCCCTTGCGCACCAGATCGGGGAGCGGGATGCCCGCCACCGTCGAATAGCGCACCAGCGGCACCATGGTATCGCCGTGACCGCCCAGCACGAAGGCGCTCACGTCCTCGACCGACACCTTGAGCTCCTGGGCGATGAAGTGGCGAAAGCGCGCGCCGTCGAGCACGCCGGCCATGCCGACCACCTTGTGGTGCGGCAGGCCGGAGGCCTCGCGCATCAGCCACACCATGGCATCGAGCGGGTTGGTGACGACAATGACGAAGGCGTTCGGGCAATGGGTCTTGATCTCGCGCCCGGCGCCGGCAACGACCTTGCAGTTGATGGCAAGGAGATCGTCGCGGCTCATGCCGGGCTTGCGCGCCACTCCGGCAGTGACGATCACCACGTCGGCGCCGGCGATCGCCCCATAGCCGTTCGCACCCGCGATCGCGCCATCGTACCCCTCGATCGGTCCCGCCTGCGCGATGTCGAGCGCCTTGCCCTGCGGCACGCCCTCGATGATGTCCACCAGCACCGCGTCGCCCAATTCCTTGAGCCCGATCAGAAGCGCAAGCGTGCCTCCGATGTTGCCGGCGCCGACGAGAGCGATCTTGTTGCGTGCCATCGGCTCCTGGTTGCGCGGGGCGTTTCAGGGACTGGATCGGCGCTTCCATCGCGTCCAACGGGACATGCCCCAAGTTGTTCGGCCCCACTATCCGTTGTGTCCATACGCTCTTTCAACCCCAAGAGCAAGTATGACGTGCAAAAAATTTGCCGGGCGGGTGAGGCGCATGCGCGCCTTGTCGCGTGCCGCCGGCGCCGTCCGCCCGATACCGGCATGACATGGAAGCGCCTGGCGGTGGCGACGCGGTCGGCGACACCCCTGCGGAGCGTTCAGTGTCGCGCCACCATCAGCTTCTTCAACTCGGCGATGGCCTTGGCGGGGTTGAGGCCCTTGGGGCAGGTCTTGGTGCAGTTCATGATGGTGTGGCAGCGGTAGAGGCGAAATGGGTCCTCGAGCGCGTCCAGCCGCTCGCCCGCGGCCCGGTCGCGGCTGTCGGCGATCCAGCGATAGGCTTGCAGCAGGACGGCGGGACCGAGGTAGCGCTCCCCGTTCCACCAGTAGCTCGGGCAGGACGTCGAGCAGCAGAAGCACAGGACGCACTCCCACAGCCCATCGAGGCGGGCGCGCTCCCGCGGCGACTGCGGGCGCTCGCGCAGGGGTGCTGGCGTCTCGGCCTTGAGCCACGGCTCGATGGCGGCGTACTGCGCGTAGGCCTGGGTCAGGTCCGGCACCAGGTCCTTGACGACCGGCATGTGCGGCAGGGGATATATCCGCACGTCGCCCTTCACCTCGGCGATGTACTTGGTGCAAGCGAGCGTGTTGGTGCCGTCGATGTTCATCGCGCAGGAACCGCACACCCCCTCGCGGCAGGAGCGCCGGAAGGTGAGCGTCGGGTCGATCTCGTTCTTGATCTTGATGAGGGCGTCCAAGACCATCGGCCCGCACTGGGCGAGGTCGAGCTCGTAGGCGTCGAGGCGCGGGTTCGCGCCCCCGTCCGGGTTCCAGCGATAGACGCGGAACGTACGGACGTTCTCGGCGCCGGGCGGCACCGGCCAAGTCTTGCCGGGCCGCACCTTCGAGTTGGCGGGGAGGGTGAATTGGGCCATGGGGTTGTGGCCTTCGAGCGATCTCTGGCCTCGGTTCAGGCTGCGTACTTCAGGACGCTGTAGTCGCGCCCGCTCGCGAGCGAACTTTCGGCTAGGTCGTAGACGGCCTGAGCCACATCGCCATCGAAATAGGCCTCGCCACAAGCATCGCAGATTTCCGCGGGAACGTCCTTGATGACGACGACATGCGTATCGCGCTCATGCGTAACATTGGTCCGGCCTGGGCCAAGTTCGCCGGTCTTGCAAATGACGCATTTCATTTTCTTCTCACCCTGAATTTCGATCTCCATTTTGCCGGGTCGGGATCGTACACCGTTACGATAAAACACCTCAGCGTCACGTCGTCCCGGCTTACCACGACATGCAGGGGCTGTCCACGTGGCCAGCCGACCATCAGATAACTCGGCCTTGGTTGGTCCTCGGGATAGGATTCGACGATCTCGCCGTTACGAACGACCTCGATGGCATCCTGTGGACTTATCCGGCGGAGCGCCAACCGCCGATAGGCGTGCATCGTTATCGTTACGCTGGCGCATTCCATTCACTGGAACCGAGCGATAGCCCCTGGATTCGTCATGCGACCGCCATCTTGGCGCGCGCCGGCGCCAGAAACCGCGTGCTCTTGCAGGCCTTTGGATTGGCGGCAAGGGTAAACTGGACCAAGAGTCTATCCCTTCAGCATGCGCACAAAGCGTCGAGCCGAAGTACCCTGCTTCCCGCCACCGCCGTGGAGCACCCCGCGGATGCGCAATCTGTACTGCTTCCGCCCCTGCAAGTTTAGTATCCTGGGATTCGTGAGCGTGGCCTCTCGAATAAGGTGCTTCTCAAGGATATCGATGGCTTTCGCGTTCACGTTGCCCTTTCGACGACCATAATGAAGAAGAAACAGCAGGGGCGTGCCTGACCCGAGACGATTAAGAATATTATTGTATTTCAGTTGCTTGTCGTTAGTGAATGCCTCCTGCGCGAACCCGCTCGTGGTTTTGCCGACATGCCACGGAAGCACACCTCCTTTGCGCCGGCGAATCGCGAAGACGTAGCAGCCGGGTAGACGCGAAAACGGCTTGTCGTTCCAGAAATCACTGTGTGCCTTGTCGATATCTATCTCGTCGCCGCCCTTCCTTCTTCGCACCGGAACTCGGAATGGGCCGTAGACCGCGAACAGCGGCGAGTTTTCTATGTCAGCACCCTTGTTTCGCGACATGACGCAGCCTCTCAATACACCCTCGCCTTGGGCGGAAAGGACTGCACTTCGTTGCTGAGCGGGTTCAAGTGCACGGGGCGGTAATCGAAACGGGGCCGCCCGTCCTCGGCGCACCAGACGAGGGTATGTTTCAGCCAGTTGGTGTCGTCGCGCTGCGGGAAGTCCTCGCGTGCGTGCGCGCCGCGGCTTTCGGTGCGGTTCGCGGCCGAGGCCATGGACACGACGGACTGGTACAACAGGTTGTCGAGCTCAAGCGTTTCCATGAGGTCGCTGTTCCAGATCATCGAGCGGTCGAACACCTTCAGGTCGGCGCGTTTCATCCAGCACCGGCCCAGCCTCGCCATTCCTTCCGCCAACGTCTTGCCGGTCCGGAACACGGCGCAGTCGGCCTGCATGACCTGCTGCATCTCGAGGCGTAAACCCGCGGTGGGCGTGCCGCCGTCGGCGTGGCGCAGGCGGTCGAGCCGGTCGAGCGCGGCCAGGCCTGCGTCCTTCGGCAGCGCCCGGTGCGTCGCGCCCGGTTTCACGAGCTCGGCGCAGCGCTCGGCCGCGGCGCGCCCGAACACCACGAGGTCGAGCAGCGAGTTGGAGCCGAGCCGATTGGCGCCGTGCACCGAGACGCAAGCCCCCTCGCCCACCGCCATCAGCCCGGGCACGACGCGCTCGCCCTCGCCGTCCTTGAGCGTCAGCGCCTCGCCGTGGCGGTTCGTGGGGATGCCGCCCATGTTGTAGTGGCAGGTCGGCAGCACCGGGATCGGCTCCTTCGTCACGTCGACGCCGGCGAAGATGCGCGCGGTCTCGGAAATGCCGGGCAGGCGCTCGTGCAGCATCCCGGGGTCGAGGTGCTCCAGATGCAGGTGGACGTGGTCCCGTTCGGGTCCGATGCCGCGACCGGCGCGCAGCTCCAGCGTGATGGACCGGCTTACCACGTCGCGCGAGGCGAGATCCTTGGCCGAGGGCGCGTAGCGCTCCATGAAGCGCTCGCCCTCGGCGTTGGTGAGGTAGCCACCCTCCCCGCGCGCCCCCTCGGTGATGAGGCAGCCGGCGCTGTAGATGCCGGTCGGGTGGAACTGGATGAACTCCATGTCCTGCAGGGCCAAGCCGGCGCGCAGCACCATGGCGTTGCCGTCGCCCGTGCAGGTGTGGGCCGAAGTGCAGGAGAAGTACACTCGCCCGTAGCCGCCGGTGGCCAGCACCGTCATGTGGGCGCGGAATCGATGGATGCTGCCGTCGTCCAGATTCCAGGCCACGACGCCGCGGCAAACGCCGTCCTCCATGAGAAGGTCGATGGCGAAATACTCGACGAAGAACTCGGCCCTGTGCCTGAGCGCCTGCTGGTAGAGCGTGTGCAGGATCGCGTGCCCGGTGCGGTCGGCCGCCGCGCAGGTGCGCTCGGCGATGCCCTCGCCGAAATGGGTCGTCATGCCGCCGAACGGCCGTTGATAGATCTTGCCGTCCGCGGTGCGGCTGAAGGGCACGCCGAAGTGCTCGAGCTCAACGATGGCCGGGACCGCCTCGCGGACCATGTACTCGATGGCGTCCTGGTCGCCGAGCCAGTCCGAGCCCTTGACCGTGTCGTACATGTGCCAACGCCAGTCGTCCTCGCCCATGTTGGCGAGGGCGGCGCTGATGCCCCCTTGGGCCGCCACCGTGTGGCTGCGGGTCGGGAACACCTTGGTGATGCAGGCGGTCTTCAGGCCCTTCTGGGCGAGGCCGAAGGTGGCGCGCAGGCCCGCCCCGCCGGCGCCCACCACGACCACGTCATAGTCGTGGTCGGCGATCTCGTAAGCCCGCCCGGCCATGCCCTCTCAGCCCCGAAACGCGATCATGGAGAGCGCCGCCACCGCCGCCAGTCCGAGCGCCGCGGCGGCGATCTGCACCAGCACGATGGCGGCGGCGGCAGCGGTTTCGCTCGACACGTAATCCTCGACCACGACCCGGAGGCCGAGTTGCGCATGGTGCAACGAGACGACGACGAACAGGACCATGACGCCGAAGGAGAACGGCGAGCCGAGCCAGTCCACCGCCGCCGCCCGGTCGGCACCGGCGAGGGCGACCATCCAAACGACGAACCACACGGTGAGCGGCACCAGCGCCGCCGCGCTCAGGCGCTGCATCCACCAGTGCCGCACGCCTTGCTTGGCCTTCATCCTCCGGCCCCCTTGATCCAGTAGCCCGCCGCCCAGGCCGCGAGCGTGAGCGCAGAGGAGGCCCCGACCACTGCCCAGCCCGAGGCATAGACGGCGGGCAGCCCAAAACCGAGGCCGGCGTCCCAGAACAGGTGCCGGATGCCGTTGGCGAGGTGGAAGAACAAGGCGAACGACCAGCCGAGCAGGAGCAGGCGCCCGAGCCACGAGCCGATGAGCGCCTGTGCGTATGTGAATTCCGCCTCGCCCGCCGCCGCGGCGATCAGCCAATAGACCAGCAGCAGCGCGCCGAGCGAGAGTGCTATGCCCGTCGCCCGGTGCAGGATCGACAGCACGGAGGTCAGTTGCGGCCGGTAGACCTGCAAGTGCGGCGACAGCGGCCGGCGATGGACGGTCAACGACAGGCACCCCTCGCTGAGGCGGGTGCCGCGCCGGTCGGTTGCGGCGCGCCAAACCGCGGGAATCGGCCGCGATTTAGCCTCGCCGAGCATGGCGAAGTCAACTTCCGCTCGACCGCGACCAAGAGGCGGTTCGGGATTTCCTTAAGCGGCGCAGTTGGAAGGGCGATTACCT
The DNA here is from genome assembly GCA_964411425.1 of uncultured Rhodospirillaceae bacterium. GTDB lineage: Bacteria > Pseudomonadota > Alphaproteobacteria > Dongiales > Dongiaceae > CAYPKW01. Next base: position 60,930 of record CAYPKW010000008.1, read on the forward strand.
CTGAGATGAGGTCACTCTGCTGCTTCCGTTAGCTCAGCCCTCGCGGGGACGACGGTTCGCTTTCGTCGAGCGGGTTCCGGCTGAGCCAGCGGATGACATAGCTGGTGCTCTCATTCGGCGGAAAGACGGGGTAGAAGACGGTCTCGATCACCCGGTCGCGGACCACCAGCGTTAGGCGCTTGATGAGCCGCATGCCCTCCACCTCGAAGGTCGGCAGACGCAGCGCCGCGCAGAACTTGAACTCCGCATCGCTCAGCACCTCGAAGGGCAAGTGCAGGCGCGCCGCCATCTCCCGCTGATGGTCGGTCGTCTGCGTGCTCAAGCCGAACAGATCCGCTCCAAGCTCGGCAATTTCCCGGTGGCGGTCGCGGTAGGCGCAGGATTGCGGCGTGCATCCGCGAGCGCCGGGGATCATGTCCCAGCCGTTCGGCAGCGGCCTTCCGGGCACGCCGGTCATGGGATAGCAGTAGATGACGGTCCTAGCTGCCGTCAGCCCCCCGAGATTGACCATGCGCCCAGCAGTCGAGCGCAAGGAGACGGGCGGCACGCGCATGCCGGTCAGATGGTTGCACGCGCCATCGTCAACCGGTTTGGGCAGATCAGGCGGCAAAGGGAAATCGGTCGGATTCGTCATCTCGCACCCTGTTGGTCAAGAAACTCTGGTCGAAAAGCTTATGCCCGCGGGTCCGGGAAATCTCGGATAAGATGACGGCGTAAGCGCCTGGAATCCCAGATTTGCGCTCGCAATCCTCCAGGCAGGCGTGATTTATTGTGGATAATTCAGTGGATAAACCTCGCGGGAGATGTGCGGATCCGCGGCATTTACTCACAAGAAAATTTGCGAATACTTCGATTCTCTGTTGCGATGCCGCGCGGCGTTCACCAATCTGTTGTCGGCACGTGCGTTCGTGCCGGGC
>CAYPKW010000009.1:0-60426 GCA_964411425.1 uncultured Rhodospirillaceae bacterium
TGGACCCCGGATCTCGCTTCGCTCGTCCGGGGTGACGATGGAAAATGGCTCGGGACTCATCTGTTAGCGTCGATCCACTAGGTGGTCCGGTCGCGTCTCTGTGATAAGCTCTCCCAGCGTCCCCGTAGCTCAGCAGGATAGAGCGACAGATTCCTAATCTGTAGGTCGTGGGTTCGAATCCCGCCGGGGACGCCAGCATGGTCGGCGTTGCAGCTCTCGAGCGCCGCGCCGAAGACCATGGCCGGGCCCTGCGACAATTTGGCTCATTGTTTCGACGAACGCCGCCGCCAAGGTGTCGTACGAGTATACGACCATGAGCATCCTATCAGGGAGGGCAGCCATCATGGTTGAGAGCGGCACGCCCGTCGGTTCTCGCGCGCGCCAGCCCGGCATGACCGACATCCGGGCTTGCAACCCCCCGGGCGCCTGCATCGACTGCCTGCGTGCCTCCGCACTGGGCGCGGAACTGAGCGACGCACAGGTGGCGAGGCTGCGCGATTTGGTGGAAGTCCACGCACTGCGGGCCGGCGAGGTTCTGATCGCGGAAGGGGAATCCGACGACCGTCTTTACGCTTTGGCGCGTGGTGAGTTGGACATCCGCAGGAACGACGATGGCGGCGGAGTGATCTCGCTGCAGCGTCTCGCGCCGGGCGCGCTGACCGGCGAGCTGGCCTTCATCGAAGGCCTGAAACGCACCGCGACGGTCTGCGCGACCATCGACTCCTGCGTCATTTCCCTTCGCCGCGACCGGCTGGAGTCGCTGTTGGACGTCGACCCGTCGCTCGTCTACAAAGTCATGCGGGCGCTCATACGCTCGGCGCACCGAACCGTCGGGACGCTGGATACGGCGTACACGGACTTCGTTCGCTACGTCTCGCGCTGACCGCGCGGCCGGATCCCGCCACGCCATCGGGCGGCCCGTCGCGGCGGGCCGGGGGGCGATGTTTCGACTCCTCTGCGTCTTCGCTGGGTTCGAGCGATGCCATGATCGGGGTTGGGCCGGGTCGTCGCGGGCACGAGCGCGACGCTGCGCCGTACGGCGCGCCCCCAGCTCTTCGGCCGCCTCGATCCAGGATCGGATGGCGCCCCGGACATGCTCGACCGCCTCGGCCGGCGTGCAGCCGTCCGACATGCAGCCGGGCAGGTCCGGCGCCTCGGCCAGCCAGCCCGCGCCCAGGGCCGCGCGACAACTTGCGCAACCGCGCCGGATAGCCCGCGGTGTCGATCTTCCTGCTCATTTAGGTTCCTCATGACCGCCTCGACCATCGCCACCAGCCGGCGGATGTAGACGGGCTTGATCGGCCGCGCCGCCGGGATGGTCAGGATTGCCGCCAGCGTCGCGTGGCTGACCTTGTAGTGGTCGCCGCGCCTCGGCGCCATGCAGCCAAGGCCATGACGCCGGCAGAGCCTTGCCACGTCGCCGATTCGCCAATCGCCGGCCGGATTGACGCGCATCGCGGCCAGCACCTTATCGGCGCGCGGCATGTCGCATGATACCGCTGGCGGTACCTGCCGGGCAAGGACGGTCTGATCGTCGCTCAAGGTCGCCTCCATTCAGGTGCCGCCGAATCGTGGCGGCTGAAGGCGCACAATGCGTCAGCGGCGCGCTCTTGCCTTCAACGCAACCTGGGTCATTTTGTGTCGAGTTCTGTCGAGGCGCTTGCTGTAGAAGCGAGCCGCATCCCGGACGGCGCGCTCGACCGCAATCTTCTCCGGTGGCCGCGCCGTCGCAATCCCGTACGCTAAGCGTGTCAGGTTGCAGAGGGCGCCGGTAGCGGACCCTGAAGGTCGAGCCCCTGGCCGGAACATGACGAGCATGAGACAGCACTGACCGGCGAAGTAGCGAGCAAGCGCCCCTCTCCTGATAGGACCGCCCTTGCGCCGATAGCGCTCCAGGAATTCGTGGGTTCGGGCCACAAGCGTCGCGAGGGATTCCGCGGTCCTTCTCCACTCATCGCGGAGCGCCTCGGTGTCGGCGGTAACCGCGTCCAATTTTTCGGAGGGTGCAAACGGAGGTAGCGGCCACAGAGACGACGGCAGGCGTTCGATTTCCCGCGTCAGGGTTTCAGCCCGTTGCAGCACGCCGAGTGTGGCGCTTCTACCTTCGCCCGGCGTTTGGAGTGGGCTTGTCAGCTTGTCTACCAGGATCGACCCACTAAAGATGCTGTATAGCCATGCCCGCACCATCGCTTGCATGTCGGTCGTGCCTGCGTCGAGCAGGCCGTACAGATCGCGCAGCGTGTCATCGCGGTTTAGACCAGCCGCCGCGATCATGGCGAAAAGGAGTTCGTCGACCTCGGGGTCCGGGCTGCCAAGCTCTGCAAGAATTCGCTCCCGTCGAGCATCCCTAGCGGCAAAATCGGGAGCGGCGCGGCGTGCGCCACGCTTGCGGGCAGGCTTCGACACATTGAGCCTCCGCATGGCAAGTCCGCATGGGAAGGGTCGGCGCGGCCGCCCGGTGCGGTGCCGGGGGTTCGGGCCGTCGCCCTAGCCGCGCCGCTCAGAACAATGGGTTCGGTTGTGTTGCCGTCACCACAGCTTCCACAGGACGCCGATCAAAAACGCGACGATGACATAGAGCAACACCCGCTGCTGACGCTGAGCGGCTTGAAGTTCGCTAACCTCGGTTCGGAGGAGAGTGACAGCTTGGAGAGCCTTGGTCTGTGACGCCGTGATATGCGCAGCCAATTTCCCGACGGCCTCGGCTACACGTACTCCGTGGCCTTTGGTTGGTGGAGGCAGCGCCGACAGCATTTTCGACAACCGCGACGCAAACCGTTTAACTAGTTGCTCAGCTTGCCGCAGACGATACTCGTCTGGGGCTGGTTCCTCAACTACGTCGTCTTCGGGGAGTTCATCTATTCGGGGTAACCATTGCTCTAGTGGTTTGGGCTTCCTACCTTCCTTCTCCCATGCTTCCGAGAACGCCATGAACGTCGCCCAAGTGTCGCCGTCCACGACTTTGTCCGCCAAAAATGCAAGTTCGCCGTCCGGAGGATATCCCGTCTTGACCTTCTTCCAAGGGACCGCGGTTCGGGCAAGGCGATAGAGGCGCAACTCGCGAATATCCGCGGGCTCCGAGACTCGATCCCGCTTCCGTTCCATTAGCTGGGCAAGCCCGCGTTCTAGGGCGTCGCGAGCGGACCACTCGTACACCCCTGAGAGGTCACGATCGCGGGTGCGAGACAACACATCATGGATTGCGTCAAAGAATACAAGCCGCAGGTCCGCCGCATCCGTCAAATTATTGAGGCAGCGAACCTTGTCTTTTTCAGGCTTGGCGAGAATGCTCGCAAACTCGCCATATTCGAGGTCGAAGTGGTGGGAAATAGCTGCCCAGCGAACATGATCGCGGGCCTCATTGGTTTCCCAAAACAACTGCTTCCGCAGCTTGTCCAGCTCGATATCGCGGCGAGAAAGCAGCGTCACCAATTGACGGTCGGTCATGCTCTTGAGCACGGCTTCCGAAATGCCGGAGCTCAGACCACCTGCATACGGCAGATGTTCGATAAGCACGTGCGAAATTCCCTCGGGCAATACAGGCACCAATTCCCAAAGGGCCTGAAGGTCCTTTCCCTTCGAATACTCTCCCCAGCCGTCTATCGAAAGGCCTTCGTTGTAGTACGCTCGGAATGCCGGATCGCTCACATAATCGGATAGGATTTCAAACAACTCGATTTCGGAGACGGTTCCATCTTTGAGTTGATGATCAACGGCATGTGAGACCAGCGCAGCGATCTTTTCTCCACTGTGAGACCAGTTGTTGCGCACCTTGGCTAATCGCGCGTCATGGGGCAGTCTGAAGAACGCGTCGGCGTCCTTTAGGGTGGAGTCGAGGATAGCACTTAGGAAGTCATCCGTTTCCAGCAGGCAATAGCGCACTAGGGGGTCTGGATCGGACTCAATGCGGGCTTTGATGGCCTGTCGCTCTGCGTCGTCGTCCTTGCTGAAATGCAGTGATCGTGCTGCCAGGTAGCGAACATACGCGTTGGGGCTTTCGAGCGCTTTCACAAGGATTTTGTCGCGGAGGTATTTGGGGAACTCAGGCTCAGGAACCTTCTGGAGGATTAGAATTTGCGTTTCAACATGCAGCCCGTCCCACGCGGCAACGAGCTTGACCGTGCCGCTTGGCGTTGGGTGCAGCAGCGCTGCGACATGCGGCGGAAGTGCCGTTATCTTGTCCTCGCCTGCTGGCGGCATCCGAACAACCCCCGAGTCATTAACTTCCGAACGAATTGCGAGGACGCTGCCGGAAAGAACAGCAGCAGCCAAACCGGGCCGATGGCTATGCTATCGCCGCTGCCGTCCTCGGGCCAGTGTCACGACCTCGCCGCTCCCGCCCGCCATCGCGGTCGTTTCCGCCTTCGCCTCGCGTCGCGCTATTCCGCCGCCTCGCTCCGGCGCCCCAGCGCCTCGGCCAGGATCGTCGTGGTGAGCGCGTTTAGGCTCACCCCTTCGGCCTTGGCGCGCTCGGCCAGGCGGCGGTGCAGCGACCGCGCCATGCGGATGCGCCACTGGCCGCTGTAGCTGTCGTCTTCCGTCGGCGGCGGCACGGCGCGCCCCAACTCCTCGGCCGCCTCGATCCAGGACCGGATGGCGCCCTGGACATGCTCGACCGCCTCGGCCGGCGTGCTGCCGTCCGACATGCAGCCGGGCAGGTCGGGTACCTCGGCCAGCCAGCCCGCGCCCTCGGCGCGCGACAGCTTGCGCAACCGCACCGGATAGCGCGCGGTGTCGATCTTCCTGCTCATTTCGGTTCCTCATGACCGCCTCGACCATCGCCACCAACCGGCGGATGTAGACGGGCTTGATCGGCCGCGCCGCCGGGATGGTCAGGATTTCCGCCAGCGCCGCGTGGCTGACCTTGTAGTGGTCGCCGCGCCTCGGCGCCATGCAGCTAAGGCCATGACGCCGGCAGAGCCTTTCCACGTCGCCGATTCGCCAATCGCCGGCCGGATTGACGCGCATCGCGGCCAGCAGCTTGTCGGCGCGCGGCATGTCGCATGATACCGCTGGCGGTACCTGTCGGGCAAGGACGGATCGCGCCAGCGGATCAGCCCCGGCGCTTTGCCATCGTCACGACCTGGCTGCCCCCGCCGTCCGGGATTTTCCCTACGTCCCGAACATGTGGACGCCGAGGACGAAGCGCCGCCCGCGGGTCACCGGCAGCACCTCGTGCAGCAGCGATGCCGACCAGATGACGGCGGTGCCGGCCTCGACGGCGTAGAGCTGGTCGCCGTACTCGCGGAAACGCAGCTCGCCGCCCTCGTAGGCGCCGGCGTTGAGGTTGACGGTCATGGTGAAGCGGCGGTGCGCCGTCTGCGCGGTCGGGTTGTCGCGGTGCGCCAGCAGCACGGCGCCGGCGTCGGCCTCGTAGCCGGCGATGCGGTAATGCTCGCGCCGCGAAATCGTGGTCCGGAAGGCGTTGTCGAGCTCCGGGCGGATGCGCCGCTGCAGCCGCGCGTCGAGGAACTGGTTGAGGGCGGCGTCCTGCACCACATACTCGGTGACGCGGCCGTAGACGCCCTCGTGGCGCACCTTGAAGTCGCCCTTCTCCTCGGCATGGCCCGCCGAGGTGAAGCCGTCCGACGGCCACTCGCCGACCGGCCGGTGCCAGGTCTCGACCAGGTAATCGCAGTCGGCGCGGGAGAGCATCCGCGGCAGCACCAGCACCGGGGGATGCGCGGCGAGGCGCACCGGCGGCGTCGGCGCGAATGTCCGTTCGAGGTAGTCGAGCGCGTCGGCGCCGAGCTCGGCCGCGGCGCCGTCGAGGATGCGGGCGACGCGGTGCGCCGGGTCGAGGACGAATACCACCGGCCGCGTCGCGGTGAGGCCGGCGAGGCCGTAGGCCCGGAATGCGCCGCCCTCGGCGTCGGCCAGGATCTGGAACGGCAGGCCGGCGCCAACGTGCACCGCGCGATTGGCCTCGACCCCGGTCCGGGCGACGGCGAAGACCGTCGCCTCGAGCGCCCGGAAGCGGTCGTGGAGGTCGCGGAAGCGGCCGAGGACGGCCTGCGCCGCCGGCGCGTCGATCGCCGGGCAGAAGACGAGCACGACGGGCTTGCCGGTGACGAGATCGGCATGCGGGAACGCCGGCGCGCCGGTGTGATCGAGGGCGTTGATCCGCGGCGCCCGGTCACCTTCGTCGACCGGCCGGAGATTCCCCGGACTGGGCACAATGTCGTCGGCCATCCTCCGCCCCTGCCGGGACGAGGGGCGGCCCGCTCAGCCTTCGGCCGTCCAGACCACGGTGGCCCGCTTCGCGTTCTTCGAGGCGGTGGCGCAGACCGACCGCAAATTGATGTTCTTCTTGGCGAGCCTGTCCAGGTAGCCGACGAGCGTGCCCGGCTTGTTGGCGAGCTCGACCACCTCCGCCGCCGATTCCGAGTACGCGACGCCAGCGCCGGCCAACGCCTTCCTCGCCTTTTTGGAGTTGTCGGTGACGATCTGGACGGTGCCGGAGGGATTCCACGCCAGGATCGAAAGGACGTTCACCTTGGCGCCGGCGAGCGCCCCGATGACGCCCGCCGCGGTGCCGGGACGGTCCGCGACCGCGATGACGAACAGCTTTGCCTTGGCCATGCTTGCCTCCATCTTCCTAAACGCCGAATTTCCCGTTTGGGCGGCGGGTCGGATGCCGCGCCGCCGCCTCCCCATCGGAGCCTATAGCATAGTCCCGCGTCTCGCGATCGCAAGCCGCCGACGCGAGATGCCCGTCACCGCGGTGCGATGACGCTCATGTAGGGCGCCGTCGGCTTCTCGTCCGCCCCGAACGGCCCGATGCGCTGCCACGACACCGGCGGCAGGCTGCGCAAGAAAGCGACGAGCGCGCTCGCGTCTTCGTCGGTGATCGCGGCGTAAGAGCGCCACGGCATGATGCCCGCAAGCTCGCGCCCGTCCGGGCGCACGCCGGTGCGCAACGCCGTCACGATCTCCTCGTCGGTCCACTTGCCGAGCCCGGTTTCCGGGTCGGGCGTCAGGTTGGAGGGATAGAAGTAGCCGAGACCGGGGATCTCGAATCCGATGTCGGCGCCGCCGACGTACCGGTTCATGTCGGGCTTACCGACAAGAGAGCCCGGCGTGTGGCATCCCCCGCAATCCATGATCTGGGTGAGATAACGGCCGCGCTCGACCTCGCCCCCCGTGGCGGCGGGTGCCAGCGCCAGGCATAGGGCGATCGCGGCGGTCGGTGCCCGCATGGTCTATGTCTTCCCTTCCAGGGCGGCGCGCAGCGGCTCCAAGTGGCTTTCGTACGGCCGCCAGCGGCCGACCGACTCCTTGTAGATCGGCTGGCGCACCTGCAGCGCGCTCGCCGTCTGAACCGGCCGGTCGGCCTTGTGCGGCTCGAGGCAGGCTTCCTCCCAGGAGAGGCCCACGAACTCGATCAGCGCGCGGCTCGCCCGTTCGGAGTTCTCGACTACGTCCTCGTAAACGAACTCCAGGACCGGGTTCGGCAGCACGGCGCGCCAATGCTCCATCAGCCGGGCGTATTGCCGGTAATACTGGCCGAGCGATTCGAGATCCCACGCCCACGGCACGTCGTCGGCGAACGACTGGGCGTAGCAGGAGAAGCAGGTGTCCATGGGATCGCGCCGGCAATGCACGACGCGCGCCTTGGGGAACAGCGTGGCGATAAGCCCGAGGCGCATGAAGTTGTCCGGCAACTTGTCGGTGATCCGGCTGGCCGCGGCCGACCGGCCGCGCAGGCGATCGAGATAGGTCTCGGCGGCCTGGCGGACGAGTTGCGGCGACTGGGCCACCGCGGCCTCCGGCGTCGGCGCCGTCGGCACTGCGGCGCCGGCGGCCGCCAGCAGTTCGCTGCCGATCGTCGGCATGTCGCGCAACTCGCCCGCGCCATGCACCGCCGAGTGACTCGCCAGGATCTGCTCGCACAGCGTCGTGCCCGAGCGCGGCATGCCCAGGATGAACACCGGCAGGTCGCTGTCGCTGCCGTGGCCGGCCACCTCTGCGAAGTAGCGGGCATCGAACGTCCTGATCAGATGCTCAACCGTGGCGGCAAGCGCCCCCGGATCGAACGACTTGCCCCGGCGGGCCAGGTCCTGGCGGCGAATCTCGTTGGCGGCCGCCAGATGGCGGAACGAGGCGTCGTAGGCCTGCTCCCGCCCGCGCTGGCGCGACAGCGCGAAGTGGAAGCGGCCGCGGTCCTCGGGCTTGAGGCGCGGGTCCTCGGCCAGCCGCTCGACGCGCGCCCATTGCTCGGGGCTCACCCGGCCGGGCTCCAGATCGGCCAGCATGCGCAGCGCCGGGGCGAAGTCGGGATCGATGGCTAGCGCGGCTGCCGCGTGGGCCAGCGCCTGCGGCAGATCGCCGAGGACGCGGGCCAGACGGCTGAGACCGATATGCGCGCCGATCAGCTTGCCGTCCATGGCGAGCGCCGCCTCGAGGCACTCCTTGGCGTCGGCCAGGCGCCCCACCGCGAGCAGGCTGTGTCCGAGATCGGCCTTCACCTCGCCGTTCTTCGGCGCGAAGGCGGTGGCGCGCTGGAACGTGGCGATGGCCTCCTCGGCGTGGCCGGCGTTCAGCTGGTAGTGCGCCAGGTTCTTCAGCGCGCCCACGTGGTCGGGTCTATCGGCCAGCACCTTCAGCAGCACCTGCTCGGCCTCGGGCCGGGACAGGGCCGCCAGCGCGGCGCCTAGACAGGTCAGGATCTCCGGGTCGTCCGGCCTGAGCCTGGCGGCGTGTTCCAGATGCGGCAGGCCGGCCTCGGGGTCGCCCTGCTCGGCCAGCAGGTTGCCGAGCAGGCAGGCCGCCGGCGCGCTGGTCGGTTGCAACGCCACTGCCTGGCGAAAATGGCCGAGCGCCGCTTCCTTGTTGCCCTGGCGGCGCTTCAGGTTGCCCGTGTTGACGTGCGCCTCGGCATAGCGCGGGTCGAGGCGCAGAGCCGCGGCGTAGGCCTGCTCCGCGCCGGCCAACTCGTTCGTCGCCGCAAGCACCAGTCCCAGCGTGTTGTGGAAGGACGGCGCCAGCGGGTTGCGCTTGATCGCCTCGCGCACCTGCACGAGCGCCCCCTGTGGGCGCCCGCCCTGAAACGCGAGGAGCGCCGAGAGATGCAGCGCGTCGGCATGGCCGGGGTCCATCTGCAGGACCTTGGCGTAGCCGGCTTCCGCCTGTCTCAACTGGCCGCTCCGGTGCAGGCGGATCGCCTGCTGCAACTGCTCGGCGATCGGATCGCCGCCGCCCGGCGCCTTCGCGCCCGTGCCGGTCATCGTTCGCACCCCCGTGCCCCGTTTGGACGCGGCTTCTTAGCGCCTCGCCGCGCGTTCGGCCAGCGCGAAATCTTGCTCCCCGGGGGCGGGCGAGGGAAGCGGTTGCGCCGGCGCCCCGCGAACGGTTTACTTGCTCGCGAAAGGCTGCCCATGCGACCGCTGACGAGCTTTCCCTTGGCGGCGCGCCGGCGCGTGCGCGGCGTGCTGACCGACATCGACGACACGCTCACCACGGACGGGCGGCTGACGGCGGCCGCCTACGGCGCGCTCGAACGCCTGCACGAGGCCGGGTTTCTGGTGGCGCCGATCACCGGCCGGCCGGCCGGCTGGTGCGACCACATCGCCCGCATGTGGCCGGTGGCGGGCGTCGTGGGCGAGAACGGGGCGTTCTACTTCCGTTACGACCGGGAGCGCCGGCGGCTCGCGAAAAGGTTCTTCCTGTCGGAGGACGAGCGCGCCCTCAATCGCCGCCGGCTGGCGGCAGTTGGCGAGCGGATCTTGAAGGCGGTGCCGGGAACGGCGCTCGCCTCCGACCAGGGCTATCGCGACAGCGACCTCGCCATCGATTACCGGGAAGACGTGCCGGAGCTGCCGCTGACCGAGACCGACCGCATCAAGCGCCTGTTCGAAGCGGCCGGCGCCAGCGCCAAGGTGAGTTCGATCCACGTCAACGGCTGGTTCGGCACCTACGACAAGCTCGCCATGACGCGCATCTTCCTCGCCGAGTGCTATGGCATCGACCTCGACGCCGAGCGCGAGGCGTTCGTGTTCGTCGGCGATTCGCCGAACGACGCCCCGATGTTCGGTTTCTTCCCGCACTCGGTGGGCGTCGCCAACCTGCGCGACTTCGCGGGGCGCCTCGAGGCCGAACCCGCCTACGTCACCGCGGGTCGCGCCGGCGCCGGGTTCGCGGAAGTGGCGGCGGCCCTCTTGGCGGCGCGGCGTCGCTAGTGGTGTAGGCCCGCGTGATGCCGCCGTCCACCAGCAGCGATTGGCCGGTCATGTAGGACGAATCGTCGCTCGCCAGGAACAATGCGGCGCGCGCCACCTCGTCCGCCTCGCCGAGCCGGCCCATGGGCTGATGCACGCGCCGGCGCTGGCGCTTCGCCTCGGTGTCGAACAGGCGCTCGACGAGCGGCGTGCGCACCGGGCCGGGGCACAGCGCATTCACCCTAATGCCGGAGCGGGCGTAGACCATGGCGATCTCCTGGGTGAGCGCCACCACCCCGCCCTTGCTCGCGGCGTAGGCCACCTGCGGCGTCGCCGAGCCGATGAACGCCACCATGGACGCCATGTTGACAATGACCCCGCCCTCTGAGCGCAGCAGCGCCGGGATGCCATGCCGGCAGCAGAGATAGACGCCGGTCAGGTTGACGGCGAGCGTCTTCTCCCACGTCTCCGGGGCGGTCTCCAGCGGCCCTTCGTCGTCGGGCAAGGAGACGCCCGCGTTGTTGAACAGGACGTCGAGCCGCCCGAAGGCGCGCTCGGCCGCGGCGACCATTCCGGCGCATTCCTTCTCCCTGCTCACGTCGGCGACTACGGGGACCGCCTCGCCGCCGGCGGCGCGGATTTGCCGCACCGTCTCCTCGGCGCGGTCGCGGTCGATGTCGTTAACCGCGATGCGGGCGCCTTCGGCCGCGAACAAGAGCGCGGCGGCCCGCCCCAACACGCCGCCCGCGCCGGTGATCAGCGCAACCTTGCCGTCGAGCCGCATCGATGCCCCAATCCGCGATCGTCGGTGCTAGTATGGTTCCGGACACTGCCCCGGCCGGGCGGGAGGATGCAAGAATGGCGCTTGCCCATGACCGTCTCCTGGCGAGGAAGCTGCCGTTTTCGGCCATCCCGATCGTCGATTTCGGGCCGTTCCTCGGCGCGCGCGCGCCGGCGCGGCGCCGGGTGGCCGGCGACATCGGCCGCGCCTGCCGCGAGGTGGGTTTCTTCTACCTCGCCAACCACGGCGTGCCGGCGCCGCTGATCGAAAGCGCCTTCGCCCAGTCGAAGCGGTTCTTCGCGCTGCCGGCGACCGACAAGGCCAGGATCTCGGTGACCCGCTCCAAGGTTCACCGCGGCTATTTCGGCCACGGCGAGGAGAACTTGGACCCGGCGAAGCAGCCCAAGGGCGATCTCAAGGAAGGCGTCAACATCGGCCGCGATCTCGGTCCCGACGATCCGGACGTGCGGGCCGGCCGGCCGCTGCACGGCCCCAACCAGTGGCCGTTGGGTCTGCCCGGCTGGCGCCGGGAGATGCAGGCCTACTACGACCGCATGGTCGAGTTGGGCCGCCGGGTGCTGGCGGCGTTCGCGCTCGCCGTCGAGCTGCCCGAGGACTTCTTCGCGGACAAGACCATGAAACCGATGACGACGCTGCGCCTCCTGCACTACCCGCCGCAGCGCGGCTTGGTGAGCGAAGAACAGCTCGGCTGCGGCGCCCACACCGACTTCGGCTGCTTCACCATGGTGGTGCAGGACAATGTGGGCGGCCTCCAGGTGCGCAACGGCGCCGGCGAATGGATCGACGCGACGCCGATCCCCGGAACCTACGTCGTCAACGTCGGCGACATGATGGCGCGCTGGACCAACGACCGCTTCGCGTCCACCGCGCACCGCGTGATCAACGCTTCGGGCGCCGAGCGCTGGTCCATGGCGTTCTTCTTCGATCCCGACTTCGACGCCGATCTCGCCTGCCTGCCGAGCTGCCTTGGCCCCGGCGAGACCCCGCGCTATCCGCCCACCACCGGCGGACGCCACCTCCTGGAGCGCATCGACACCACCTTCGAATACCGCCGCCGGCGGGATTGATGCTTCGATGAGCGGTGCTCGGCGCACGGTCGATGCCCATTACGGCAGCGCCGGCCTCGCCGAACGCATCCTCGCCGCGGTGCGCGAGGCCGGCGGCGATACGGACGCACCGACGCTCGACGACCTCGGCCCGTTCGAGCACTTCCACACCCGCGGGCGCGACGCGACGCAGGAGCTGGCGGAGCGCGTCGGCCTCGCGCCCGGCACGGCGGTGCTGGATGTCGGTTGCGGCACCGGCGGTCCGGCGCGCCTGCTCGCGGCGCGCTACGGCGTCTGCGTCGTCGGCCTCGACCTCACCGAGGAGTTCGTGCGCGCCGGCAGGGAGCTCACACGCCGCGTGGGTCTCGCCGACCGGGTCGTCCTGTGCCGCGGCGATGCGCTGTCGCTGCCTTTCTCCGGCGCGCGCTTCGATGTCGTGTGGACGCAGCACGCGGCCATGAACATCGCCGACAAGGCGCGCCTTTACGGGCAGATGCACCGCGTGCTGCGGCCCGGCGGGCGGCTCGCGCTGCACGACATCGTCGCCGGGCCGCGACGGGGATTCCACTTCCCGGTGCCCTGGGCAGGCGACGCCTCGATCAGCTTCCTGGTCCGGCCCGACGACCTCAGGGCGATGCTCGGGGACGCCGGCTTCCGGCCGGCGCATTGGGCCGACCGCGCCGAGGACACGCTCGCCTGGATTCGCGAGCAGCGCCGGCGCCGCCGGGAGTCTCCCGCGCCCATTGTCGATCCCGTGCGTGGGCCGGAGTTCCCGCTCATGTTCGACAACTTGCTGCGCAACCTCGAGGAGGGCCATGCCGGCGTGATCGAAGCGGTCCTCGAGCGCGCGGACTAACGGAAAAGGGGACAGTTCGCTTTTCCCTTTTCCCTCCTTTTCCCGTAATGTGGCCCTGTCTCGCGTCAGGCAACCGATATGGTCGGTGCCATGGAACGCAAACTCGCCGCTATTCTGGCCATCGACGTGGTCGGCTACAGCCGCCTCATGGAGCAGAACGAGGCGGAGACCTTCGAACGCTTTCGAGCCCATCGCAAGGAGCTGTTCGAGCCGGAAATCGACAAGCACAGCGGCCGCATCTTCAAGGAGATGGGCGACGGGTTGTTGGTCGAATTCGGCAGCGTAGTCCAAGCGGTCGAGTGCGCGGTCGTGCTGCAACGCGCGATGGCCCTGCGCAACAACGGTGTCGCGCAGGACCGGCGAATCGACGTCCGCATGGGTGTCAATCTCGGCGACGTCATCGTCGAGGGCGAGGATCGCCACGGCGAGGGCGTAAACATTGCCGCACGCCTGCAACAATTGGCCGAGCCGGGCGGCATCTGCATTTCACGCCAGGCATACGACCAAGTGGAGACGAAGCTGGACCTTGCCTTCGAAGACATGGGCAAGCATCCGGTCAAGAACATCGTCAAGCCGGTGCACGTCTATCGCGTGCGTGGCGGGCTGGCCCGCCCGCCTCGCCGCACGCCGGGCTGGCGGCGCTCAAGACTGGGCGCGTTGGCCGCCGGGCTGGCGGCGCTCGCCGTCATCGGCGGCGCGATTGCATGGTATTGGGCGGAAGAGGATCCGACTCTCGCACTACCCGGCGGCCCGTCGATCGCCGTGCTCCCGTTCACCAATCTGAGCGACGATCCGGACGACATCTATTTCAGCGTCGGATTGACCGAAGACCTCATCGTTGCGCTGTCCAGGTTCTCGAATTTGGTCGTGTTCTCACGCCAAACCACCAGCAAGTTCACGGGCGATGCAGCCGACCCGAAGAACGTCGGACGCGAACTCGGAGCGGACTATGTGTTGGCCGGCAGCGTCAGACGCTCGCCGGATCGGCTGCGTGTCACCGCGACGTTGCTTGACGCCGGCGACGGGACGCAACGATGGGCGGAGTCCTACGATAAGAAGCTTACGGCTAAGGATGTCTTTGCCGTGCAGGATGAAATCACCGAGAAGGTTGTCGGCGTCATCGGTTCGTCCGATGCTCCGCTGTTCAAGGAAAAGAAGGACGAGCTGCGTGCCAAGCGGCCGGGCAGTTTGGAGGCATATGAATGCGTGCTGCTCTCCGCTTGGATCTATGATGACTTTTCGGAAACGGCCCATGGACGGGCGCGCGACTGTCTCGAACGTGCCCTCGAACTCACGCCGGACTATGCCTTGGCGTGGGCCCACTTGGCTCAGATGTATTTCGAGGAATACAAATACAACTACAACCTTCGCCCCGACCCGGTCGCGCGTGCGCGCGCGGCGACGCGGAAGGCGCTCGAGCTCGATCCGAAAGACCAATATGCGCGTTATGTTCTGGCCTTGCTGCTCTATACCTGCGAGCCGAGTTTCGAGCCCTACTATGCGGAGGCCGAGCGGGCGATCGCGCTCAATCCGAACGACGCCGCCGTGCTCGCCGACCTCGGTCTGTGGATGGTGTATTCGGGGGCGTGGGAAAGGGGCGTGGCGTTGGTTGAAAAGGCTACGATCCTCAATCCGCTACACCCCGACTGGTATCACTTCGCGTTCTTTCTCGACCATTACCGCAAGGGCGAATACCGGGACGCGTTGGCGGTACACCTCAAGATGGACCTGCCGAAAAATCAGGGCGTGCAGGCGGCATTGGCGGCAGTGTATGGCAAACTCGGAGAAGCCGAAAAGGCGAAGGCGACACACGATCTCATTCTACAGAGTTGGCCGAATTTCGCCGACGATCCGCTCGGCTGGTTCGCCAGACGCCGGTTTTCAGGCGAATTGATCGAAGCGCTCGCGGACGGCCTGCAAAAGGCGGGGTTCGAGGTGCCGGCGGAATCCTCTACGAGGTCATCGCCGCCCGTCTGCTGAATCGCCAGTGGATGCGAGTCGACAAATGAGTCCCCGTGCACTAAAGGTGTCATCGCCGGGCGTGACCCGGCGATCCATAGTGCGGCGGCATGATGGATGCCCGCGTCAAGCGCGGGCATGACAATAGGGGGACGCAAGCGTCGGATTCGATCCACTACCGGACGTTTTGATTTCCCCCAGCGCCGAAAAATCAAGACTGAGACAGTGCGCCTCTATCAGAACACTTTCCTAGAGCGCCGTTCCGTGTTATGATTGTCTTCCTGGCTCGGCCAGGCGCTGTTTGACATGGTGAAGCAATTTCCTCCAGGCGCGGGCCGCAAATGCCCGCGTTTCCTGGCCTCGTGGGGTCGTTCCTCGAAAATCGATGGTTAGACACCTTGCTTTACGCATGGCCCCGCGGGGCGGCGTAGGGACCCCCTAAATCTTGTGTCCCACCCAGCGATCACCAAGCGAGAAGCCACAAGACGCCCCGCTTGGCATGGGGTACCTCGCGGGATTTTCGTTTTCTCGCCGGGTCCAGCGAGCCTTCAGGCGGAACTGGCCGAGGCCGCGTTCAGTAAAGATGGCAGGTGACGAGATGCGGCCGGCTGGGCGTGCCCAAGTCCGCGGTCGCCGGCGCCTCGACGCGGCAGCGGTCCATGGCCTTCGGACAGCGCGGATGGAAGGGGCAGCCCTGCGGCGGGTCCTCGGGGTTCGGCACGTCGCCCGCCAGCACGATGCGCCGGCCGCGCTCCGCGTCGGGCCGCGGAATCGCCGAGATGAGCGCCTCGGTATAGGGGTGGCTGGGTCGGGCATAGAGGTCGTCGGTCGAACCCGTCTCCACGATGCGCCCCAGATACATGACGGCGACCCGGTCGCTCACGTGCTCGACCACCGAGAGATCGTGCGAAATGAAAATGTACGAGAGACCGAGCCGCTGCTTCAGCTCGATCAGCAGGTTGAGGATCTGCGATTGGATCGAGAGGTCGAGCGCCGATACCGGCTCGTCCGCCACCACCAGCTTGGGCTCGAGCGCGATGGCGCGCGCGATCCCGATGCGCTGGCGCTGGCCGCCCGAGAACTCGTGCGGGTAGCGCTGGGCGGCGTCGGGCGCGAGGCCGACGATGTCCAGCAGCTCGGCCACCCGGGCGCGCCGCGCCCAGCGGTCGCCCACGCCATGGATCGCCAGCGGCTCGCCGACGAGGCGCCCGACGGTGAGCCGGGGGTCGAGCGAGGCGTAGGGGTCCTGGAAGATGAGCTGCATGTCGCGCCGGCGCCGGCTGAGGCCGCGCCGGTCGAGCTTGAGCAGATCCTCGCCGTCGAAGCGGATGGAGCCGGCGCTGGGCTCGACCAGGCGCAAGACCGCGCGGCCCAGCGTCGTCTTGCCGCAACCCGATTCGCCGACGATGCCGAGCGTCTCGCCGCGCTCGAGCGCGAAGCTGACGCCGTCGAGCGCCTTCACGGTGCCGTGCCCGTCCTTGCTGCGGTAGTGCTTGACGAGGCCCTCCACCTCGAGGAGCGGCCGGCTCACGCGGGCGGGTTCCAGCACGCCGTCTCGTGCCCGGCGGCAACGGGCGCCAGCGGCGGGCGCTCGGCGCGGCAGCGTTCTAGAACGCGCCCGCAGCGCGGGGCGAAGCTGCATCCGATGCCGCGCCGGCCGGGCGCGGGCACGACGCCCGGAATGGTGGCAAGCCTGCCACCGCGCGCCGTCGAGCGCGGCGTCGCCGCCAACAGGCCCGCGGTGTAGGGATGGCGCGGCCGGCGAAACAGCGCCGCCCCGCCGCGCTCGACGATGCGCCCCGCGTACATCACCGCCACCTCGTCGCAGAACTCGGCCACCACGCCGAGATCGTGCGTGATCAGCAACACCGCCATGCCGAGCTCAGCCCGCAGGCGGCGCAGCAGGTCAAGGATTTGCGCCTGGATCGTCACGTCCAGCGCCGTGGTCGGCTCGTCGGCGATGACGAGCGCGGGGCGGCAGACCAGCGCCATGGCGATCATGGCGCGCTGGCGCAGGCCGCCCGAGAGCTGGTGCGGATACTGGTCGAAGCGCCGCTCCGCCCCGCCGACGCCCACCTGGCGCAGCATGGCGACGGCCTCGGCCCTGGCCGCGGCGCGCCGCAGCCCGCGATGCAGCGTCAGCACCTCGGCGATCTGGCGGCCCACCGTCATGGTCGGGTTGAGGCTCGTCATCGGCTCCTGGAAGATCATGGCGATGCGGTCGCCGCGCACGCCGCGCATGGCGGCGCCGTCGAGGCCGAGCAGGTCGCGGCCCTCGAATAGGACGCGCCCGGCCACGATGCGCGCGGGCGGCTCCGCCAACAGCCGCATGATCGACATCGCGGTGACGCTCTTGCCCGAGCCCGATTCGCCGACCAGCCCCAGGGTGCCTCCGGGCGCGAGCTCGAAGGAGACATCCTCCACCACGCTGACGAAGCCCTCTTCGGTGGCGAAGCCCGTGCTGAGGCCCTCCACCCGCAGCAGGCTCGCCCGTGCGTTCGTCACGGCGCTTGGCACGGCGGCACGGCCCCATGGAGGTTCATGGGGCCGCGGGGCTGCTATTGGGCGTCCTTGGCGTGGGCGTAGTCGTACTGCACCGGGATGTGGACGGGATCGACGAAAAACGACCGATCACCGCCGATGCGCGCCGCGTGCATGGTGAAGCGCTGCTCGTTGAACACCGGCGCCCAGGGCGCGTCCTTCATCGCGTCGATGAAGATCGCGCGCCACTTGTCTTCGCGCTCGGCGGCGCGCGCCGGATCGACGATCGAATCGGCCTCGACCGCCCGCGCATCGAGCGCCTCGTTGCAGTACTTTGCCCAGTTCCAGCCGCCCGGCGCCGCCCCGGCGCAGCCGAGGATCGCGCCGTAGAAGTTCGACGGGTCGGGGAAGTCGGCGATCCACGCCATGCCGCCCGACCAGATCAGCGCCGCCGTGCCGTCGCCGCCCGCGGCGATGACTTCGGCCTGGGACAGCGACTTGATCTCGGCCTTGATGCCGACCGCGGCCAGGTCCTGCTGGATCGCCTGGGCGATGCGCGGGTTGGGATCGACGTTCATGGCGTAGAGCTCGGTCGTGAAGCCGTCCGCCAGCCCGGCCTCGGCCAGCAGCTTCTTCGCGCCCTCGGGATCGTGGGGATAGCCGGTGTAGGTCTTGTCGTAGCCCGGCATGGTTGGCGGCAAGGGCTGGTTCGCCGGCACCGCGCGGTTGGTGATGATGCGCACGACGCGGTCCTTGTCGATCGCCATGTTGATGGCCTGGCGCACCTTCACGTTGTCCAAGGGCGGCATGGTGACGTTGATGCTGACGTAGCCGGTGTGCAGTTGCCCGCCCTCGACGACGAGATCCTTGTTGGCGGGATCCTCGCGCACCTCGACGAACTGGGCCGGCGGGATGCCGTCGCCCAGCACGTCCACCTCGCCCTTCTGCAGGCGCAACAGTGCCACCGTGGGCTCCTGGCCGAACTCGAAGGTGACGGTGTCGAGATAGGGCACGCCCTTGTGGTAGTAGTCCCGGTTCTTCTCGAGCACGAGGCGCTGGCCCAGCGTCCATTCCTTGAGCTTGAAGGCGCCGGTGCCGACCGGGTGCTTGCCGAAGTCGGCGCCGTATTTCTCCACCTCCTCCTTCGGCACGGCGAAGGCGAAGTTGATGCCCATGACGTGCAGAATGGTGGCGTCGGGGCGCGACAGCGTGACCGCCACGGTCTTGTCGTCGGGCACCGCGATGCCGGCAAGCTCGGTCGCCTTGCCGCCGACGAAGTCGTCGAAACCCTTGATCGAGGCGAAGTAGCCGGCGCCGGGGCTCTGCGTCGCCGGGTTGGCCGCGCGTTCGATCGAATACTTGATGTCGGCCGCCACCAGCGGCCGGCCGTTATGGAACTTGATGCCGTCGCGCAAGCTGAAGGTGTAGGTGAGCCCGTCGTCGGAGATGGTGTAGCTCTCGGCCAGGTCGGGCACCAGCTCGGTGGTCCCCGGCTTGTAATCCATCAGCCCGTCGAACAGGCTCTTGATCATCGACCAGTTCTGCCAGTCGTAGCCGATGGCGGGGTCGAGGGTCGAGACGTCGTCCTTGTAAGTGACGGTCATGTTGCCGCCGTGCTTCGGCTCCTCGCCGAAGGCCGGAAGCGCGAGTGCGGCGCCTAGCGCCGCGCCGATCAGCCATCTTGCCATGTCCTTGCCTCCTCCCTGTGGAGAGCCGGCATTTCACCGCAATCCGAGGCGCGGGTCAATGAGCGGGGCCACGAGGTCGGCCAGCAGGTTGCCCAGCACGATGAACACCGCCGCCACCAGCGTCACCCCCATGATGATCGGCAGATCGAGGCGCTGGATCGCCTGCCAGGCGAGTTGGCCGATGCCGGGCCAGCCGAACACCGATTCGACCACCACGGCGCCGCTCATGAAGATGCCGACGTCGAGCCCCACCATGGCGATCACCGGCAGCACGGCGTTGCGCAAGGCGTGGCGCAGTATCACGCTCGCCTCCGGCAGGCCCTTGGCGCGGGCGGTGCGGATGTAGTCCTGGCGCAGCACGTCCACCATGCTGGAGCGGATCATGCGCGAGTACCACCCCCCGCCGGCGATGCCGAGCGTCAAGGCCGGCAGCACCAAGTGGGAGAGGGTGCCGTAGCCGGACAGCGGGAACCAGCCGAGCAGGTAGGCGAACACGTAGAGCAGCAGCAGGCCCACGACGAACTGCGGCGCCGAAACGCCGGCGAAAGACAGCATCATCACCAAGCGGTCGGCGCGCCGGCCGCGCCTGGTGGCGGCGAAGGTCCCGGCCGGCAGGCCGATCATGAGTTCGGCCGCGATCGCGCCCCCCATCAGCAGCAGGGTGGCCGGCAGGCGGCTCCAGATCAGCTCGGCCACTTCCGTCTTCTGCGCGTACGAGCGTCCGAGGTCGCCTTGCGCGAGCCGGGCCACGTAGCTCGCGTACTGCTCGATGAGCGGGCGGTCTAGTCCAAGCTGATGGCGGATCGATTCGACGGTCTGGGCGGTCGCGTTGCGTCCCGCGATCATGCGCACCGGGTCGGCGGGAATCAGGAATGTAAGGCTGAACGTGACCGCCGTCACGCCGAGCAGGATCAGGAGCGAGGCCGCGAGCCGCCGGAACAGGTAACGCAGCATCAGCTCCGTCCCCGCTCGGTGGGGTCGAGCGCGTCGCGCAGTCCGTCGCCCACCAGGTTGAACGCCAACGCCGAGGCCAGGATGGCGAAACCGGGGAAGAACACCAGCCACGGCGCGGTGAGGAAGTAGGACTGGCTCTCGAATATGATGCCGCCCCAGGAGGGCGTCGGCGGCCTGACCCCGATGCCGAGGAACGACAGCGTCGCTTCCAGCAGCACGGTGGTGGCGATGCCGAGGGTGGCGTAGACGAGGATGGTGGGCACCAGATGCGGCAGCAGGTGCAGCACGAGGATGCGGCCCGGGCCGGCGCCCAGCGCCCGCGTCGCCTCGATGAAGTCGCGGGCGGCCAGCGCCGTGGTCTCGGTATAGACGACGCGGGCGATCTGCACCCAGTTGACCAGCGCGATCACCATGGCGACGATCCATAGGGAAGGCGCGAAGATGGCGGCGAGCGCGATGGCCAGCAGCAGCGCCGGGAACGCCATCATCAGGTCGGTGAAGCGCATGATGGCGGCGCCGAGCCAGCCTTGAAGGTAGCCGGCGGCGAGGCCGAGGAGGGTGCCGACCGCCACCGAGGCGCCGTTGGCGACGACCCCGATGAGGAGCGAGGTGCGCGCCCCATACAGCAGCCGGGAGGCGAGGTCGCGGCCGAGCAGATCGGTGCCGAGCGCGAACCTGTCGCTGGGCGCCAGCGGCTCGCCTTGGAGCGTCAGCCCGTCGAAGAACTGCTCCGCCGGGTCGTAGGGCGCCAGCCACGGCGCGCCGAGCGCGGCCGCCACTAGAAGGACGATGATGGCGGCCCCGGCAAGCGCGTAGCGATTGCGCCGGAAGCGTCTCCAGGCCTCGGACATGGCGAATTCGGAGGCCGCTTGGCTCTCCTTGTCAAGGCGCCGGGTGCTAGTGGATCGAATCCAAGATTTGGCTCTTCCTACTTGTCATGCCCGCGCTTGACGCGGGCATCCATCGTGCCGTTGCACCATGGATCGCCGGGTCTCCGCCCGGCGATGACAATGCGGGGGTCGACTGTGCACGGGGTATCATTTGTATAGTTAACACCACTAGAATGGGGCCCATGAAGAAGTCGCGCGACCGGCGGCCGGCGGTGGCGATCGGGCACGTCTTTCTCGACGTGAGCGATGTCGGCGCGGCCGTGCGCTACTTCCTTCTGCATGGCATGCGCGCCATCGTCGAGGACGGCGAGTTCGCCGTCCTCGAGCTGCGCGGCGGCACGCATCTGGTCCTGAGCCGCACGGACGAGCCGATCGCGCCCGGCACGGAGGCGCCCTTCGACCTCATGGTGGACGACATCCTGAGCGCCCGGCGCGCCTCGGCGCGGAACGGCATGCGGCCCTCGCGCATCTCCCGCACGCGGGTCCACCGGTCGTTTAGGGTCGCGGGCCCCGACGGCTATCGCATCACGATCACGTCCTCGCACGCGGGCCGGCGCCCGGTATAGCCGCCGCAAAACGAGAGCGGCGGCCTCGCGGCCGCCGCTCCAGTACGTCCCTGGCGGGGTTGGTTAGACCGCCTTCAGGTTCACCGCCGCGGTCTTGCCGCGCTCGGTGGCCATCTCGTAGGACACCTTCTGGCCCTCATTGAGCGTGTTGAGCCCGGCGCGCTCCACGGCGCTGATGTGCACGAAGACGTCCTTAGAACCGTCGCTCGGCACGATGAAGCCGAAGCCCTTCACGGGATTGAACCACTTGACTGTACCGGTTGCCATGTATGGCCTCCTTGGTAGGTTAAACAAACACGCCCCCGCGACCCTCGCGGCGGGCGGAAGCAATCCATGGCTTGCGGTGGGAACCTTGGAGTCGCCCCCTGTGGACGGGGGCAGGACGGCAAAGCGTGCCGAAGCGGAGACTGCCAGTAGCGTTACATGCCGGCCCGGCCAGGGAATGTCAAGCGATTTGGTAGTGTCTCAGTTTGACCCGATCCAGACATTCGTAGAGTCGCTATGTGGCGATTGTTCTGCAATTATCATTCGGGGCAGTTAGACCCGCATGGCTTGAAGGCCGACAGAAGCGTCGTGAAGGAGGCCGATCATGAAATACGTCATCACCTGGCGCGAGCGCCCGGCAGCGTCCTTTAGAGACTATGAAGCCGCGCAGGAGCGGGTATTGGGGATATTCAAAGACTGGCAAATGCCAGCGAGTTTTGCAATCCAACAGTTCGTGGTCCGTGTCGGCGATTACGGCGGCTACATGATCGTCGAGACAGACAAACCAACAGACATTCATTATCTCACGAGCGTCTTTGCGGCTTTCGAATGCAAGGTGGAGCCGGTAGTCGATGTGATGGATGCGGTGGCGGTCCAGACCCAAGCCATCGAATACCGCAAGAAAAACGCTCCCTAGCGGCACGCAAATTTCGTGGTCCCCTATGATTGTTCCAGGGGATTTCATTGCAGTTGTGCTGCCGAGCAGCAAACTGAGTTTGTCGGCTTGTCTGGAGTTGGCACAACGCGGACATTCCGCGAACTGAGACAGTACCAGCGATTTGGCTGCGGCGCCCCCGCCGGCCCCGGCCTATAGTCAGGGCGCCGAGCCAGTCTCGATCGGATCATGGCCGCAGGAACCAGCAAGGCCGCCGCCCGGCCCGTCATCATCGACACCGACCCGGGCGTGGACGACGCCATCGCCATCCTGTTGGCGTTCGCCTCGCCCGAGCTCGAGGTCCTGGGCCTCACGGCCGTCGCCGGCAACGTGCCGCTCGCCTTGACCGAGGTGAACGCCCGGCGCCTGTGCGAGCTCGCCGGGCGAAAAAATGCCAAGGTGTTCGCCGGCTGCGCGCGCCCGCGCTTCCGCCCGCTCACCTGCGGCAGCGTGCACGGGGCGACGGGGTTGGGCGGCGTCGATCTGCCGGCGCCGAGGATGGCCTTGCAGCCGCGCCACGCCGTCGATTGGATCGTGGACACGGTCATGGCGGCGCCAGAGGGGGCGCTCACGCTGTGCGCCCTCGGCCCCCTCACCAATGTGGCCACCGCCTTCGAGCGCGAGCCGCGCGTGGCACGCCGGC
Organism: uncultured Rhodospirillaceae bacterium; assembly: GCA_964411425.1. Taxonomy (GTDB): domain Bacteria; phylum Pseudomonadota; class Alphaproteobacteria; order Dongiales; family Dongiaceae; genus CAYPKW01. The sequence continues at coordinate 22,962 of CAYPKW010000009.1, forward strand.
TAGAGCGCGTCGTCGTCATGGGCGGGGGCACGCGGGGGAACATCACCCCGGCCGCCGAGTTCAACATGTTCGTCGATCCCGACGCCGCCGCGGCGGTGTTCGAGAGCGGCGCCGTTCTCACCCTGGTGCCGCTCGACGTGACGCGCCAGGCGCTCATGACGGAGGCGCGCCTCGTCGCCTTGCGCGCGCTCGGCACGCCGGTCGCCCATGCCGCCGCGGCGATGATCGAGGGCTACGGCGACGTCGAGGGCCCCGGCGGCAAGCCGCTGCACGACGCCTGCGTCATCGCCTGGCTCGTCGATCCCGGCTTGTTCGAGGGTGCCTTCGTCCACGTGGCGGTCGAGACGCGCTCGGAGCTTACCCTCGGCATGACGGCGATCGACTGGCAGGGAGTGACGGGGCGCCCCCCCAATTGCACCGTGCTGACCCGCATCGACGCCCCTCGCTTCTTCGACCTGCTGCTGGCCCGCCTGGCGCGGTTGTGAACCGCGCCGGAGGCTACACCGCGTTGGCGCGCTCGACGACGGCGCGCAACAGCACGTCGCAGCCGGCCGCCAGGTGCTCGGGCTTCGCGTCCTCGATCTCGTTGTGGCTTATCCCGTCCTTGCAGGGGACGAACACCATCGCGGTCGGCGCCACGCGAGACATGTAGACCGAATCGTGGCCGGCGCCGCTGATGATCTTGCGGTTGTCGAACCCCAGTTCGTCGGCCGCCTTCTGCACGGCCGCGGTGCATTCGGGCGCGAACCGCACGGGCGGTGAGTACCAGATCTCATTGAAGTCGAGCTCGAGGCGGAGCTCCGCGGCGATCTTCGCGCATTCGGATTCGAGGTTCTTCCCCATGCGGGCCAGCGTGTCGGCGTCGGGGTGGCGGAAATCGACGGTGAAGAACACCCGCCCCGGAATCACGTTCCGCGAGTTGGGCTGCACCTGCATCATGCCCACGGTGGCGCATGCGTTGGGCATGTGGGCGAAGCCGATGCGGTTCACTTGGCCCACCATGCGCGCCGCTCCCACCAGCGCGTCCTTGCGCCGCGCCATCGGCGTGGGGCCGGCATGGGCGTCCTGGCCGGTGACCACGACCTCGTACCAGCGGATGCCCTGCACCCCCTCGACGACCCCGATCGTCTTGTTCTCGGCCTCGAGGATCGGACCCTGCTCGATATGGGCCTCGAAGAAGGCGGCCACCGGGCGCCCGCCCACCGGCTGGTCGCCGGCGTAGCCGATGCGCCGCAGCTCCTCGCCCATGGTCTTGCCGTCCGGGTCCTGGCGCGACAGCGCGTAGTCGAGTTCGAACGCGCCGCCGAACACGCCGGAGGAAACCATAGCCGGAGCGAAGCGCGTCCCTTCCTCGTTGGTCCACACCACCACCTCGACGGGGCGCGTGGTCTCGTAATTGAAGTCGTTCAAGGTGCGGATGACTTCGAGCCCGGCGAGCACGCCGTAGGCGCCGTCGAACTTGCCGCCCGAGGGCTGCGTGTCGATGTGGCTGCCGGTCATGACCGGCGCCAGCGACGCGTCCTTGCCGGGCCGGCGGGCGAAGATGTTGCCCATCTTGTCCACGCTCACCGCGCAGCCCGCCTCCTGGCACCAGCGCACGAACAGGTCGCGCGCTTCTCTGTCGAGGTCGGTCAAGGCCAGCCGGCGCACGCCGCCCTTGGGCGTGGCGCCGATCTTGGCCAGCTCCATCAGGCTCGCCCACAGGCGCTCGCCGTTGACGCGGATGTTGGTGGTCATGCTCGCCTCCCTAGGCCTGCCGCGGCCAAGGCGCATAGGTTAGCGCCGTCCGTCGGCGCGTCAAATCGCCTTCTCCGCCCGGGCGCCGGAGTTCGGCGACTCGCGGGCGGCCGCGGAGCCGGCGACGGGCCGCTTGCGGCGTGGCCGCTGAGGATGCTTCCATGCCTTGAGACGCCCTTGTATTCACGTGCAGCCGCGCCTGCTATCATCGTCGCGGCGGCAGGGGCTTGCCATGCCAACCATTCTTCGGAACCAATTGACGTCTCGCCATCGCGCCATGTTGTGGGAACGATGGAATGAACACTTTCCCGATCGCCGATGAACGGGTCAAACACCTGAGGGTGACCGGCAACTCACTGTCGGTCGACCTGATGGATGGCCGGACCATCCGCGTTCCGCTCGCCTGGTTTCCCCGCCTCGTCCGGGCGACGGCGAGGCAGCGCGCCAACTGGCGACCCGCCGCCTCGGGGTACGGCGTCCACTGGCCCGACCTCGATGAAGATCTGAGCGTCGCCGGGCTGCTGCGCGTATCCGCCTTCCAGCAAACCGAACCGGCGATGGCTGCCGGAGCGCGGCCGGTCGTTCGCCGGCGTTCTGCCAAGAAATCGCGATAGCCAGTCGCCGCTCGCCTCCCTATTCCGCCGCCCGGCGCAGCGGATTGTTCGGGTGCCGGGTCCAGTCCAAGTGCGGCAGGCCGGTGTTCACCTCCACCATGTCGATGCAGCCCGGCACCGGGCAGACATGCTGGCACAGGTTGCAGCCGATGCACTCGGGCTCGATCACCTCGTAGCGCCGCCGGCCATTGACGCGCAGCGCCGCGATCGCCTGGTGCGAGGTGTCCTCGCAGGCGATGTGGCACAGGCCGCAGGCGATGCAAAGCTCCTGGTCGATCGCGGCCACCGTCTTGTAGTTGAGGTTGAGGTACTGCCAGTCGAGCAGGTTGGGCACCGCCTTGCCCACCAGCCCATCGAGCCCGGCGTGGCCCTTCGCGTCCATCCAGTTGCCGAGGCCGTCGATGAGGTCGTCCACGATCTTGAAGCCGTAGTGCATGACGGCGGTGCACACCTGCACCGTGCCGGCGCCCAAGGCCATGAATTCGGCCGCGTCGCGCCAGGTGGCGATGCCGCCGATGCCGGAGATGGGCAGCCCCGCGGTGTCGCGGTCGCGGGCAATCTCCGCCACCATGTGGAGCGCGATCGGCTTCACGGCCGGGCCGCAGTAACCGCCATGCGTGCCCTTGCCGTCCACGACTGGCTCCGGCGCCATCAGGTCGAGGTCGACCCCGGTGATCGAGTTGAGCGTATTGATGAGCGACACGCCGTCGGCGCCGCCCTTCCCGGCGGCGCGGGCGGGGCCGAGGATGTTGGTGACGTTGGGCGTGAGCTTCACCAGCACCGGCAGGCGCGTGTGCGACTTGCACCAGCGCACCACCATCTCGACGTACTCCGGCACCTGGCCCACGGCCGAGCCCATGCCGCGCTCCGACATGCCGTGCGGGCAGCCGAAGTTGAGCTCGACGCCGTCGGCCCCCGTCTCCTCGACCCGCTTCAGGATGGCCCGCCAGCTCGCCTCCTCGCAGGGCACCATCAGCGAGACGACCAGCGCCCGGTCGGGCCAGTCGCGCTTCACTTGGCCGATCTCGCGCAGGTTCGTCTCGAGCGGGCGGTCGGTGATGAGCTCGATGTTGTTGAAGCCCACCATTTTGTCGTCGTTTAGATGGTGCGCGCCATAGCGTGAGCAGGTGTTGACGATGGGCGGGTCCTCGCCCAGCGTCTTCCACACCACGCCGCCCCAACCCGCCTTGAAGGCGCGCGCCACGTTGTATTCCTTGTCCGTGGGCGGCGCCGAGGCGAGCCAGAACGGGTTGGGCGACCGGATTCCGGCGAAGGTGGTCCTCAGATCGGCCATGGCTTCAATCCTCCTCTGCACGCCTGAGCCAGCGGTCGATGGCGTGGGCCGCGACCTTGCCGTCCTCGACCCCGCGTACCGTGAGATCGACGCCCGCGACGCAGTCGCCCCCGGCATAGACCCCGGGCAGCGAGGTCTGGCGGAGCGCGTTGACGGCGATGCGCCCGTCCTTGAGCTCGAGCGGCTCGACGGCATCGCTCGCCAACGGGTCCGGGACGAACACCTGCCCGATGGCCTTGAATACCACGTCGGCCAACAGACGGTAACGGTCGCCGGTGCCGGCGAGGCGGCCGGCGTCGTCCTGCTGGGTGCGCTCGAACTCGATCTCCTTGACCCGGCCGTTGTAGCCCAAGAGGCGCACCGGCCGCGCCCAGTGCCGGATCCTGACGCCGTTCACCTGCGCGAACTCCTGCTCGTGCGCCGTAGCACCCATGTGGTCTGGTCCGCGACGATAGACGATCGTCGCGTCCTCGGCGCCCAGCCGCCGGCTCTGCACCGCGATGTCGATCGCGGTGTTGCCGCCGCCGATCACCACGACCCGCCGGCCCACGGGAAGGGCGCCCAGGTCCTCGGCCTGGCGCAACCGGGATATGTAGGCGACCGCGTCCTCCACGCCCGCCATGTCCTCGCCCTCGAGCCTGAGGGCGTTCACCGCGGCCAACCCCAGCCCCAGGAACACCGCGTCGAAGCGCTGGCGCAAATCGGCCAGCGTCACGTCGCGGCCGAGCGCCTTGCCCGTTTCCGCCGAGATGCCGCCGACGGCGAGGATGAACTCGACCTCGCGCCGGGCGAAGCCGTCCGGCACTTTGTAGGCGGCCACGCCGTACTCGTTGAGCCCGCCGAGCCTGTCTCTCGCCTCGAACACGCTCACCCGGTGCCCCAGCATGGCGAGGCGGTGCGCGCAGGCGAGGCCGGCCGGACCGCCGCCCACCACCGCCACCCGCCGGCCGCTGTCGGGGGCGCGGGCGAAGGGCTGCACCCCCTGCTCGAACAGCCGGTCGGTGGCATGGCGCTGCAGCAGCCCGATGGCGACCGGCTTCGTCTCGGCCAGGTTGCGCACGCAGGCCTGTTCGCACAGCACCTCGGTCGGGCACACCCGGGCGCAGGCGCCGCCCATGATGTTCTCCTTCAGGATGTCGAGGGCGGCGCCCTTCAGGTTGCCGGTGGCGATCTTGCGGATGAAACTGGGGATGTCGATGCCGGTGGGGCAGGCCTCGACGCAAGGGGCGTCGTAACAGAACAGGCAGCGGCTGCTTTCCACCAGGGCCTGGCGCGCGTCGAGCGGCGTCTCGACGTCGGCGAAGTTGGCCGCGAGCGTGGCCGACGGTAGCCGCCCCTGGGCGATGTCCGGCGCGGGGTCGTCCATTTCGCCTGCCCTCCCGGCTGGGTGGAAAGCAGCAAGGACTGTTGCAAAATCTGACCAAATGGTCAAATAATTTCCGGGTCGCCGGCACCAAAGCGGCGGGGGAGCGCAGCATGGCCGCACGGGCGAAGCTCAAGGGCAACGAACGCGGGCGCGGGGCGAAGCCGGCCGGGCAGGCGGCGCGCCGGCGCTCGACCGAGAGGCGCCTCCTCGCCGCCGCCGAGCGCGTCTTCGCCGAGCGCGGCTTCTCGGGCGCCACCACCGCCGAAATCGCCCGCCGCGCCCGCCTGCCGAAGGCCAACCTGCACTATTACTTCCGCACCAAGCGGGCGCTTTACCGCCGGGTGCTCGACGACATCCTGGCGCTGTGGCTCGCCGCCGGAGACCACATCCACGCCGGGGCCGACCCGGCCGATGCCTTCTCCCTCTACCTCGCCCGCAAGATCGCCTATACGCGGGCGCGTCCCTACGCCTCCAAGGTGTTCGCCAACGAGCTGCTGCACGGCGCGCCCGAGTTGGGCCCGTACCTGCGCAACGGGCTCAAGGACTGGGTCGACGCCAAGGCCAAGGTGATCGAGGGTTGGATCGCCGAGGGGCGGATGGCGCGCGTCGATCCGCGGCACCTGTTCTTCGTGCTCTGGGCGGCGACCCAGACCTACGCCGATTTCGACGTGCAAGTGGCGGCGGTGCTGGGGCGCCGGCGCTTACGAGAATCGGATTGGGCAGCCGCCACCAGGACCATCTCTCGACTATTGTTCGATGGTTGCCGGATCGGGCCGTGAGCGCGACGGTCATCGAGACGGTCGAGATGCACTGCGGCGGCGAGCCGGTGCGCATCGTCGTCTCCGGCTTTCCGCCGGTCCCGGGCGCCACCATCCTCGCCAAGCGGCGCCATATGCGCGAGCATCTCGACCATCTGCGCCGGCTCTTGATGTTCGAGCCGCGCGGCCATTTCGACATGTACGGCGCGCTGCCGGTCGAGGCCGATCTGCCGGGCGCCGATCTCGCCGTGCTGTTCATGCACAACGAAGGCTACAGCACCATGTGCGGGCACGCGGTCTTGGCGCTCGGACGCTGGGCGGTGGATCGGGGGATGGTGCCGTTGCGGGCGCCCGAGACGGCCATCACCATCCAATGCCCGTGCGGGCCGGTGCGCACGCGGGTCGCCGTCGAGAACGGCAAGGCGGGCCGGGTGCGCTTCGAGAGCGTGCCCGCCTTCGCCTTCGCGCTCGACGCCCAGGTGGAGGTGCCGGGGGTGGGTACCGTGGCGCTCGACGTCGGCTACGGCGGCGCGTTTTACGCCATTCTGCCGGCGGCGAGTTTCGGCCTGGACGTGCGCCGCTCGAGGACGCGCGATCTCGTCGACGCGGCCGCCGCCGTGACCGAGGCGGCCAAGGCGCAGGTTCGCCTCACCCACCCGGACGACGCCGACCTCGCCTTCCTCTATGGCACGATCTTGACAGACGGCCGCGACGCCTACGAAGAGGCCCCGACCGCCAACGTCTGCGTCTTCGCCGCGCGCGAGGTGGACCGCAGCCCCACCGGCAGCGGCGTCACGGCGCGCATCGCGGTGCAGCGCGCGCGCGGATTGATCGCGCTCGGGCAGGAACGCCGCTTCGAAAGCGTGACCGGCGCCGTCTTCACCGGCCGGGCGCTCCGCGATACCACGGCCGGGCCGTTCGCCGCCGTGGTGGTCGAGGTCGGCGGGCGGGCCTACTACACCGGCACGTCCCGCTTCACGCTGGAAGAGGACGACCCGCTCGCCGGAGGATTCTTGCTGCGGTAACCTCAAAGACTCCTTGTTCCCAATCTGGGAACGACGTATCTTGGCAGTGCCGATGATCGTGAACGGGCGGCTGGTCGTCGAGAGCTACTTTCAATCGCACCGCAGCCACAGTGGCCTGTCGGCGGCAAGGAGGCAGTTCGATGCGTGGCTAGTTGAGGCGACCGCGGCGGACTGGAAGAACCCGGCGGAGGTGAAGGCCAAGTATGCCACGGCGAGCATCGTCAGTTCGAGCCGCGTGGTGTTCAACATCTCCGGCAACAAGTACCGTTTGGTCACGCGAGTGAGCTACGCGTTCGGCGTGATCGACATTCGCTTTTTCGGCAGTCATGCCGAGTACGATGAAATCGACGTGGAGGCCGTGTGATGAAGATGCAGCTGATCGTCATTCAGTCGGCGGCCGACTACGAGGCGGCGCATCGCCTGGTGGCCTCGCTGATGGGCACGGCCGACCCCAAGGAGGGGGCGCGCCTGCGTGCGCAGGCGGCGATCGTCGCCGCTTACGAGGCGGCGATGTCGCCGCCGCGTGCCGCCGATCCGATCGAGGCGATCAAGTTCCGCATGGAGCAGATGGGCCTGACGCAGGGCGACCTGGTGGGCGTCATCGGCCCGAGGTCCAAGGTGTCCGAGGTGCTCAACCGCAGGCGCCCGCTGTCGCTGGCGATGATCCGTCGGCTGCACGAGAAGCTCGACATACCGGCGGAAATCCTCATCCGCGCGGCGTGACGAGGGGACGCTCGCCCGAAGGCGGGCGGGTGTGTCAACGCGATCCGCCCGCCATCCCGCGGGTCTGCGCCACCGCGCGCTGCCAGCCGGCGTAGAGCGCCTGGCGCCGGTCCTCCGAGAAGCGCGGCTCGAACAGCCGCTCGCGCCGCCAGTGGCGGGCGACCTCCTCGGTCGAGGCGATGAGGCCGGCGCCGAGCCCCGCCAGGTACGCCGCGCCCAGCGCCGTCGTCTCGGTTACCGCCGGGCGCTCCACCGGCACCCCCAGGATGTCGGCGAGGAACTGCATGGCCCAGTCGTTCCTTGCCATGCCGCCGTCCACCCGGAGCGCGCTGAGCGCACGGCCGGCGGTGTCCTCGACGATGGCGTTCATGAGGTCGCGGGTCTGGTAGCCGACGGCGGCCAAGGCCGCGCGCGCCAAGTCGGCGCGCCCGGTGTCGCGGGTAAGCCCGAAGATGGCGCCGCGCGCCGCCGGGTCCCAGTAGGGCGCGCCGAGGCCGGTGAACGCCGGCACCAGATAGACCGACCCGTTGTCCTCGGCGCCGGCCGCCAAGCTCTCGCTTTCCGCCGCGCTCTCGATCAGCCCGAGGCGGTCTCGGAGCCACTGCACCGCCGCCCCTGCGATGAAGATGCTGCCTTCGAGGGCGTAGGCCGCCCGCCCGCCCAGGCGGTAGGCGACGGTGGTGAGCAGCCGGTTGCGCGAGAGGACCGGCTCGTCGCCCACATGGGCCAGAAGAAAGCATCCGGTCCCATAGGTGCTCTTAACGAAACCGGGCGCGAAGCAGGCCTGGCCGACGAGGGCGGCCTGCTGGTCGCCGGCGATCCCGGTCACCGGCAGCGCCCGGTCGAACAGCCCGGCCTCGGTGGCGCCGAACGGACCGGCGCTGTCTTTCACCTCGGGCAGGATGGTGCGCGGAATGCCGAGAGCCGCCAATAAACCGTCGTCCCAGTCCTGGCGCCGGATGTCGAACAGCATGCTGCGCGAGGCGTTGGTGGCATCGGTCGCGTGCACGCGCCCGGCCGTGAGGCGCCACAACAGGAAGCTGTCGATGGTGCCGAAGGCGAGCCGGCCGCGCTCGGCAGCATGCCTGGCGCCGGCCACGTTGTCGAGCAGCCAGGCGATCTTGCTGGCCGAGAAGTACGAATCGATGACCAGCCCGGTCTTCTCCTGCACCGTCGGCGCGAGCCCCTCGTCGATGAGCCGGCGGCACAGCGGCGCCCCGCGCCGGTCCTGCCAGACGATGGCGTTGTGGATCGGGCGCCCGCTCGCCCGCTCCCACACCACGGTGGTCTCGCGCTGGTTGGCGATGCCGATGGCGCCGACCTTGGCGGCGGTCACGCGGGCCTGCGCCAGTGCCTCGCCCGCCACCGCGAGGGTGGCCCGCCAGATTTCCTCCGGGTCGTGCTCGACCCATCCGTCGGCCGGATAGATCTGCGACAACTCGCGCTGCGCGCTCGCCAGCGCGCGGTGCCCGTCGAACAGCATCGCCCTGGTGCTGGTCGTGCCCTGGTCGATGGCGAGGACGATGCGCGGCTCGGCCATGAGCGCTCCTTTCGCCGGCGATCAGAATTCGCCCAAGGGGGCCGGCGCAACATATTTCGTTTGGCTTCGCCGCCGGCCCGACTAGTTTAGCGGGCGGGGGCGCCATGGACTTCATCTTCATGCTGACGCGCGACGACCTCACCATCGAGGACTGCGTCGAGGTCTACGAGTCGATTCGCGCGGTGCCGGTCGACCACGTCGGCTTCAAGGACATGGGCGTGCACATGGACACGCTGCGCCGTCTGCACGACCGCCTCAAGGAGGACGGTCGGACCACCTACATGGAGGTGGTCAGCACCAGCCCGGAGACCTGCCTGCGCTCGGCGGAGGCGGCGCTCGGACTCGGCGTCGATCGCCTGCTCGGCGGCACGGAGATCAAGGCAACCTTGGCGCTGCTGCGAGGCGGGCGCACCGGCTACTATCCCTTTCCCGGCGTGCCATCGGGCCATCCGACGCGCCTCGGCGGCTCGCCGGCGCGCATCGCCGCCGACACCGCGGCGGCGGTGGCGGCCGGTTGCGCCGGGGTCGATCTATTGGCCTATCGCGCGACCGAGGCGGACCCGCGCGACCTCATCCGCGCCGCGCGCGGCGCCACCGACCGCGCCGTGATCGTGGCCGGCAGCGTCGATACTCCCGCCCGCGTGCGCGAGGCGGCCGCCGCCGGCGCCGATCTCTTCACCGTCGGCACCGCCGCGCTTGCCAACAGCTTCGATCCGCGCTGCGGCCTGCTCGCCAACCAGCTCCGGCGCATCCTCGACGCCTGCGCATGATCGTCGGCGTCGATGTCGGCAGCCAGAGCCTGAAGGCGGTGGCGCTCGACGAGCGGCTCCGCGTCCGCGGCGTTGGCCGGCGGCCCTATGCGATCTCCTTTCCGCGGCCCGGCTGGGCCGAGCAGGACGCCGCGGTGTGGGAGGCGGCGCTGGGCCCCGCGGTGGCCGACGCGCTCGCCACCGCGGGCGCGGGGCCGAAGCAGGTGACGGCGCTGGGGGTGGCGGGGCAGCTCGACGGCTGCCTTCCCGTCGCGGCCGACGGGCGGGCGCTGGCGCCCTGCCTCATCTGGATGGATCGACGCGCGCAAGCGGTCCTGCCCAAGGTCGCGCGTATCCTGCCAGCCGCCACCGTCCGGCGGCGCACGGGCGCCAATCTCGACGGCTCGCACATGGCGCCGAAGATCCGCTGGTGCCTCGACCATGTTCCCGAGGCGCGCGGCGCCGCCTGCTTCCACCAGCCGGTGAGCTATCTGGTCGAACGCCTGACCGGCGTCAGGGTCATGGACCACGGCCTCGCCTCGACCAGCCTCGTCTACGACATCGCCGCCGGCGACTACGCCGACGACCTGCTGGCGGCCTTCGGCATCGAGCGGGAGCGCCTGCCCGCGCTCGCCGCCAGCGAGGCGATGGCCGGGCGCCTCGGCGCCGAAGGCGCGGCGTTGAGCGGGCTCCCTGCCGGCATCCCGGTGGCGGTCGGCACCGGCGACGACTTCTCGACGCCGCTCGGCGCCGGCATCGTCGAGCCCGGCATCGTCGCCAATGTGCTCGGCACCGCCGAGGTGGTCGGCGCCCTCGACCCGCGCCCGCTCATCGACGCGAGCAATCTCCTGGAGACGCACCGCTTCGTCGGCTCGGCGCTGCATTACATCGAGAACCCCGGCTGGGTCAGCGGCGGGGCGCTCGAATGGCTGCGCGGGCTGCTCGGCGTCCCCGACTTCGCCGCCTTCGATCGCCTGGCCGCGACCGCGCCGCCCGGCAGCGACGGGCTGCTGTTCCTGCCGGCGCTCAACGGCGCCATGACGCCGGAATGGATCGCCGAGGCGCGCGGCTGCTTCTACGGGCTCACCCTTTCGCACGGGCCCGCCCATCTGGCCCGCGCGGCACTTGAGGGCAACGCGTTCGGCCTGCGCGATGCGGTCGATACGATGCGCGCCATGGGGATGAAGGTGGACCGCGTGCGGCTCCTGGGCGGCGGGGCCAAGAGTGCGCTATGGGCGCAGATCCGCGCCGACGCGACCGGCCTTCCGGTCGAGCGCTCGGCGCTCACCGATAGCTCGGCCGTGGGGGCGGGCATGTTGGCGGCGGTGGCGGCGGGGCATCTCGAAAGCCTGCCCGCGGCGGCTGCCCTCGTCGGCGCCATCGCCGACACGCTCTCGCCCGAGCCTTCTCATCGCGCGCCCTCGGACGACGCCTACGCCAGCTACCGCGCGCTGTTCCAGGCCCTGAAACCCATGTTCCGCGCCGCCCCGCCTGAAGGCGGGTAGGGCACCGCAAACGATTTCTTAATTTGCGCTAACGATAGTTGGGGTCACTGGGTCCGGGTCCGTCCGGGCCGCGGCAACCATTATCGTGCGGCCATGATCGAGCTACGCAGCAGGGCGAACCACCGGAATACGCTGTTGCACCTATATGGCGACCAGCTCGGCAGGCTGCTTACGCACCGGCAGACCGAAATGGCGCTGGTCGCGGCGCGGCGCCGGGCGGAGGACTCGGCCGTTACGACGCGGCTTGCGCTGCTGCAGGCCGAAGCATCCAACAGCGCCAAGAGTGCCTTCCTCGCCAACATGAGCCACGAGCTGAGGACCCCGCTCAACGCGGTCATCGGCTTCTCGGAGCTGGTGACGCGCGACCTGGAGCAGGGAAGGAACGATCCGCCCAAGCACCTCGACTACCTGAAGGACGTCTCCAATTCGGCCGCCCACCTAATGAAGCTGCTGAACGACATTCTCGATCTGGCGCGGATCGAGGCCGGCAAGCTCGACCTGCGCGAGCAGCCGATGGACTTGCGCGAATGCATCGACGGCTGCGCCACGATCATGGAAGAGAGGTTCGCGCGTGCCGGCGTGACGCTGCGGATCGACCTGCCCGACGGGCTGCCCGGATTGCTGGCGGACGAAACCAAGGTCAAGCAGGTGCTGCTCAACCTGCTGTCCAACGCGGTGAAATTCACAACTGAGGGCGGCGCGGTCACGGTGACGGCCCGGCGCGCGGACGGCCTCGTAGTCCGCGTCAGCGACACCGGCATCGGCATCGCCCCCGGGGACATCGACAAGGTGATGAGCCCCTTCGGCCAGGTCGAAAGCGCGCTGTCCCGCAAGTACGACGGCGCCGGTCTCGGGCTGCCGATCAGCCAGGCACTGATGGAGATGCACGACGGCTCGCTCGGCCTGGAGAGCGTGCCCGGCAAAGGCACCACGGTCGCCCTCGTCTTTCCAGCGGAGCGATTCCTATGACTAACATGCAGCGACAGGCCCCCGTCGGCGTCGCCGGGGACGGTACGCCGGCGCTGGAGGCCCCGGACGCCGCCGGCCCGGCTGCCACGGATACGCGGATCGGGCGCGTGGTCGCGGTGTCGGGTTCGCAGGCCGTGGTCCTGGTCGATGACGCGCACGGCGACGGCGCCCGGCGCTCGCCCCAGGTTGGCGCGCTCGTGAAGGTGCGCACGCCGCGCACGACGGTATACGGCCTGGTGAGCGGCCTCAGCATCCCGATGCCGTCGGAGCACGAGGGCGATGGGGAGCTCAAGATCGTCGAGATGGAGTTGATGGGCGAGGCGCCGAACCAGGGCGACGCGGCAAAACGCGGATTCCGTCGCGGCGTGTCGGCGTTCCCGGCGCTCGGCGACAGGGTCTATGCGGCCGACCCGGAGGACTTGCGCAGCGTCTATGCGCCGCCGTCGGCTTCCTGCGCCTCGATCGGCGCCATTCACCAGGATCCGACGGTACCTGCCTTCGTCGTGGTCGACGACATGCTGGGCAAGCATTTCGCGATTCTCGGCACCACGGGCACCGGCAAGTCCTGCGCGACGGCGCTGATCCTGCGCGCGGTCCTTGCCAAGCACCCCAATGGCCACATCGTGCTGCTCGACCCACACAACGAATACGAGCACTGCTTCGGCGATGCCGCCGAGGTGATCCATCCCTCGACCCTCGATCTGCCGTACTGGATGCTGAACTTCGAAGAGATCGTGGAGACCCTGATCGGCAGCCAGAGCCCGCACCTGGAAGTCGATTCCCGCGTGCTGGGCGATGTCATCCTGGCCGCCAAACGCCGCTACCTCGCCGACAACGGCCGGGAGGAGACGATCACCGTCGATACCCCCGTGCCCTATCGAATTAGCGACGCCACGCGGCTGCTGGACGAGGCGATGGGGCGCCTCGACAAGGTCAGCGACAGCACGCCGCATTTGCGCCTCAAGAGCCGGCTGGAGGCCATCCAGAACGACCGTCGATTTTCCTTCATGTTCCCGGGGCTCACCATGCGCGACAACATGTCGGCGGTCATGGCCCGCCTATTGCGCATCCCGGTCGAGGGCAAGCCGATCACCATTCTCGACCTCTCCGGCGTGCCGTCGGAAGTGATCAACGTGGTCGTGTCTCTGTTGTGCCGGCTGGTGTTCGACTTCGCGCTGTGGAGCGATCGGGCGGTGCCGGTCCTGCTCGTCTGCGAGGAGGCGCACCGCTATGCCCCCTTGCGCGCCGACATCGGGTTCGAGCCCACCAAGCGGGCGCTGTCGCGCATCGCCAAGGAGGGCCGCAAGTACGGCGTCTCTCTCTGCCTGGTGACGCAGCGCCCGTCGGAGCTGGCGACCGGCATCCTGTCGCAGTGCAACACCGTTTTCGCCATGCGCATGAGCAACCAGAAGGACCAGGAGTTCGTGCGCTCGGCGCTGTCGGAATGGGTGGCCGGCCTGCTCGACGCGCTGCCGTCTTTGCGCAACGCCGAGGTGATCGCGCTGGGCGAAGGTGTGCCGGTGCCGGCCCGCATCGTCCTGGACGAGCTGCCCGAGAAGTTCCGGCCGCGCAGCGGCACGGCGTCGTTCTCGGCCGGCTGGGCGAAGCAGCCCGACAGCCCGACCTTCGTCGACGAGGTCGTCGCCCGCTGGCGCCGCCAGCGGCGATAGCCCCCTGCGACATCCCTCGGCAGGCCGCTGACGAGCCGCTATACTGTCGCTTCGCGGTGCAGGTGTGCCCTACGCGGCGGGCCCCGCCCGCTTCTTCGACGGTTGACCCCATGGCCGGCCTGCGAATCCTTTGCGTCCTGCACGATTGCCTGTCGCCCGCCGGCACCCTCGGCCTCGCCATCGCCGGGCGCGGCGGCGAGTACGACGAGGTGACGCCGCACGACGGCGATCCGCTGCCGGGGGACCATACGGCCTACGACGGCGTCATCGTGTTGGGCGGCCCGATGGGCGCCGACGACGACGAAAACTATCCCCATTTCCAGGATCTCATCGCGCTGCTGCAGGGTTTCCACGCCGCCGGCAAGCCGATGATGGGGGTATGCCTGGGCGCGCAGCTATTCGCCCGGGTGTTCGACAGGCGGGTGCTGCGCCACCACGAGCTGGAGTTCGGCTTCACCGAGATCGCGATCACCGAGGCCGGCGCCGGCGACCCGCTGCTGGCCGGTCTCGGGCGCCGCCAATGGCTGATGGAATGGCATCAGGACACCTTCGAGCTGCCCGAGGGCGCCGTGCTGCTGGCCACCGGCGAGCGCTGTCCCAACCAGGCGTGCCGGATCGGCGAGAACGCTTACGCCTTCCAGTTTCATTTCGAGACCACCCGCCCCATCGTCCGCAGCTGGGTCAACGCCCGGCGGGAGTTCCTGCGAGTGCGCCACCCGGACTTCTTCGCCCGGATCAAACGAGAGTTCGACCTCCACATGGCCGACCAGATGGCCTTCTGCTTGACGGTCGGCGATCGCTGGTTCAAATTGGTGGAGACGCGGCGGAGGGGTGCCGGCGCTGCAAGGGGCGTGCCCTTAGGGGAGCAAAGACCTCGCCAAAATAGTTGATTTGAACCCCCGTTCGGGAGTAACATCAACTAATTGTGGTCAGGCGCGCTCCGTGCCGCGACGAATAGTATACGGCCGCAAGCGGTTTCGGCAAGGGGTCGCGCAACAAGTTTGCTCGAATCAACTGCCAGCTTCTGAAAAAGAGGGGGACGGCATGGATACCGCAATGACTAGCCAAATCGGCGCGTTAACGACCTTGTTCACGGAGTTCTACTACTGGCTCGTCGTCGTCTTGATGTTCATGATCCATATCGGGTTTGTGACCTACGAGGTGGGCGCGTCGCGGGCCAAGAACCACATGGACACGATGCTGAAGAACACCATGCTGATGCCGGTGGTGGCCTTCAGTTTCTACCTCTTCGGCTGGTGGATTTATTTTGCCCTCGTCAACGGACCGGGGATCGCGAATTGGTTCACTGACGTGAACGGCAATCCCCTTGAAGGAGGTTTGGTTGCCGCCCCCTTCGCCACGCCGTGGAGCGAGCTGATGGGCGCCCACATGGGCGGACAGCCGGTGAGCGAGAATTTGACGCCGGCCGACACCGCAGTATGGGCGCGGCTCAACGGTGTCTTCTGGGCCGCGTTCCTCTTGTTTTCGTGGACGGCGGCGTCGATCGTCTCCGGGTCCGTCGTCGAGCGCATGCGCTCGGGCGCGTTCTGGATCATCGCGGTGCTCATCGGCTCGGTTACCTGGATGATCGACGCGGCCTGGGGCTGGCACCCGCAGGGCTGGATGGTGAAGGTGCTCGGTTATCACGACGCCTATGCATCGGGTGTCATTCACGCCATCGCCGGCGGCACGACGCTGGCCGTGCTGATCGTCCTCGGGCCCCGGATCGGCAAGTTTCGCGCCGACGGGACGCCCCGCAACATCAATCCGCACAATCGCTGGCTCACGTCGCTCGGCCTGTTCTTCATCTACATGGGCTTCTGGGGCTTCTACCTGGCGTGCAACGTGCCGGTCTGGGACGCTCAGCCCGGCGACGGCGTGTTCTTCTCAACGGTCAACATCTATCTCCAGCCCACGTCGACCTCGGCGATCACCTTCAACTTCCTCATGTCGCTGTCGGGTGGTCTGGCGGCCGGCTACATCGTCTCGCGCGGCGACGCGTTCTGGACGTATTCCTGCGGCCTCGCGGGAATCATCGCGACCTCGGCCGGCAATGACCTGTATCACCCGATCCAGGCCATGCTCATCGGCGCCGTCGTGCCGGCGATCATCTACAAACTGCACTACTGGGTGGAGCGCCGCTTCAAGTTGGACGATGCGGTCGGCGGCGTCGCGGTGCACGGTTATGCGGGCTTCCTCGGCGTCGTCATCGCCGGGTTCATGCTGTGGGGCTATCCGTCATCGCCCGATCCGTCCTTCGCCAAGATCACGCCCTGGGGTCAGTTCATCGGCGCCGTCATCATGTTCTGGGTGTTGGGGTTCATCCCGGCCTACATCGTGGCCTGGATCCTGAAGCAGTTCAATCTCCTGCGCGTTCCGCGGGAAGTCGAGCTGGTCGGCCTCGATTTTGCCCAGAACTCGCCCGCCGACAGGGACGAAGCGGAGATGATACAGGCCGTTCGCGAGGAAGCGCGCGCGAGCGGTTTCACCAGGTAGATCGAGTCATCGGAGGACAAGGACATGACAACCGGCAACTTTACCGACTGGACGGGCAATATGCTCGACATCGGCCCGATCTATCCGTTCGTCGGCTCGGAGGGGCTGTTGGTGATCCTCGCGGTCATCTTCTGGATCGGGTGGCACATTTGGCAGCATCGCGTCGAACGGGAAAATTACGAGGCGACCTTACGGACCATCAAACAGGGCGAAAACATGGACAAGGCGCTGCGCGGCGCGCCTATCGAGCCTCACCTGTGATCTCAAGACCGAAAGGCTGGCGGGCCGCCGGGCAATCCGGCGCCCGCCCGCCGAGTCGCGGCTGGGGGGGGGCCTGCGATCAAACATAGGGGGCAAGGGACATGACGGCGACGACCCAAGCGGCGGCACGCCGCTGCTCGATGATCGCGGTTTGGGGGGCTAGACAATGACGACAGGAAACTCGCCGACTAGTCGGGCAACATGCTCGACATCGGCCCTCTATACCCGTTCGTCGGGCTCGAGGGGCTGATGGTCGTTCTCGGCGTCGTCTTCTGGGTCGGCTGGCACATCCTGCAGATCGCTTCCGAGAACAGACAGCTCGACGAGGAGACGACGAGCCTCAAGCAAGGCGGCAACCTGCAGAAGGCCGTCGAGGCCGAGCGCATCGTCTCGCGGCTGTAGGCTCGCCGCGAATATCGGCACGGAAAAAAACCAGCGGGGTCCTTGCGGGCCCCGCCGGTTCGTTGATGGCGATCGCTCAGCCGACGTGGATCCACACCGACTTGGTCTGGGTGTGGTGCATCATGGTCTCGAGGCACTTGTCGCGCCCGGAGCCCGACTGCTTGTAACCACCCCAGGGCTGCGTCATGTCGCCGTGGTCGAAGCAGTTGACCCACACCACGCCTGACTGCAGATCGCGGCCCGCCCGGATCGCGGTGTTGAGATCCCGGGTCCAGATGCTTGCGGCCAGCCCATAAACCGAATCATTCGAGATCTCGATCGCCTGGTCCAGGCTCTTGACCGGGATCACCGCGCCCACCGGCCCGAAGATCTCCTCGCGGGCGATCTTCATCTTGTTGTTGACGCGGGTGAAGAGGGTCGGCTCGACGTAGCAGCCGCGCTCGAAGCCTTGCGGTACCTTGCCGCCCTTGACCAGCTTGGCCCCTTCCTTCTTACCGATGTCGATGTAGCCTAGCACGCGCTTCTGCTGGCCCTTGGTGACCAGCGGGCCCATGGTCGTCTTGGGGTCCAAGGGGTCGCCCGGCTGGAACTGGTCGCGGCTTTTCTTGAGGAAGCGGTCGATGAACTCGTCGTGGATCTTGCTCTCGACCAAGAGGCGCGAGCCGGCGTTGCACACCTCGCCCTGGTTGCCGTAGATGCCGTTGATGGCGTACTGCACGGCGCGGTCCAGGTCCGGCACGTCGGCCATGACGATCTGCGGGGTCTTGCCGCCGCATTCGGTGCTGACCCGCTTCATGTTCGACTTGCCGGCATAGATCATCATCAGCTTGCCGACCTCGATCGAGCCGGTGAAGGCGATCTTGTCCACGTCCGCGTGCAGGCCCAGCGCCTTGCCGGCCTCTTCGCCGACGCCCTGCACGACGTTGAACACGCCGGCGGGCCCCCCCGCCTCCATGAACAGCTTGGCCATCAGGTTGCCGGACAAGGGCGACTGCTCGGCCGGCTTCAGGACGACGCAGTTGCCGGCGGCCAGCGCCGGCGCCACCTTCCACGCCGCCATCATCAGCGGATAGTTCCACGGCACGACGCAGCCGACGACGCCCAGCGGCTCGCGCAGGATGTACTGGAACTCGCTCTGCGCCGTGGCGGTGACCTCGCCGTGGATCTTGTCGATGGTCTCGGCGAAGAACTGGAATGTGAGCGCCGAGCCTGGGATGTCGCCGTTCACCATGTCGGAGATCGGCTTGCCCATGTCGAGGGTGTCGAGCAGCGCGAACTCCACCGCGTTGTCCCGGATGAGCTGCGCATAGCGGTACAGCACGTCCATGCGATTGCGCGGCGCCATGCGCGACCACGTACCGCTCCGGAACGCCTTGCGCGCCGCCTTGACGGCGGCGTCCACGTCCTCGGGCCCGCTGCGGGCGACCTCGGCGAGCACCTCGCCGTTGGTCGGGTTGATCGTCTGGAATTTGGCGCCCTTCTTGGCGGCGACGAACTTGCCGTCGATGAAGTTGCGGGTCTCCGGTTTGATCTTCTCCGCCTCCTTGTGCCATGCCTTCTTGTCGAGCTTCTTCGCCTGCTCCAGGTTCATGTCCGTAATCCTCCTGTGGTAGCGCGCGTTGTCCTTGCCGGAGCGGAACTCCGCCGGCCAACGCCGAGGGACAGGTGGCCAAAGTATAGCACCCGGGTCAACGGCGATGCCAGCGTTTGCTCGGGTGGACGGGCCGCGGGGCCTGCGCCTATGCTGGCGCCAATCGATCAACCGATGGGAGGGGGCACCATGGGATTCCGCTATTTCCCCATACAGGAATACGAACGGCGCTGGGAGAAGGTGCACGCGGCGATGCGCCGGCGCGGCCACGAGGCTGCGGTCGTGTGGGGCAAGACCGCAGGCGTGTACGAACGCGCCGGCGACATGCTCTACCTCACCAACTTCTTCTCCACCCACTCGGGCCAGGAGCCCGATACCGCGCTGTGGAACGGGCGCGGCTATTCCGCCGTGATCATGCAGGAGGGCGAGAAGCCGGAACTCGTCACCGACGAGGCCGAGCCCCGGCTCGACATCATCGCCACCGACCGCTTCCGGGGCCTCTACGACCCGATCGAGGGGGTGGCCGAGGCGCTCCGGCGGCGCAAGGTCTCCGGGCCGGTGGCGCTGGTCGGCAGCGACTTCCTGCCGGTCAAGTACGCGCGCCAGCTCGAGCGCGCGGCCCCGAGGGTGCAATTCGTGCCGGACGACGACCTGGTGCGCGACGTGCGCCGGATCAAGAGCCGGCGCGAGCTCGACTGCTTCCGCGAGGGCGGCCGGATCGTCACCAAGGCGCATGTCGCCATGATGAAGGCGCTCGTCAAAGGCAAGACCGAGGCCGAGGCCGCTGCCGCCGCCGGGTCGATCATCCTCAAGGCCGGCGGCCACTGGCACCGCATCGCGATTTCGCATGGCCGGCGCTTCGGCCGCTACCTGGAGAGCGACCCGATCGCGGGCTTCTCCACCAAGGCGCCGAAACCGGGCGATCTGGTGCACGCCTTCATCTACGGCCCGATCTTCCAGGGCTACTGGCTCGATCCCGGCCGCACCGCGGTGTGCGGCGGCAAGCCTTCGAAGCCGCAGCGGCGCATGGTCGAGGCGCTCGTCGGCATGATGGACCGGCTGCTGGCCGAGATCCGGCCGGGCGTGTCGGTGATGAAGGTGGCTCGGCTCGGCGACGAGCTGTCGGCCGCGTCCGGCTACGCCTCCGAGGCGCTCAAGACCAACTGGCCGTATTACGGCCACAGCAACGGCTGCATGTGGGAGCACCCCTATCTGGAGCCGCGCCTCTTGAAGGGCGACGAGGTATTCGAGACCAACATGGTGGGCAGCGTCGAGGGCTTCTTCGACCGCACCGGCGTCGGCACGGCGGCCTACGAGACGAACTACATCCTGACCGCGCGCGGGCCGGAGATCATCACCCCGGTGCCGAACCTGTGGTGGTAGAGAGCGCGCGGTAGCGGAGGCATCGGACGGGGCAACGCGAGGGTGGCCCAGGCATGATCGGGCGGCGCTCGTTGGCGGCGATTCCGCCGGCCGCCCGGCGCCTGCTCGTGGTGCGCGCCTTGCGCGGCTTCGGCGACGGCTTCGTCAGCCTCCTCATGCCGGTCTACCTCACGGCCTTGGGCTACGACGCCGCCGCGGTGGGCGCGATCGCCACGGCGACGCTGATCGGGTCCGGGACGTTGACGCTCCTCGTGGGGCTGGTCGCCCATCGCTTCGATCGGCGCCGCCTGCTGCTCGCCGCGACGCTGATGATGGTCGGCACCGGGCTGGGGTTCGCCGGCTTCCAGTCGCTCTGGCCGCTCATGATCGTAGCCGTGCTCGGCACCTTCAATCCCTCGGGCGGCGACGTGAGCGTGTTCATCCCGCTCGAGCAGTCGCTGATGGGCGACGCGGCGGCGGCGGAGCGGCGCACCGAGCTGTTCGCGCTGTTCAGCCTGGTCGGCGCCGGCTCGATCGCCTTCGGCGCGCTGTTCGTCGGCGTCGTCGAGTGGCTGGCGCCCGCGGTCGGGCTCATTGCCGCGCTGCAAGGGCTGTTCCTGCTCTATGCCGGCCTGGGTTCGGCCGCGTTTTTCGTCTATCGCGGTTTGCCGCCCGCGGCGGTGCAGGAGGGGCCGGCGCCGCCGGCGCTCTTGGCGCAGTCCCGCCGCACGGTGTTCCGCCTGGCGGCGCTCTTCAGCCTCGATGCCTTCGGCGGCGGCCTCATCCTGCGCTCGCTTCTGGTGCTGTGGCTGTTCCAGCGCTTCGACATGGCGCTCGCCACGGCCGGCGTCGTGTTCTTCTGGATCGGGCTGGCCTCGGCCGTGGCATATCCCGTGTCGGCCCGGCTCGCCCGGCGCATCGGCCTCATCAACACCATGGTGTTCACGCACCTGCCATCCAACCTGCTGCTCATGCTGGTGCCGTTCATGCCGAACGTCTGGCTGGCGGTGGCGCTCTTGATCGTGCGCGGCTTCTTCTCGGTCATGGACGTGCCGGCGCGCAGCTCCTATGTGATGGCGGTGGTCTCAGCCCCCGAGCGCGCGGCGGCGGCGAGCGTCACCGCCGTGCCGCGCAGCCTCGCCGCCGCGCTGAGCCCCTCGCTCGGCGGCTATCTCCTGGCGCTATCGCCATTCGGCTGGCCGCTGCTGCTCGCGGGCGCGATCAAGATCGTCTACGACCTGCTGCTGCTCTACGGCTTCCGGCACGTGAAGCCGCCGGAGGAGCGGCGCTGAGCGCACCGGTCGTCATGCCGAGCCATGTCCCGAGCCATGTCCCGAGCCACGTCCCGAGCGGAGCGAGGGAGCAGCGAGGGAGCGGCGAGGCATCTCGACTCGCTCGGCAGGGGATCCTTCGCTGCGCTCAGGACGACGCAGACGCGTCGGATTTCTCGCTTCGCTCGAAATGACAGAGCGGCTAGAACGAGATGCGCAGGCGGTAGGAGAGCGATGTCTTGCCCTCGGCCGGAACGGCCACGTCCCACTCGGCCCGGAAGGCGGCGGGTTTGGAATGCGGGTGGCTTTCCTCCAGGACCTTCCATTCGCCCGGAATCTGCTCGACCAGCGCCACCTCGATCGGCTCGCTCTTGGCGTTCTTTACCTCGACCTCGAAGGCGACCTCGATCGTCCGGTCGCCGACGCGCTCGAAGTCGACCTGCCTGGCCGTCGCGGTCACGTCGAACGCCTGGCCCAGGGTGAGGCGCACGGTCTCGCCCTTGGGCGTGTGCGCGATCTCGTCCTCGCCGACGAACAGCGCCTGGCCGGCGCTGTCGTCCTTGTAGACGCGCACGATGCCCTTGGGCAGCGGCTGGCCGAGGCCGCCCGACGAGACGTTCTCGAAGGCGATGCGCACGGTGGCGTTCACGCGGCGCGGCTCCGCCAGCACGTAATCGTAGGCGTTGGCGATATCGACGAAGCGGTACTCCTTCGCCACCGGCACGCCGGCGCCGGAAAGCAGCGCCACCTGCTTCGTTTGGTTCTCGGCGATCGTGGTGGGGCGCGCCAGCGTATAGAGGTGGTACTCGAACAGCGCCTCCTCGGCCATCGCCGGCGCCTCGGCCTGCGCCATCATTTCCATCGCCCGCGCCATCGCCGGCTGCACCCGGTTGACGTCGCCCGCCACCAGTTGCAGCCTGGCGTCGCGGTAGGTCGTGCCGCTGGTGTTGGTGAGCGTCACCAGCCCGTTGAGGTCGAGCCGGCTCTCGTCGGGGCTGAGCTTCGCCACGTAGTCGGCGCGCCACGACAGGCCGCCGGTGAGATAGCTGAGCTCGAGCGCCGCCTCGCCGGCCGCGGCGCCGTCCACCGTGAGGACCAGGGTCGGGCGCGCGCGCAAGGCCGGCGGCACCTCGGCGAACACGATGCGGCCGGTGGGCTCGACCTCGATGCGGTCGCCGATCCGGAGCACGACGCCCTCGGCGACGCTAAGCACCGTCGCCTCCTCGACCTTCTCCGCGCCGGTCTCGGGGTTCGTCGTGATCACCCGCACGGTGCCGCCGACCGACTTCTCCAGTAGCTTCGCCGGCGTCAGCAGATCGAAATCGAAGTTCTGCTCGACGACCGAAAGCCTTCCCTCCGGGCCGCGCAGCAATGCGGTTTCGGGCCGGATCTGCGCGCTCACCTCGACGAAGGCGAGGCGGTTGAGGCCGGCCTCGATGACGGCCCTGCGGCTGTCGCGCACCAGCGCCAGGTCCTCGTTGTAGATGGTGACCGCGACGCCGGTCTGGGCGTCGAGGCCGACCGGCCTCTCCTCGATATCGGCGCCCGGCGCCGCCGCGACGACGAGGAGGCCGGCGAGCGCCCCGGCGGCCGGCCGAATGAGCTTGTGCATCTGTCGCCACTCCCCTCATGCGCGGGCACGGCACCCGCTGGACAAGGGCACCCTGGCCGGCGAATCGGGCCGAATTGCGGCGCGGGCGGGGAATTTTCTTGCCCGCCGGCGCGAACCTTAGCGCGGGTCGAAGCAATCCACGCCGGCCGCGCGCGCGGCGCGCATGAGCGCCCGGTCACGCGTCGCCAGCGGCAATCCCTCGCGCTAAGCCGGATTCAAGTACGCCGCGCCGTATGCAGACAGGGCGAACCGCTGGCCAGCATGGACGACCGCGCAATCGAGGACGAACGCCGTCACCGGCGGCCTTCCTCGATCAGTTCCTTGATGGTGACGCCTTTGAGTCGCACCCCCTTGCGCAGCTCGCGAATCGCCGCCACCGCCTCCTGCGCCGTTAGCTTCCGCTCCGCGGTGGGCGGGGTCAGTTCCGCGACCGGCACGCCATGCCGGGTGATGGTGATCCGCTCGCCCATGGCGACGCGCTTGAGCAGCTTTGCCAGGTGGGTCTTGGCCTCGTAAACGCCGACGCTGTTCATGGAAACCCCGCTTCCGCGTCGGCCTTGGCGGCCGCCGGGTCGCGTTCCAGAGGGCTCTCCCAGCCGCCGCCGCCCGCGCCCTCGAGCCGCACCACGTCCCCCTTCCCGAGGATGTGACCGATCACCTTGCTGGAGAGGCGTCGTTCGCCGGGCGTGCCCGGATTGAGGATCATCGCCGCCTTGCCGCCCGGCTCGCCGCCGCAAGCACCCCAGGGCCGGGTGTCGTCGCGGGTCTGCTGCAAGTAGGCGCCCATGATGCCGCGGCTCGCCAGGAACTCGTAATCGCGGCGCAAGCCAAGGCCGCCGCGGTGCCGGCCGCGCCCGCCGGAGCCCTCGATCAACTCGGTCTTGAGGATGCGGAACGGGCTCAGCGTCTCCATCACCTCGGCCGACAACAGCGCGCAGTTGCCGCCGTGCGTGTCGACGGCGTCGAGGCCGTCGCGGTGGGCGGAGCCGCCCATGCCGCCGCCGACGATGTCCGAGATGATGTAGTAGGGGAACCCGTCGGGCTGGCGGCGCCGCGGGCGGTCGTCGAAACCGCCCACGCCCAGCGTCGGAAACGAGATGTGGCAGCCCGCCGCCGCGAGGCGAGGCGCCAGCGGCGCCATCGCCTTCAACACCGCGTCCGCCACCGCCTGCTGCGTCAGGTGGCGCACCGAGACCGCGGCCGGCCTCGCCGGGTCGAGGATCGAGCCCGGCGGCACCCTCAACTCGACCGGGCGGTTGCAGCCCTCGTTCTGCGCGATGTCGGGGGCGACGATGCACTTCACGGCGTAGTGCGCCATCGAGATCGTCGAGGCGATCGGGCAGTTGAGCGCGCCGTGGTGCTGCGGGCTCGTGCCGGCGAAATCGACAATGAGCCCGTCGCCCGCCACGCTCACCAGCACCTCGATGCGGATCGGCTCGGGCCCGCTCACGTCGTCCTCGATCAGCACCGAGGCCGGGTAGCGGCCGTCGGGCATGGCGGCGATGGTCCGGCGCATGTAGGTCTCGGCGTAGTCGAGCGAGCCCTGCGTGAGTGCCGCCGCGCGCTCGGCGCCGTGGCGCAGGTACAGCTCGCCCACCCGCCGCTCGCCGGTGCGGCAGCCGGCTACTTGCGCCCGCAAGTCGCCCTGGCAGGACACCGGGTCGCGCACGTTGGCGGCGAGGATGTCGAAGATGGCCTGGTTGGGCCTACCTTCCTCGACCAGCTTGAGCGGCGGAAGAATCAACCCCTCGGCGAAGATCTCGAGGTTGTCGGCGGCCTCGGTACAAGGAATCTTTCCGCCGATGTCGACGTGGTGCGCGATGGTCGAGGTGACGGCGACCAGGCGCCCCTCCGCGAACACCGGGCTGAACAGCACGATGTCCATGGTGTGGGTGCAGCCGCGGAACGGGTCGTTGCACACCATCACGTCGCCCGGCCGCCAGGTCTCGGGCGGGATCGCCCGGTACATGTGCCGCAAGGCCGTCGACATGATGCCGAGCTGGGCCGGGATGGTGCGCGCCTGCGCCATCATCTCGCCCGCCGGCGTGAACAGGCCGCAGGCGTAGTCGTACATGTCCCAGATGATCGAGGAGAAGGCGGCGCGCCTGAGCGCCATCGACATCTCCTCGGCGATGCCGACGAGCTGCTGCTGGAACACGTCGCGGTCGATCGGGTCGATGTTGATGCCGGCGGACATGGGCTTAGCTCCTCTTCGGCCTGATGCGGATGACGCCGAGGCGGTCGACGAAGGCGTCCTGGTCGTCCAGCACGAGGACCGTCGAATCGCGCTGCACGACGAGCGCGGGGCCCGGCAAAAGATCGCCCTCGGAAAGCCGGTCGCGGCGATGGACCGGGCAGTCCCGCCAGCCGGTCGCGCGGTCGAGGTAGACGCGCCGGCTGGTCAGCCGCGCCGGCCCCAGGGTGCTGCCGCCGGCGGCGCCGAGCGACGGTTTCGACACCCGGCCGCAGCCCTCGACCCGGAGATTGACGAACTCGACCGGCACGGCAGGGTCGGCGTGGCCGTAGGCGCGCTCGTGCGCGGCGTGAAACGCCGTGCTGAGCGCCGCCGCGTCCCACCAGCCGACGCCGTCCGGCGCCGGCAGCGGAACGGCAAGCTGGTGGAATTGGCCGACGCAGCGCATGTCGGCGGCAAAGCGGAAGTAGCGCAGGGCGGCCGGCACGCCGTCTAGCTCGAGTTCGTCGTCCAGCTCGTGGCGCAATGCCAAGAGCCGCTGGCCGAGCTCCTCCGCCGCGACGCCGGCGAGCGGGCGCTGGTACGGCGCCTGCGTCGCATGTCTGAGATCGGTGAGCAGCATGCCGAGGGCCGCGAACACGCCCGGGTTGCGCGGCGCCACCACCTCCGCCATGCCTAGATCGCGCGCCATGTAGGCGCCATGAACCGGCCCCGCGCCGCCGAAGGCAAGCAGCGAGAAGCCCCGGATGTCGTGGCCGCGCTCGACCGAGAGGGTGCGGATCGCCTGGATCATGTTGGCGTTGGCGACTGCGAGCACGCCAAGCGCCGCCTCCTCGACCGGCAGCCCCAAGGGCCGCGCCACGGCGCGTTCGACGGCGTCCCGCGCCAGGCCCGCGTCGAGCGGCAGCTCGCCGCCGAGGAACTCCGCCGGGTCGAGGATGCCGAGCACCACGGCGGCGTCGGTGACGGTGGCGTCTCGGCCGCCCTGGCCGTAGCAGGCCGGCCCCGGCACCGCGCTTGCCGACGCCGGGCCGACCCTGAGCGCGCCGCCCAGGTCCACCGTGGCGATCGAGCCGCCGCCGGCCGAGATGCTCTCGATGTCGAGGGTTGGCAGCCGCAGCGGCTGGCCGCCGATCTCGCGCCCCCGCACCTGGCTCGGCCGGCCCTGGAGGATGACCGAGAAATCGGCCGACGTGCCGCCCATGTCGAAGGTGACGAGATCGCCCAACCCCAGCTCCTTGGCCAGCGCCGCGCCGGCGATGACGCCGCCGGCAGGGCCCGACAGCAGCATGTGCGCCGGGTTGTCGCGCGCCGCGCGGGCCGTGGCGATGCCGCCGTCGCTGCGCATCAGGCGCAAGGGTGCCTGCACGCCCACCTCGTCGAGCCGGCGCTCGAGCGCGCCTAGATAGCCGTCGATCACCGGGCCGACATAGGCGGCGAGCGCCGTGGTGTTGGCGCGCGGGTATTCCTCGATCTCGGGGTTGACCCGGCTCGACAGATACACCGGCACGCCCGGCAGCCGAGCCGCGAGCGCCGCTTCGATCATGCGTTCGTGGGTCGGGTTCAGTTGCGCGAACGTCAAACAGACCGCGACCGACTGCGGGGCGAGCGCCGCCACCGCCTCGGCCACGCGCGCCGCCTCGGCGGGGTCGAGCGCCGTCACCACTTCGCCGAAGGCGTCGACGCGTTCGGCCGCCTCGACCGTCCACGGGCGCGCCACCACCGGGGGCGGCTTGCGGCTGGTGAGCGAATAGAGGTCGGGCCGCATCTGGCTGCCCATGGTCAAGAGGTCTCGGAACCCTTGCGTCACCACGAGCGCCGCCTTGGCGCCGGTGCGGGTGAGGAACGCGTTGGTGCCGACGGTGAACCCGTGCACGAAGAGTTCGATGTCGGAGGGCGCGAGGGAGGCCTGGGACAAGATGCGCCGGATGCCCTCGGCGATGCCGGCGGCGGTCCCGGCGGCGGCCGAGGGCACCTTGGCGAGATGGACGGTGCCGGCCGCGGAATCGACCAGCACCAGGTCGGTGAACGTGCCCCCTACGTCGGCCGCCAGATAGCGCATGCGCGCGATTCTAAGGTGCCGCCGGCACCCCGTCGAGGGTCGCGGCCGTGTTTCTCGCGGGCCGAGCTCAGCTTCGCGATGCCATCGCCTTGAGCCGCTCCGCCGCATCCGCGGCCAATTGCCGGGTCAGATCGCCGGCGCCGAGGTTGCGGCCGAGACTTGCCGCCTGTCCCGACCACAGCGAGGAGAAATCGCTGGCCCCTGCCGCTTCGGCTTTCGCTTTCAGCGGCGCCAGCGCGCCGCCCGCAGTCGGGAACGCGGGCGCCAGTTCCGACATCGGTCCGACCTCGCGCATCAGCCGGTTCATGAGGCCCCGCGCCGGCCGGCCGGTAAACACATTGGTCAACGCGGTCCGATCGTCGCGAGCGGCGCGCAGCGCGGCGCGGTGCAGTTCGGTAATCGACGATTCCGGCGTGAAAAGATAGGCGGTGCCGATCTGAGCGCCCGCCGCGCCGAGGGCGAATGCCGCCGCTATGCCGCGCCCATCGGCGATGCCGCCGGCGGCAATCACCGGCACCTTGACGCTGTCCACGACCTGCGGGACCAGCGCAAGGGTTCCCGCCTGCGTCGCGATATCGTGCGCCAGAAACATGCCGCGATGACCGCCTGCCTCATACCCTTGCGCGATGATCGCGTCGCAGCCCTTGTCTTCGAGCCAGCGCGCTTCTTCCACCGTGGTCGCCGAGCCGAGAACGATGCAACCGGCGGCCTTTACGCGGCCGAGCAACGCCGGCGCGGGCAACCCGAAATGAAAGCTCACGACCTCGGGCTTGAGGTCTTCGACGATCTCGCACATCTGCCCATCGAAGGGGACGCGATTGACGGCGGGCGCGGTGGCAGAGGAATCCAGTCCAAGCTCGGCATAGTACGCCGCCAGCCGCGCCCGCCATGCCGCGTCGCGCTCAGGCTCCGGCGTGGCCGGCGCGTGACAGAAAAAATTGACGTTGAGAGGTCGCGCCGTGCACTGGCGGACGATACCTATCTCTGCGCGCGCTTTCGCCGCATCGAGCATGGCGCAAGGCAGCGAGCCGAGGCCGCCCGCCTCGCTGACCGCAATCGCCATCGCCGAACCGTTCGCCCCGGCCATCGGCGCCTGAATGATCGGCAGTTCGATCCCGACCAGATCCAGCAGTCTGCGATTCGGCCACATCTCCGCCGCTCCATCCTACGGCCGATATCCGAGGCTCGTTAACTCCATCCCGGCTGCGCGGTTGCCGCGCTCGCCTCTTGGCGCGAGCCCACCTGTATCACCCCCGGCAGCGCTTTGGTAAGCTTCGCCCACCCTACTCGGTTCGCCGCCGATCACACGACCCAGTTTTCCCACCGCATCCCGGACACGCGCGCGAATTCCTTCACGTTGGCGGTGACGAGAACCATGCCGTGCCGGATTGCCTGACCCGCGATCAGGTAGTCGTAGGCCCCGAGGGGAGTGCCGGCGCGCTCCAATTCGGCGCGGACGTTGCCGGCGAGACGGGCGTCCTCGTCGTCGAATGGGACGCTCTCAATGGGCGCGAGGAAAATTGTGAGCCGCTCGGTGTTGGCTTCGACGCGAGCGCTTTTCGCCACCCCGTACCAAAGCTCGAACAGCGTGATGGTCGAAACCGCGATGATTTCATCGCCATCCACCGCGCGCCGCAGCCGCTCGCGGACCGCGGCGGGTCGCGCGTTGATCGCTGCGATGCAGACGTTGGTGTCGAGAAGATACGTCACGCGAAGAGACGGCGCGGCTTGGCCGCCGGCTGGCTGCGCCCATCGGGCATGAAGGGCTCGTCGAACCGGTCGAGCGCCCCGAACCAGGCGTCGGCGTCGATGCGCGCCGGCTCCAAGAGGACGCCTAGCCCGAAGCGCCGGACCCTGACCTCCCGACCCTCGAAACGGAACGCGCGCGGCAGCCGGACTGCTTGGCTGCGGCCGGCCTTGAACAGTTTTGCCGTTGCCATGGGTGCGAGTCTCCTGGGATAAAATGGTAGATACCATTAGTATATATCACATGCGTCCTCCGAACAATAGAAAACCAAGGTCTTGATCGCCTCGAAGCGGGAGAACGTTTGGGTCCGGCTCCTCTCCCTTCCGGTATCTTCCTCGGCCAGCGCCGCGCCGGACTGTCGCCTAGCGGTCGCTTGACATGTAGGAGCATAGTCACATAAGATCATGGCCGTCCGCGCCGCGCGCGGCTGTTCTTTGTCATCGTGAATAACGGCCTCGGCGTCCGGCCCCGCTTGGCCGCGGGGCAGGGGATTCCGCCCGCCCGGAGCCAAGCGACCCACTATATGTTGTGGGTGGGTACGCATTCCTCCAGCGAGAACCTACCAGGCTCCTCGCTTGGCATGGGGTGCCTCGCCGAATTTTTCATTTTCCGCTGGACCAAGCGGGCGGCCGAGCCTCGGCCCGCCTCACTTCCGCGTCAGCACGGCGATCCCGTCCCAGTCGGCGGGCGGCGGCTCGGCCTTGAACGCGCGGGCGCGTTCGATCAAGGCCCGCGAAGGCCGATCGTCGCCGCGCAGCGCCACGGCCCGCTCGAACAGCGCGATCGCCTCGTCCCAGAGGCGCCGGCGGAACGCGGCCAGGCCCTCCTCGTAGGCGCCGACCCAGGCCAGCGTCGCGGCGTCCACCTCGCCCGCGAGGCCGACCAGCTCGTAGACGTCGATGCCCTGCACCTTGCCGTACACCGCGACCCGGTCGAGCCGGCGCGCGACGACAACGTCCTTCGCCTCGGCGTAGGTGGCTTCGCCGATCATGATCTCCGTGCCGTATTCCTTGTTGAGCGCCTCGAGCCGGCTCGCCACGTTCACCGGGTCGCCGATGGCCGTGTAGTTGAGGCGCTCGCGGCTGCCGAAATTGCCGACCAGCACCGTGCCGGTGTTGAGGCCGATGCGGGCAAAGAGCGGCGGCCGGTCGCCGCCTGCGGTCGTGAGGCGCAGCTCCCGCAGCCGGGCCTGGCAGGCGAGCGCCGCGCGGCAGGCGCGCTCGGCCTGGCGCTCGTCGGCCATGGGCGCGCCCCAGAACGCCATGATCGCGTCGCCGATGTACTTGTCGATGGTTCCCTGCTGGCGCTGGATCGCGCCCGACATCTCGCTCAGGTAGTCGCCCAGGAGCGGGATGATGCCTTGGCCCAGGGTCTCGGAGATGCGGGTGAACCCGGCGATGTCCATGAACAGGAGGGTGAGTTGGCGCCGCTCGCCGCCGAGCTCGGCCTCGATGCCGGCGTCGAACAGCATGCGCACGACATCGGTCGGGATGTATTTGCGGAACGATCCCAACGACGCGCTCATGCGCCCGATGGCGGCCGAAAGAAGGGCGATCTCGGTGAAGCGCGACGGCACCGGCCGCACGTTCTCGAGCCGGAAGTCCTCGAGCTGGCGCACGTTCTCGCCGATCAGCACCAGCGGGTTGCCGAGCGTCCGCCGGGCGACGAACGCCGTCGCCGCCGCGATGACGACGATGAGCGCCACGACGCCGTAGAGCAGGCGGCGCGTGTTGCGGTCGATGTCGCCCAAGAGGTCGGAGGCGGCGGTCACGATAGAGACGATGAGGCCCATCTTGACGAGCGGCTGGAAGCTGACGAAGTAGGTCTCGCCCGTGGCCGGGTCGTCGATCGCCAACTCGCGCCGTTCGCGGATCTCGTTGAGCTCGAGGTTGTTGGCCGCGAGCGCCTGCACCGCGATCTGGAGCAGCGGCTCCGCGGCCTCCTCTAGCCTGCCGACGGCGGCGGGCCCGGCCAGGTTCTCGGCCTTCGCCATCTGGGTGGCGACCAGTTCGCCGTAAATGTTGGTAAGAAACACCGTGCCGCCTGGGCCGGCGTCGATGCCGTCGAGGAAGGCGGAGATGCGCTCGAGCTCGATGGAAACGCCGACCACGCCCAGCAACACGCCGCCCTGCGTCACCGCCTCGGCGGTGGTCACGCCCGCCTTGCCGGTCGCGGGCAGCCGATAGATGTCGCTCCAATCCGGCGCCGCGGCGTCGAAGGCGGTCTGAAACCAGAGCTGCTGGGTGATCGGCCGGTCGCTCTCGACCGTCTCTTCGCCCGCGAGGACTAGGCCGCCGTCGGTGTCCATGGCGTAGCGCCGCACCCTGCGCATCGCGGGACCGCCCGCGCCCGGCGTCGTCTCCTCGACCAGCACCGCGTCGCTGGCCGCGCGGCGCACGCCGAAGGCGCGGCTGTCCGGCCAGCCGAACTCGATCGCCGAGATGGCCGGCGCCCCGTGCAGGAAGGAGAGGAACAACGCGTCGTGATCGTGGGCGTCCGCCAGGTCGATCACGCCGTTCCCGATGATGTCCGCGATGGTCATGCGAGCGCCCACCGCGGCGTCGAGCAGGCCGTCGGCCTTCTGGCCGATGGTGTCGACGTACTGCGTGTTCAGCCGTTCGCGCAGCTCGGCGATGTTGGCCCGCGAGGTAAGGTCCCACGGGATATGGATGAAGGCCGCCGTCAGCACCACCGCGCCGGCGGTGCCGGCGGCAAGCGCGAAGCGGAGCGAAACGCGCAGCTTGATCGCCACTCTAGGATTCCCTCCCGTTACATCGGCCGGCGGGCGCCGAAGGCGGTGGCGAGCGTGCCCTCGTCGAGATAGTCGAGTTCGCCGCCCACCGGGACGCCGTGGGCGAGCCGCGTCACCATCGCCGGCAGGTGGGCCAGCCGGTCGGCGATGTAGTGCGCGGTCGTCTGTCCATCGACCGTCGCCCCCATCGCCAGCACCACCTCCTTGACGCCGCCGCCGGCCACCCGTGCCACCAGCCCCCCGATGTTGAGCTGCTCCGGTCCGATGCCGTCGAGCGCCGACAAGGTGCCGCCCAGCACGTGATAGCGGCCCTTGAACACTTGGGCGCGCTCGAGAGCCCACAGATCGCCCACTTCCTCGACGACGCAGACGATCGAAGGATCGCGCCTGGGATCGGCGCACAGCGCGCACGGATCGACGGTGTCGAGGTTGCCGCAGGAGGAGCACGCGCGCACCTTCGCCGCAGTGTCGGCAAGTGCCGCCGCCAGCGGCAGCATCAGCGTCTCTCTCTTCTTCAGGAGGTGCAGCGCCGCGCGGCGCGCCGAACGCGGCCCGAGCCCGGGAAGCTTCGCCAGCAGCTGCATCAGGCGGTCGAGATCGGACGGGGTCATGGCGAGGCGGGCGGGCGGCCTCGCCGGTCAGAACGGCAGCTTCAAGCCGGGCGGCAGTTGCAGCCCGCCGGTGATCTTCGCCATCTCCTCGCCGAGCCGCGATTCCAGCTTCGCCTTGGCGTCGTTGTAGGCGGCCACCATCAGGTCTTCCAGCACCTCGCGCTCGGCCGGCACGGCAAGGTCGGGCGCGATCCTTATCGCCCGCATCCGCGCCTTGCCGTCGAGTGTCACGCTCACCATGCCGGCGCCGGCCGTGCCGGTGACCTCGATCGACGCGAGGCCCGCCTGCATCTCCTCGATCTTGGCCTGCATGGCCTGGGCCTGTTTCATCATCTGGCCGAGGTTGGTCATCGCCTAGCTCGCTCCTTCGGGCGGCTCGGTATCGCTTGCGGGCGGCGCGGCGTCAAGCGGGCGCACCGCCTCGATGACGGCGCCGGGAAAGCGCGCCGTCACCGCCGCGACCAAGGGATGGCTCAGCACCGCTTGCCGCGCCGCGCGGTCGGCCGCCGCCGCCTGCTGTGACAGCGTCGGCAGGCCCTCCTCCTCGGAGACCGCGACGATCCAGCGCCGGCCGGTCCATTCGCCGAGCAGGCTGCCCAGCCGGTTGGCGAGGTTTGCGGGCGCCTCCGCGGCGGGGCGGAACTCGATGCGTCCGGGCTCGAAGCGCACGAGATGGACGCTGTGCACGAGGTGCGTGTGGAGGATCGCCTCGCGCCGCACCTCGAACAGCCGCGCCACCTCGGCGAAGCTTTGCGGTTGCGGCGCCGCGGGGCTTGGCGCCGCCTCGCTGCCGCCGCCCGCGAGCAGTGCCAGCGGCCGACCCCCCTGTGGCTCGCTTGCGGGCGGGCTAGCGATCGGGCCGGTGTGCTCCCGCCGGCCCGCCGGCGCGCCGTCGCCCGCGGAGGGCCTTTGGACGAGCCGGCCGACGAGCTCGCCCGGCGTAGGCCAGTCGGCGACATGGGCAAGGCGGACCATCGCCATCTCGGCCGCTTGCAGCGGATGCGGCGCGCCTTGCACCTCGGAGAGCCCTTTCAGCAGCATCTGCCAGGCCCGCGCCAACGCCGCCAGCGACAGCCGGCCGGCCATGTCGCGGCCGCGCGCGCGCTCGTTTTCCGGCACCGTCGACGCCTCGGCCGCCTCTGGCGCCACCTTGATGCGCGTGAGCCAATGGGTAAGGTCGAGCAGGTCCTCGATCGCTGCCGCCGGGTCGGCGCCCGCCCGATACATGTCGCCCATGAGATCGAGCGCGCCCTTGACGTCGCCCGACATCAGCCGGTCGAACAGGTCGAAGAGTTGGCTGCGATCTGCGAGGCCCAGCATCCGGCGCACCTCGGCCTCGCTCACCTTGCCGGCGGCGAGCGCGATCGCCTGGTCCAACAGCGACAGGCCGTCGCGCACCGAGCCCTCGGCGGCGCGCGCGATCAGCGCCAGCGCCGCCGGCTCGACGGCGATCCCTTCTTTCTCGGCGATGGCGGCGAAATGCTCGATGAGCGTCGCCATCTCGACCCGGCGCAGATCGAAGCGCTGGCAGCGCGACAGCACCGTCACCGGAATCTTGCGCGCCTCCGTGGTGGCGAACACGAACTTGACGTGGGCCGGCGGCTCTTCCAGCGTCTTCAAGAGCGCGTTGAATGCTGGCGTGGATAGCATGTGCACTTCGTCGATGATGTAGACCTTGAAGCGGGCGGTGACGGGGCCGTAGCGCACGCCCTCGATCAGCTCGCGGATGTCATTGACACCGGTGCGGCTCGCCGCGTCCATCTCGATCACGTCGAGGTGGCGGTCCTCGGCGATGGCCCGACAGTGCTCGCACCGCCCGCAAGGCTCGGTGGCGGGGCCGCCGTCGCCGTCGGGGCCGACGCAGTTGAGCGCGCGCGCGATGATGCGCGCGGTCGTGGTCTTGCCCACCCCGCGCACGCCGGTCAACAGGAAGGCATGCGCGATGCGCCCGGTGGCGAGCGCGTTGGTGAGCGTGCGCACCATCGCCGCCTGGCCGATCAGCTCGCGGAAGGCGGCCGGCCGGTACTTGCGGGCGAGCACCCGGTAGGGAGCGTCGGTCGGCGCGACTGGCTCGCTCATGGCTCGGCCGGCGATTCTAGGTTCCTGGAGTGGGAGGCTGGACCGACGACCCGGACAAGAACTCGTTACGGCTGCTTCCTTCCGGACCTGGCCGGGTTGGCGAGGCGCCCGTCCGCCGCCAACCTCCCGCAACGACTATACCAAGACTGCCGGCCTCCGGCGCAAGCGCCATCACTGCAACGCGAGGGTGACGATCGAGCCGTCCCTGGCGGCGAAGCGCACCCGCACGATCTGGCCGTCGGGGCCGTACCACACCTCGCGTTTCAGTTCGCCGGTGATCGCATAACGGTGCGCCGACATCTTGGCGCCGCGCAGAACGATCTCTTCGACGCCCAGGTCGGTGACGCTGACCCGGCGCACCTTGCCGCGCACCAAATCGAACAGCGCGTTGGCCTTGATCGTGCCCGGGTGCCACAGGCTGGCCGGCAGGATGTCGGCCGGCGCCTCGCGCGGCTCGCCGTCGATCGTCACCGCCAGCTTGCCGCCGTTCGAACTGGCCTCGACGGCGCGCGCCTCGCCATTGTCGTCGGTCTTCGAGGCCAAGGCGACGAGCCGGCCGTCCTGCCAGCGCTCCAGTGCCTCGTGGTGGAAGTCGTACACCGTGAGACCTAAGAGCGACACTTCGATGTCGATCCTGGTCGCCACCGTCAGCCGGTCGGCCTCGCGGCGGAACTCCACGGTTTGTGTGCCGATGCGATCGTCGTCGCGGATGACCGCGTAGACGAGCTTGCCCGACGGCGGAAAGCCGGCAAGCTCGCTCCCCGCCGCGGGCAGCGCGAGCAAACAAAGAATGGCGAGCAGTCCCGAACGCCCCATCCACGCCCCCCTGTTGGAGAGTATGCCCGGTGCCGGCGCAGCCTGGCAAGTCGAGTTGTCTCCCGCTGTGGATTCGGGCAGGTTGCCGGCCGAAGGCCACGTCCCGGCGGCAGCGAGGAGAAGAGCCATGGAATGGCTCGCCGACCCCAGCCTATGGCTCAGTCTGCTGACGCTCACGCTCCTCGAGATCGTGCTCGGCATCGACAACCTGGTGTTCATCGCCGTGCTGGTGGGCAAGCTGCCGGCGAACCGGCGGGCCGCGGCGCGGCGCCTCGGCATCGGGCTCGCGGTGGTGACCAGGCTGGCGCTGCTCGCCGCCATCGTCTGGATCATCGGGCTCACCGCCGTCGCCTTCGAACTGTTCGGCCGCGGCTTCTCATGGCGCGATATCGTGCTCATCCTGGGCGGCCTGTTCCTGCTCTATAAGGCGACGCACGAAATTCATGACGCGCTCGAAGGCGACGAAGGCGAGGCCTCGCGGCGCGTGCACGCCACATTTTCCGCCGTGGTGGCGCAGATCGCCCTGCTCGACATCGTGTTCTCTCTCGATTCCGTCATCACCGCGGTCGGCCTGGTGGAGCAGATATGGATCATGGCGGCCGCGATCGTCATCGCGGTGGCGATCATGCTGCTGGCCGCCGGCCCGGTCAGCGGCTTCGTCGAGCGCCGCCCGACGGTGAAGATGCTGGCGCTGAGCTTTCTCTTGCTCATCGGCACCGCGCTCATCGCCGACGGCTTCGGCGTCCACATTCCCAAGGGGTACATCTATTCCGCCATGGGTTTCTCGGTGCTGGTCGAAGGCTTGAACCTCGCGGTGCAACGCCGGCGCGCGAAGCCGGTGCACCTGCGCCAGCGCTACAGCGAAAACGGCGGTGGCGCCTGAACGCCCCAACGCTTACGCCGGCATGCCGCTCGATCGGGCGGCGCAGCGGCGCGCCGACGCCCTGTGGCTCGCCCGGTGCCTCGCCGATCCCGCCAGCCGGGTGCTGGCGGTGTGGCGCAACCGGAGCCTGGTCGTCGAGACGCCGGACCCGGCGGCGGCGTTGCTGGCGGCGGGCGAGCGCTGGGCGGGCGCGGGCGAGGTGGCGTTCCTCGGCCTGGCCGGATCGCGCGCCCATTTCGCCGTCGATCTGTCCCATCTAGACCAACCGCCCGATCTCGCCGAAGGCGCGCGATTCGTCGACCTGCGCGCCGTGGGGCCGCTGCTGAGCCAGGGCGACGGCGCGCTGCTCGCCTATGCCCGCGGCCTCATGCACTGGCACGCCCGGCATCGCTTTTGCGGGGCGTGCGGCGGCGCCACGGCGAGCGCCGCCGGCGGGCACGTCAGGCGCTGTCCGTCCTGCGGCGCCGAGCACTTTCCGCGCACCGATCCGGCGGTCATCATGCTGGTGGAGGACGGCAGCCGCGTGCTGCTCGCCCGCCAGGCGAGCTGGCCGCCGGGCCGCCATTCGGTGCTGGCGGGCTTCGTCGAACCGGGCGAGAGTCTCGAAGAGGCGGTGCGCCGCGAGGTGATGGAGGAGGTGGGCATCGCCGTCGCCGAGGTGCGCTATCGCTCCTCGCAACCCTGGCCGTTTCCCGCCTCCATCATGCTGGGGTTCACCGCGCGGGCCATGACGCGGG
Organism: uncultured Rhodospirillaceae bacterium; assembly: GCA_964411425.1. Lineage (GTDB taxonomy): Bacteria > Pseudomonadota > Alphaproteobacteria > Dongiales > Dongiaceae > CAYPKW01. Next base: position 59,788 of record CAYPKW010000009.1, read on the forward strand.
ACATCCGCCTGGCGGCGGGCGAGCTCGAGGCGGCGCGCTGGATGAGCCGGAGCGAGCTGCTGAATTTGCCGGACCACGCCGAATTCCGCTTGCCGAGCCCGGATTCCATCGCCCGGCGTCTCATCGAGGACTGGCTGGCGGGCGCGTGAGCCGCATCCCGGCGGCGCTCGGCTGCGTCCAAGTCGCGGAGGGCCCTCGCGCCGACATCGCCCGCCGCCATCGCGATCTCCAGCACATCCAGCAGCAAGTTAATCGAATTTGGATACACTCAGAGTGCGGTCGATACCGGTTTGTCGGCAACCCAGGCGGTACGGAAGCTTACGCCACCAAGCCGAATTGCCCCGGAAGCTGCGTTTCGCGCTGAAAGTGGCGCCCTTAGTACCTCCGCAAACTCTTGAAGATCCTCGAATCGGTCAGTTCCTTTGAAGGTGGGATTTTCACGACTGAATGAATGTATGAGCGTCATTGCATGCTTTGCTCCGTATCGGCGGGCATTTGCAATAGCGGCATAGGATCGATGCAACAACTGATAGGAGATTTGTCCGACATCGTCGGGTTTGAGGCCCAATTCCTCGCAGATGATCCTAAGGCGCTTGTCTTTTTCGTCTTTTTCTGGCAATGCCTCGCTTCTCCATTTCT
>CAYPKW010000010.1:0-59416 GCA_964411425.1 uncultured Rhodospirillaceae bacterium
GGGCAGCGGCGTCGGCGTATCTTGGACGATATGAAGATGCACGGCGTCATGCCGAAGATTTGATTGCCGGCCTGCGCGGAAGGTGGGAGGGAGCGTCGGGCGCCAGTTTCCGGGACCATGCGGCGTATCTCTGCGGAGTCATTCCATTCAAGAGACCGGAAGACGCCGAGCACTTGCTGGCGGGCCTCCGCAGGGCGGATCGGGCCGGGTGATCTAGGGCGCGGACTCAATAGCCGAGCCAAAGGCGGGCAGCGAAGAGGAATCGGGTGGCCAGGATGGCGGCTCACCGGGTAGCGGGGGCGAACCATAGCCATGCCGTTGGCGGCCGAGCCACCGAGCCACCGAGCCACCGAGCCGTATCGTCGGGGGGACGGAAGGTGGCGCCTCAGGGCGCGAGCAAGCCGGCGTGGGCCTCGAGCAGCGTGAAGTCGCGGTCGCTGTGCAGCAGCTTGGCATGGTGCGCGATGCACCAGGCACCAATGATGAGGTCGATGGTCTTGCGAAGCGTGACGCCCTTGGCGCGAAGCGCGCGGTAGAGGGCCGCCGCCCGCACGGCTTGTTCGACGCCCAGCATGGTCACGAGATCGAAGCGGCGCAGCGCGCGCTCGACGGCGCGGGCGTCGCGCTCCGACGGCGTGCCCAGCAGGACTTCACACAGAATCACGTCGCCGACGACGAGCGGCTGCCGGCCGACCAGCCCGCGCAGCTTGGCGACCTGGGGCGTGAACGTGCCGCGCAAGTGGTCGATCCAGACCGAGCTGTCGACGACGATCACGCCGCCCGGCCCTTGCGCAGCGCGTCGAGATCGCCCTGCCAAGCGACCTTGCCGCCGAGCGCCAGGACGGCCTTTTGCCCGTGCAGCTTGACGAGCAGTCGCAGGGCCTCCTCGACCACCGCCTTCTTGGTCGCCAAGCCGGTGGCCCGCCGCGCCCGCCTCATCAAGGCGTCGTCGATATCGATGTTGGTGCGCATGCCGCACGCTCCGGTTATGTGTATAGGCAGAGATATTTATGCACATCACAGACGAAATCGCAAGTCGCGGGATGATGCCCCGCCGCCGGCGCATAGTGTCCCGTCCCCGAAATTCCTTAGCTTGAATTTCGGGGTGAACGGGCCACTAAGTAATTGAATCTAGTGGCCTGCTTATCCCAGAAATTCGTAAGGGAATTTCTGGGGCAGGACACTAGGAGGCCGCCGCGCGCGCTTACTTCTTCGCCGGCCGGCTCCCGGCAACGGCGCCAAGCCTCTCGCATCGCGGGCCGAATGGCGCTACCATCGCCAGGGATCGGGGCCGGCGGCGGGCCGGTGTCGCCGCCCGCGTGTCGAACGAGCAAACGAGGTCGGGCCATGAAGCTCTATATGCATCCCGTGTCGATGACCAGCCGGCCGGTGCGCCTGTTCATCGCCGAGAACTCCATCCCGGTCGAGGAACAGGTGGTCGATCTGATGACCGGCGAGCACCTTAAGGAACCGTACGTTGCGATCAATCCGAACCGCATGGTCCCGGTGCTCGAGGACGGCGACTTTCGCCTGACCGAGAGCTCGGCGATCCTCAAGTATCTCGCCGACAAGATCGATTCGCCGGCCTACCCGAAGGACCTGAAAGGCCGCGCGCGTGTGAACGAGATGATGGACTGGATCAACACCAATTTCTATCGCGAGTACGGCTACGGCTTCATCTATCCGCAGGTCTTCCCGGACCATCGGCGGTCGAGCGAGGAGGTGCAGAATGCCACCGTCGCCTGGGGCAAGGAGCGGGCGGCCGGCTGGCTCAAGGTCCTCAACGATCATTGGATCGGCCCCCGCAATCGCTACCTGTGCGGCGAGCGCATCACCATCGCCGACTACCTGGGCGTCTGTTTCATCACGCTGGGCGAGGTCATCCGGTGCGATTTCAAGGGCTATACCAACGTCGATCGGTGGATCGGCACGATGAAGCAGCTCAAGAGTTGGGCCAAGGTGAACGAGGTGTTCTACGGCCTCGTCGCCTCGGTCAAGGACCGGCCGTTCGACGCCATCCGATCGGACAGGGTCGTCCCCCGGGCCTGAAACGAGCATGGAGACGAGCATGATCAAGGGCCTGCACCACAACGCCTATCGCTGCCGGGATTCGGAGGAGACGCGGCGGTTCTACGAGGACTTCCTGGGCCTGCCGTTATCCCAGACCCTGGCGATCGGCGAGACCAAGAGCGGCCGGCGGACCGACACGCTGCACACCTTCTACCGGCTCGACGACGGCTCCTATCTCGCCTTCTTCGAGGCGCCCGATCGCCCGTTCGAGTTCAAGGAGCAGCACGACTACGATCTGCACATCGCGCTCGAGGTGACGCCCAAGAACCTGCGCGCGATGCTCAAGAAGGGCAAGGCCGCCGGCATCGAGACGCGCGGCATCTCGGACCACGGCTTCATCGATTCGATTTACTTCCGCGACCCGAACGGCTACGTGATCGAACTCACCGCCAAGCGGGCCGGCCATGACCGGGCCATGGACCCGAAGGCGAACGACGCGCGCCGCCGGCTCGGTGCCTGGCAGGCGAAGAAGGCGAAACGCGGTTCGTGAAGGGGGTTGTCGGGGGCGCGGCCCCGCCACCCCGCCGCCGCTGGAGGCGGAGAAGAAATGACTGGAACCGACACCCTCGTGCGTTATATCTGGTAACCGTGCAGCGTCATCGAAGCCTATTGTCGAAGACAACCCCAGGGCGACTGGCCGCCGCCGCCGCGGCCAGCGTTCTTGCCGGTTGTGCCGCGAGCTATGTCCCCGTCTCGGGCGGCGCCGTGGACGAGGCTAGGCTCGAGCGTGACCTCGCAACTTGCGAGGCGGCGGCGGCGCAGCAGGACCCGCTCGCGGACACGGCGCTGGGCTTTCTTGGCGGCGCCTTCTGGGGCGCGGCGGAAGGGGTGAGCATCGGGATCGTTCACGGTGGCGTCGGGGTGGGCGAGGGCGCCGCGGTCGGAGCCGCCGCCGGCGCCGTGCTCGGGACGCTCTACGGCGCGGCCGTCGGAAACCAGGGGGTCGAGGAGGCGATGGAGCGCTGCATGTCGAGCAAGGGGTACGCCGCCGAGTAGCGCGATCCCGCGGGCTCCAATCGGTCGGGGCTAGCCCTGCACCGGCTCGGTGGGTCCGCCCGCCTCCTTCCATGCCGTCATGCCGCCGGTCAGGCTCCAGACGTCGTCGAATCCCATCTCCTTGAACGTCTTCGCGGCCAGCGCCGAGCGTCCGCCCGAGGCGCAATTGACCACGACGCGCTTCTGCCGGTCGAGAGCGGGCTTGTGGTAGGGGCTCTCCGGGTCGGCCTGAAATTCCAGCATGCCGCGCGGGACATGGACGGCACCCGGAATCTTGCCGGTCTCGGCCAGCTCCTTCGCGTCGCGCACGTCAACGAACAGGACGCCCGGGTCGCCGACCAGTTTCAGCGCCTCCTCGACGCCGAGCGAGCCCACCATGGCATGGGCCTCGGCGAGCATCTGTTTGTAGCCCTTCGGCATGGCACTCTCTCCCTCGGAGCGAAGCGCCGGACGGAGGCACCCACCGGCGCATCTTCACATTGCAACGAAATCGGGCGACACTGCAACGCGCAACGAAGCGAGGGGTGGCTCCCGATGGCGGCACGGTGCCCGATCCCGATGGCCGAATTCGCGCCCAGCACCAGCGAGAGCGGGCGGCCCGTCGCGCTGCCTCCGGCGTGCTTCTCGGACCCCGAGTTCCACCGATTCGAGCTCGATGCCGTTTGGGGCCACGACTGGTTCTGCCTCGGCCGGGCAACCGATATCCCGAACCCCGGCGACTACAGCACCGTTACCGTCGGCGACGATCCGCTGCTGATCGTCCGCCAGCAGGACGCGACGGTCCGGGTTCTGGCCAACGTCTGCCGGCATCGCGGCATGCTGCTGGCCGAGGGCCGCGGCAACGCGCTGCGCATCCGTTGCCCGATGCACGCCTGGACCTACGACCTCTCCGGCCGGTTGATTTCCGCGCCTGGCCTCAACAAGGACCCCAGCTTCGAGCGCGGCGAGGTGTGTCTGCCGGTGATTCGCTCCGAGGTCTGGGAGGGATTCCTGTTCGCGACTTTCGACGACTCCATTCCTGCCCTGGCGGGGCGTCTGGCGAAATTGAAGGACCAGCTCGCCAATTACCGCATGTCCGAGCTGCGGGCCGCGACGCCGCTCGAGCTCGAACGCTACGAGTGGAACTGGAAGATGTACGCGGACGAGTGCTACCACTGCCCGTTCCTCCATGCCCAGTCATGGGGCAAGATGCATCCGGTGTCGCCGAGCTCCGTCGACGAAGAGTCGTCCTTCAACGACCCCGCCAATGGCATCGTCGCCTACGAGCTCGTCGGGCGGTTCGTCGACGCCTGCCCGACGCGCACCGGCAAGGCGCTGCACCCCATCCTGCCCGATCTTACCCTGCGGCAAAGGTCGCGGCTTGCCTATGTGACCGTGGCGCCGAACCTTCTCATCATCGGCATGCCCGACAAGGTGAAGTACTTCCTCTGGCTTCCCCTGGGACCGAAGTCGTCCTTCTTCGGCGCCTCCTGGACGTTCCCCGAATCGACGCTTGCCGAGCCGGGTTTCAAGGAGCGCTGGGAGATGGAGCGCAGCGACCTCGCTCCGGTCATGGTCGAGGACCTCAACGCCTGGCGCCGGTACCAGACGGGCATTCAGTCGCGCTTCGCGCCCAGGGGCCGCTTGTCGGACCGCGAGAAGGTCTTCCAGCGCCTGCAGGACTGGCTGGTCGGCCGATATCGGGCGGCGGCAAGCCGGTAATCGCCGTCGCTCACTGTCGATGTTTGAAGGGGGCGAGTCGGATGAGCATCAAGAAGGTAGTCGTAACCGGCGGGTCGGGCCGGGTCGGGGCCTACGTCTTGCGCGAGCTGGCGCCGCATTACGATGTCGTGAATGCCGATCTCGTGCCAGGCCCGGTCGAGACGGCGTTCGTCCGCACCGACGTGCTCGACCTCGACCAGGTGCGCAAGGCGATGAGCGGCGCCGACGCGGTCATCCATCTCGCCGCGATCGATTTCGACCGGCAGGCGGCGCCGGAGCGCTACATCGACGTCAACGTCCGGGGGTCGTGGCACGTGCTGCAGGCCGCCGGCGAGGCGGCGGTGAAGAAGGTGGTGCTCTGCTCCAGCGTTTCGGCCTGCGGTCTCTCGGAGATGCGCGCCGACTGGCGCCCGCAATACCTGCAGGTCGACGAACGGCACGAGAACCGGCCGGTGCAGGCCTATGGCGTCGGCAAGCTGTTGATCGAGCGCATGGGGCTCTCCTTCGTCCACGGCGCCAACATGGACGTGCTCTGCCTTCGCCCCGTCGCCGTGGTCATGCAAGAGTCCTTTGTCGATTTCGTCGAGTTCATCGACGAACCGTCGCGCCGTTGGCTGTTCTACTACGTGACCGCCGAAGACGTGGCGCGCGGTTTTCACGCGGCGTTGACATCGGTCGGGCTGCGCTACGGGGTGTTCTTCCTGAGTGCTTCGGACACCTGCCGGCCCGAGCCAACGCTCGACTGGTTCCGCGCGCGGATCGGCGAGTTGCCCGAGATCGGAGTCCTGCGCCGGTTTGAAACCATGCCGCGCGCGTCGATTTTCTCGAGCGACAAGGCGCGCGATGTTCTCGGCTGGAGACCCACGTCCGATTTCCAGGCGCTGCGCTCCGAATGGCTCGGACAACGACGGCGGGAGGAGCGCCATGCTTGAGACCGTGCGACAGGGCGAAGTGGACTGGACCGGGGACAATCCGTTCATCTACCTGAAGGAGGATCCGGCGGGAGATTGGACGAGCCTCAGCCTCTATTTCAGGATTGCCCTGTCGCCGCTGGGCCGGGGCCAGGCCATACTCGTCCTCGAAAAGCCCTACGAAGCGCAAGCGGCGGGAGCGACGCGGATTTGCATGACCGACAACGCGCCGCTCGCCCGCTTCCTGATCGATGGGTTCGTGAAGAAGTTCGGGCTGTTCCGCCCATGTGGGGCACTGCTCGATCGCATGGACATCGTCGAGGGAGCGGTCTTTTCGACCGCGGTGGATTACCCCGGCTACCATACCGAGGCCGCGCGCCAGGACGCGCGGGGCCTCGCCGTCGCCATGACGTGGGAGAGCCTTGGGCGCCCCTTCGCCGTCGATGTTCCGCCGGAGAAATCGCAGACGGCGGGCCATGAAATGTTCAGCGTCTTTCAACCGGCTCGAACCGCCCATGTCACGGTGAACGGCAGGCGGCTGCCGGGGCGCACCGTCGAGCGGGATTTCTTCGGCGGCCGGGCCCAGTCGGCGGCGCTCGCCCACAGCGAGACCTGGGTGCGGTTGGGGCCCAATACGGACGTGACATGAGCCAACTGCGCAATCCGCATCCGGGTGAAATCCTCAAGCAGGAGTTCCTGAACGAGATCGGCATGAGCCAGAACCGGCTGGCGCGCGCCATCGGCGTGCCAGCCAACCGCGTTCACGCGATCGTAAACGGCACGCGCGACATCACGGCGGACACCGACCTGAGGCTGTGCAGGTTTTTCGATCTCTCGGAGGGCTACTTTTTGCGTCTGCAAAACGCCTACGACACGCTTGCAGCCAAGCGGCGGATCACGGCGCAGGTCGCCAAGATCAAACCTTACAGGCCCTCGCAAGGGCGCGACGCGCGGCAGGACGCGCGGTGACGTCCCAACGGCACTGTAAAATCGGTTGGGATGTCCGTCGTCCCGGCTTCGTTGCCTAGTCAGGCGATCCCGGCGTAGGCAGCGGCCTTGCCGCCCGCTATCCTGCGGCGATGAATCTCGGTCCGGGGATCAGGACGTTCATCGCCGAGACCGCGGCGGCGTACGACGATGAGGCGGAGTTCGCCTCCGTCGAGCAGCAGCGGCCGGCATATATGGCGTTCGCCAAGCGGTACGACCGGGGGCGCCCTCCGGGGGTGGCGGCGACGAACCGCGTCGTGCCGGCCCCGCAAGGCGAGATCCCGGTCAGGCTGTTCCGGCCGGGGTACCGCCGGCCATCCTCCTCTTCCACGGCGGCGGTTGGGTGCTCGGCAACCTCGACAGCCACGACGACATCGCCGCTTCCTCGCGCCGTGAGGACTGGGCCGCGAATGGAAATTGGCTTAGAATCCGCCGGCAACGGGGAGAAGGCATCGCCATGAACACCGAGGTCATCGTCACCTGCGCAGTGACGGGCGCCGGCGACACCGTTGGAAAACACCCGGCGATTCCAGTCACCCCGAAACAGATCGCCGACGCCGCCATCGAGGCGGCCAAGGCGGGCGCCGCCATCGCCCACATCCACGTGCGCGATCCCAAGACCGGCAAGGGCGCCCGCGACGTGGCGCTCTACCGCGAGGTGGTGGAGCGCGTGCGCGGCTCCGGCGTCGACGTGATCGTCAACCTGACCGGTGGCATGGGCGGCGACCTCGAAATCGGCAAGGGCGAGGAGCCGATGCGCTTCGGCGCCGCGACCGACCTGGTGGGCGCGCTGACGCGCCTGGCGCATGTCGAGGAGCTGATGCCGGAGATGTGCACGCTGGACTGCGGCACGCTCAACTTCGGCGACGGCGACGCGATCTACGTCAGCACGCCCGCGCAGCTCCGCGCCGGCGCCAAGCGCATCAAGGAGCTGGGCGTCAAGCCCGAGCTCGAGGTGTTCGACACCGGCCATCTGTGGTTCGCCAAGAAGATGCTGGCCGAGGGCCTGTTGGCCGAACCGCCGCTGTTCCAGATCTGCCTCGGGATTCCGTGGGGCGCGCCGGCGGACACGGCGAGCATGAAGGCCATGCGCGACGCGCTGCCGCCCGGCGCCAACTGGGCCGGCTTCGGCATCGGACGGATGCAGATGCCGATGGTGGCGCAGGCGGTCCTCCTCGGCGGCAACGCGCGGGTCGGGCTGGAAGATAACCTCTACTTGGAGAAGGGAGTGTTCGCCAGCAACGGCAGTTTAGTTGAGCGGGCGGTTGCGATCATCGCGCTACTGGGAGGGCGCGCGCTCACGCCGGCCGAGGCGAGGCGGAAACTCGGTCTGCAACCGCGTAACTAAGGCGCTTACATGATCGAAGTGAACGGAACGCCGGTGCGCCGGGTCGCCGTGGTGGGCACGGGCGTCATCGGCAGCGGCTGGGCGGCGCGCTGTCTCGCGCGCGCTCTCGACGTAACAGCTTGGGACCCGGCGCCCGATGCCGAGCGCAAGTTGCGCGCCAACGTCGCCAACGCCTGGCCGGCCTTGGAGCGCGTCGGCCTCGCGCCCGGCGCCGACCGGAAGCGCCTCGGATTCGTTGGCACGGTCGAGCAGGCCGTCGCGGACGCGGACTACATCCAGGAGAGCGCGCCCGAGCGCATCGACGTAAAGCGCAGGCTGCACGCCGAGATCGACCGCGCGGCGCCCGCCGACGTGATCATCGCCTCCAGCTCCTCCGGGCTGCTGCCGAGCGAAATCCAGGCCGACTGCGCCGGGGCGGGCCGCGTCCTCATCGGGCATCCGTTCAATCCGGTGTACCTGCTGCCGCTGGTCGAGGTGCTGGGCGGGGCCCGGACGGACGCCGGCGCCATCGATCGCGCGGCCGCGTTCTATCGCGCCATCGGCATGCGGCCGCTCAAGGTGCGGACCGAGATCCCCGGCTACATCGCCGACCGGCTGCAAGAGGCGCTGTGGCGCGAGGCCCTGCACATGGTGAACGACGGCGTCGCCACGACGGCCGAGATCGACGATTCGATCCGCTTCGGCCCCGGCCTCAGATGGTCGTTCATGGGAACGAATCTCATCTATCATCTGGCCGGCGGCGAAGAGGGCATGCGCCACATGCTGCGGCAATTCAGCCCGGCGCTGGAGCTGCCGTGGACGCGGCTGGTGGCGCCGAAGCTCACCGACCGGCTCATCGACCGCATGGTCGAGGGCACGCAAGCGCAGGCCGCCGGCCGCTCGATCAAGGAGCTGGAGCGCTACCGCGACGACTGCCTCATAAGCGTCATGGAGGCGCTCGAGGCGGCGAAGGCCCGCCACGGTCTCAAGTTCGAGGACTGATGGATTTCGGCCTCAGCGAGGAGCAGCGACTGCTGGTCGACAGCGTGCGCGCCTTCGTCGAAACCGAGCTCGCGCCCTACGAGGACGAGGTCGAGCGCACCGACCAGGTGCGCCCGGAGCTGATCCGGCAAATCCGCGAACGCGCGCTCGCGGCCGGGTTCTACGCCGCCAACATGCCGGCGGAGCTGGGCGGCGGCGGCCTCGACCATGTGAGCCTGGCGCTCATGGAGCGCGAGCTGGGCCGCACCGCCTTCGCGCTGCAATACGCCGTCGCCCGGCCGAGCAACATCCTCCGCGCCTGCAAGGGCGAGCAGATCGAGCGCTACCTCAAGCCGGCGATCCGCGGCCTGCGGGTGGAGTGCCTGGCCATGACCGAGCCCGCCGCCGGCTCGGACCTGCGCGCCATGCGGACCCGCGCAGTGCGCGACGGCGACGCCTACGTCGTCAACGGGACGAAACACTTCATCTCCTACGCCGACGTCGCCGACTTCATCGTACTGTTCGCGGCGACCGGCGTCGAAGAGACGCCGAAGGGGCCGAGGCAGCTCATCACCTCGTTCCTGCTGGACAAGGATACCGCCGGTCTCCAGGTGCGCATGGGCTCCCGCGCCGTGTCTCATCGCGGGTTCCATCATTGCGAACTCGTCTTCACCGACTGCCGGGTCCCGGCGAGCCAAGTGCTCGGCGAGGAGCACCGGGGATTCGAGGTGGCGAACGAGTGGCTCGGCGCGACCCGCCTCACGGTGGCGGCGCAGTGCGTCGGCCGCGCCCGGCGGGCGCTCGAACTGGCGACCCGGTGGGCGGCGCAGCGCAAGCAGTTCGGGCAATCCATCGGCAGGTTCCAGGGCGTGAGCTTCAAGCTGGCCGACATGGCGACGGAGATCGAGGCGGCGGAGCTGCTGGTGCTCAAGGCCGCGTGGCAGGCGGACCAGGGAACGGCCGGCGACGCCGACTACGCCATGGCCAAGCTGTTCGCCAGCGAGACGCTGGCCCGCGCGACCGACCACGCCGTGCAGATCTTCGGCGGCATGGGGCTCATGGAGGAGCTGCCGATCGAGCGCCTCTGGCGCGACGCGCGGGTGGAGCGGATTTGGGACGGCACGTCCGAGATTCAGCGCCATATCATCTCGCGCGCGCTCCTGCGCCCGCACGAGGTGTGAGCGAGGATGCTCGCCTTATAATTCGACTCTGACCTCAATTTCGCGGCCGCTTGATTTTTTTCACGACGTGGAGACGAGCATCATTGCGTGACATACAGAATGCTTTGTTCGATCCACGGCCACAGAGCGGAAGGGCGGCCCGCGAGGGCCTCAGGCACGACCACGTATTCCTTCTTGATGTTGCCATTTGCGAAATAGCGCAGCGGCTTTCCGCCCTCGCGCAGTAGCGTCATGCGTGCGTCTTCCGGAAGTTTCAGGGCCAGGCCGACCGTGGTCAGCGTCATGAAGATCCGGCCGTCAGCGTAAACGGCTCCACCGCTAAAGAAGCGCTTGCAGTCGAGCCTCAGTTGGCGCGGCAGTCTAGGCGCGATCTCCGTCAGCAGCGCTTCGAGCTGACGCAAGTAAGCCTGAGCGGATAATGAGGAATTCGGCTCCGACCCCAAATTGATTCACCGCCCCTTGAACTCGGCCTTGCGCTTCTCGGAGAAGGCGCGCACGCCCTCCTTGGCGTCCTCGGAGGCGAGCGCGCGCTCGTAGGCCGCGAGCTCGCCGCCGCGCACCAGGCGGAAGGCCTCGCGGGTCGAGAGCCCCTCCATGGCGCGCAGCGCCTCCTTCAACGCCTGAATGGTGAGCGGGGCGCCCGAGGCGATGGTGTCCGCCCACTCGCGCGCGGTCGGCATGAGTTTCTCCTTGGGTACGACGGCGTTCACCATGCCGTAATGCTTCGCCTCTTGCGCCGTCATGCGCCGGCCCAGGAGCAGCAGTTCGAGCGCGATGTTGTAGGGAAGGCGCCGCGGCACCCGCTGCAGGCCGCCCGAATCCGGCAGGATGCCGAGGGGGAGCTCCGGCAGCGCGAACTCGGCGTGCTCGGCGGCGATCAAGAGGTCGCAGGCGATCGCCAGTTCGAACCCGCCGCCCAGCGCCAGGCCGTTCACGGCCGCGATCACCGGCTTGTTGAGGTCCCACAACTCGGTGAGGCCGGCGAACTTGCCGGGTCCGTAGTCCAGCTCCCACCACTTGCCGACCTCCTCGCCCGCCGCCGCCGACTTGAGGTCCCAGCCGGCCGAGAAGATGCGCTCGCCCGCCGCGGTGACGATGCCAACGCGCAAGGCGGGGTCGTCGCGCAGCAGCACGAAGGCCTCGCCCAAGAGGCGGCTCGTCGCGAGGTCGATGGCGTTGACCTTCGGCCGGTCGAGCGTGACCTCGAGCACAGGGCCGCGGCGCTCGACGTGGACGGGGCCCGCCATCACGCCGCTTCCGCGGCGACCAGGCCGCGCGCCAGCAAGTCCTTGAAGGCGGCGACGGTCCGCGCCACGCCGTCGTCGAGGCCGGTCAGGGTCCGATTCCCGATGACGGCGCGCAAGGGCGCGTCGTCGAACTCGGCGGGAAACGGCAGCGGCGGGCCGCTTGCCGATACGCGCGCCCGCGGCACCGCCCGCATGATGGCCGCGAGGATGTCGGCGACGCGCGTGGCGCTGCCGGCGAGGTCGAACACGGCTGTTTCCCTGGCCTCGATCTTTACGTCGGCGGCGCCGATGAAGGCCTCGGCTACGTCGCCGGCGTACTGGAACGACAGCGCGCCCTCGAAGGGAATGACGTAGGGCAGGCCGGCCGCCGCGGCCAGCATCGCCTTGGTGGGCGCCGAGGTGAGGCCCTGATCGCGCGCCGGTCCGTAGACCGTGTGCGGCCTGAGCCCGATGCTCGGCACCGACCAGTCGGCCGCGTAGACTTGCGCGATGCCCTCGTCGGCCGCCTTGTAGACGCCGTAGAGCGTGGCCGGACGCGACTTACCCGGCGCCGGCAGCGCCGCCACCGAGCTCGCGTAGACGAGCCGGCGCACGCCGTGCCGGCGCGCCGCCTCGAAGACGTTGACCTGGCCCACCACGTTGACCCGCGCGCCCGCCGCCGGGTCGGCCTTGCAGAACGGTACTTGCAGCGCCGCCAGATGGATGATCGCGGCCGGCCGCGCCGCCGCCACCGCGCCGTCGAACGCGCCAGCGTCCGCGATATCGCCCTCGATCCAGCGCACGCGGTTCGCGGTCTCGTCCTCCACCAGCAGCCTGAGCCGCCGGCGGTCGCCGGACAGGTCGAACGCCACCGGCTCGCGCCCTCGCCGGATGAGGGCGGCGATCGTCCAGGCGCCGATGCAGCCGGCGGCGCCGGTCACCAGGACCGGAGATTTGTCGTTCATGGCCCGCACGCCATAGCGCAGGGCGGTCGACTTTTCCAGCGGCATATGGCCGATTCGATGAATAGGTCGGGCGCCTATCGCGGTGGCGCGGCGGACAAGGAGCAACGGACATGAGGATCGTCGGTCCCCGGCCTCGGCGTCGGCCTCGACGAAGCGACGGTGGCGAAGTATCAGGTGGGGTGAGGGTGCCGCCGCCATCGGGGGCCGCGGTGCGCGACCCGTCACCAAACGGTCTCGATGCGGTACCTGCGGAAGATGGCATCGGGCGTCGCCACCGGGAGCCCGTCGAGCTCCGACTGGGCGATGAGCAATCGGTCGAAGGGGTCCTTGTGGTGGAACTTGAGGCCTCCCGCGTGAAGGCCGTGCGCCAACGTGACCGGCAAGACCGAGACCGCATGGGCCGAGACGGCTTCGGCGATGAACGACTTGGGCGCGGCCGGCAACTCCAATCGCCCGAGCTTGTGCTTGACGGCAATCTCCCAACCCGAAGCCGCGCTCAGGATCACCTCATTGCGCCGGTCGAGGATGGCGGCGCGAACTCTCGCGGACAAGAGGCGCGGCGCCGTCATCCACCAGAGGAACGTGCAGGTGTCGAGGAGAAGCCTCAGGGAAGCCCCGTGAACTCGTCCGGGAGCGGCGCGTCGAAGTCGTCGTGAATGACGACCTTGCCCGCGTAGCGACCCATCGGGCGCGTGGTGCCCGCTGGCTCGGTCGGGACAAGACGCGCGACCGGCTTGCCATTCTTGGCGATAATGATGTCCTCACCCATGCCGGCCTCTTCCACCAGCTTAGAAAGGTTCGACTTGGCGTCGTGCATGTTGACGATTTTCGTCATGGGCCGCGCTTAGCTATTCGTTGAGCTAATATGGCACTTCGGCCGGGAAACACAAGTCACATGCGCCCCGCCGCCCACGCGACGCACTCCTGCCGCTGCTCGCCCAAGCCCGCGACGCCGAGGGCGACCACGTCGCCGGGCTTGAGGAAGCGCTGCGGCTTCTTGCCCATGCCGACGCCGGGCGGCGTGCCGGTGGTGACGACGTCGCCCGGTTGCAGCGACATGAACCGGCTGACGTAGCCGACCAGATGCGCCACGCCGAAGATCATCTTGTTCGTATTGCCCGCTTGCATGCGTTCGCCGTTCACGTCGAGCCACATGGACAGGCGCTGCGGGTCGCCCGCCTCGTCGGCGGTTACCAGCCACGGCCCCAAGGGACAGAAGCTGTCGCAGCCCTTGCCCTTGTCCCACTGCCCGGCGCGCTCCAACTGGAACTCGCGCTCGGACACGTCGTTGCAGATCGTGTAGCCGGCGACGTGGGCGAGCGCCTGGCCCTCCTCGACGTAGCGCGCGGAGGCGCCGATCACGGCCGCCAGCTCCACTTCCCAGTCGGTTTTCCGGGAGTCCCTTGGGATGACGATGGCGTCGTTGGGGCCTGAGATCGCCGAGGTGGCCTTCATGAAGATGATCGGTTCCTTGGGCGGGGCCGCGCCGGATTCGGCCGCATGGTCGGAATAATTGAGCCCTATGGCGACCACCTTGCCGATCCGGGCGACCGGAGGGCCGAGCCGCGGGCGCCCGTCCACCGAAGGCAAGGCCGCCGGGTCGATCGCCCGCAATGCCGCGAGGCGCGCCGGCAGGAGCGCCTCGCCGTCGATGTCGGCAAGGCGTCCGGCGAGGCTGCGCAAGGTGCCGCCGGCGTCGATCATTCCCGGTTGTTCGCGGCCCGGCGGGCCGTAGCGCACTAGTTTCATGCGGCTTTACTCCGTCAATAGGTGGCGCGACCGCCGGAGAGATCGAACGTAAATCCGGTGGTGAAGCTGCAGGCAGGCGACACGATCCAGCCGATCAACTGGGCGACTTCCTCCAGCTCGCCGCAGCGACGCATCGGAATCTTGTCGGTCATGTAGGTGACGGTGGCCTCGGGCAGCACGTCCACCATCGGCGTCCGGATCACCGCCGGCGCCAACGCGTTGATGGTCACGCCGCTCTCCGGATAGTCCTTGGCCAGCGACTTCACGAGGCCGATCAGCCCGGCCTTGGTCGCCGAATACGCCGCCATGCCGGCGTTGCCTTCCTTGCCGGCGATGGAGGCGACGTGCAGGAGACGCCCGTAGCGGTGCTTCAGCATGCGCGGCAGCGCTGCCTTCGACAACGCCATGGCGCCGCGCAGGTTGACGCGGTAGACGGCGTCGAAATCGGCCATGTCGACGTCGTGGCCCTTGATGTTGGTGCGCCCGGTGATGCCGGCGCAGTTGACCAGGCCGTGGATGCGCCCGAACGCCTCCTCGACCCGGTCGAGGGCGGGGGCGAGCGAGGCGTCGTCGGTCACGTCGGCCGCGGCGGCCATCGCCTTGCCGCCGGCGGCGCCGATCGCCTTCGCGGTGTCATCGGCGGCCCCGAGCGCCCGGTCGAGGCAGGCGACCGACACGCCCTGCTCGGCAAGGAACTCGGCGGCGGCGCGGCCGATGCCGCTGCCGGCGCCCATCACCGCGACGCAATAGGGCAGTTCGGGGAAGTAGTTTAGCATGGGCCAGTGTTTACGGCGAACGGCGGCGATAGACAACGTACTCGGGGCGATAGGTGCCGAGGCGGCGCGGATCGTCGACCGCCCAGGCCTCCAGGCGCGGCACCCGGTTGCGGTACGCCTCCTCATAGGCGCCGCGGAACCAGGCGCTGTCGACGATCGGCTGGTAGGCGTCGCCATAGAGGCCGATGACCGCCCACTCGGGGCCGAACCGCCGCAGCACGCCCAGGAAATCGCGCCGCCGGTTGAACGGAACGGTTTCCGGCGACACGATGCCGACGAAATCGAGGATCGGGTTCCCGGTCAGATAGCCGATGTTGCCGATGTCCCAGGCGTAGATGACCTCATCCGGTCGGGCGCGCTGCGCGAGGTAGCGGGCGATATCGGCATGGGCGTGCTCGTAGTCGCCCTGGCGGGACGCCGCCTCGCGCGCGGCGCCGAGCGGCCCGTAGGCCAAGGCAACGATCGCCAACGCGAGCGCCGCTGCGATCGACAGTGCGCGCCGGCCGCCGATCGCCCAGGCGAACAGGCGCGCGAGCCCGATCGCGGCCGCGACCGCTATCGCGGCATGAGCGGGCGCCGGGTACCAGGGATGAATGTGTGTCGCGCCCAACAGCAGGAACGCCAGGTACCCGAACACCCAGACCGGAAGGACGATCAATCGCGACAGCGGCCACGCCGCCGCCAGCAGGGCCGCCACCGCCAGCGGCACCTCGACGAACCACGGCAGGAAGCCCGCGCGCAACAGGCCGGCGACGGCCGCCGCGGGCGAGGTCCGGTCGAACCCCGCTTCGCCGTAGAGGGCAAGTTTGGCCCACACGGAGTTCGGCACCAAGTCGTGAAAGTAGAAGCCGGCGAAGACCAGCCACGGCGCCGCGAGAAGTACCGCGAGGCCCGCGCCCTTGAGCGAGGCGGCGGCGCCGAGACCGCGAACCTCGACGCGGCGCCGGCGGGCGAGGGCGAACAGCGCCAACTCCGACACCGCGACGGCGAGCCAGAACACGAGGCCGTCGAAGCGAGTGAGGAACGCGCCGGCCCCGGCCACCGCCAGCCACCGCCAATCGCGCTCGACATAGGCGGCGACACCCGTCAGCAGGAACGCCGTGAACAGCGCCGTCTCCATGCCGGAGACCGACCACAGAATCTGGCTCGGCCCGGCGGCGATGAGGACGAGCCCTAGCGCCAGCAGCCACGCGTCGGCTCGGCGCCGCATGATATGGGCGGCGGCCCACAAGATGACGGCGGTGGCCGCCAGATTGATGGCGAGCGCCGCCCATGGCAGCGGCAGGCCGAGCCACTCGGCGCCGGCCAGCAGCAGGGTCAGCAGCGGCGTCGTGGTGCCGTAGACCCATTCCCCGGCGTTGTAGACGAAGCCCTCGCCGGCCGCGAGGTTGCGGGCGTAGCGGTAGGTGATCCAGGCATCGTCGGCCTGGAAGCCGGAGTGCCAGAACGTCGCCGCGCGCAAAACGACCGCAAGCGCGGCGGCGCCGAGCAGCAAGAAGACGGTATTGCGAGGCAGCTGTTCCATGCGCTTGGTCGGGTCGGTGTCCGGCGGGGCGGGCCGTCAGTCCTTTTTGAGCTCGTAATAGATGAAACGAAGCTTGCGATTACGGACCCTGTAGCTGCGCCACTCCGCGACGCGCGAGATGTCGATCAGGATGGCGCGCGGGCGATAGGTCTCGAGGAACAGGGGGTTCTCGGCCAGCTCCAAGTCGCTCAGGAAGAAGGTGTTCCAGGTGCCGGTGCCCTGCGGCGGTCCGAGGATGATGTAGTCGGGCCGGCGCGCGAAGACGTAGGCGCCGTCGCCCTTGCCATGGCCGGGCTTCAACTGCCACTGGCGCCGGATTTCGGTGACCTCGCGCCGCGCGATGTGGCGGTCGTTGAGGCCGAGCATGTCGATGAAGCGGTGGTTCTTGGCGTAATAGGGCAGGGCGCCGGCGGCGTTGGATGCGATCAGCGAGCCGGCCGGCCAGGCCGTGGCCACGTACTTGCCGATGACCGTGCCGATCAGCGCCGCCGGATCGCGGCGGCGCGCCTCGCCGGAGAATACTTGCAGGCCGAGCAGCACGAGGAACAGGGCCGCGAGCCCGGCGCGCCCGCGCGGCGAAAATCTTCCGGCGTGGGTCTCGAGCCCCATGTAGAGCAGCAGCGCCATCATCGGAATGAGCGGCGCCATGAGCCGCGAGCCGGGCATGTGGTCGCCGCCGGCCCGTATCAAGTATGCCAAGAACGCGAGGATCATGCCGCCCAGATAAAGTGCTGAGGCCCGCCAGCGCGGGCTGCCGAGCGCGGCGATCGCGGCCGCCGCGGCAAGCGCCAGGGCGAAGGGCGGCTGCTTGCCGTAGTCCCACACGTAGTCGAGCCCGTGGATGACGGTCTCGTCGGTAACCATCGCGAGCTTGGTGTAGAACGTGTTCGGCACCCAGTCGCCGTAATACCAGAGGCGCCAGGCCTCGTGCAGGGCTATGGGCGGGAACGCGGCGACGGGGAGTATCGCCGCCGCGGCGAGTGCCTTCACCCCGCGCCGCCAGGCGCCGGCGGCCAATGCCAGCGACGAAGCGACGAGGAAGATCGCGGCATCGGGCCGTGTCAGCACGGCCAGCGCGAAGCAAATACCGCCGAACACCGCCGGCCGCACTCGCGGCCCCTCGACGAGGACGGTAAGCGTGGCGACGACCCCGCCGGTGACGAACAGCGTTAAGAGCGGCGCCTCCAGTCCGCCCAAGGACCAGATGACGAGCGGGCCGCTGACAAAGCTCATTGCGGTCGCGATCGCCGCCGCCAGCGGGTTCCCTCGCCCAGGCCCGAAGAACAGGAACCGGCCGAGCACGACCGGAATCAAGGCCAGCGCCGCGAAATTGACGGCCCGCGCCGCCGCGATCGGATCGACGCCGAGGTAGCCGAGGGCGCTGACCGCCATGACGTGCGCGAAGTTGGTGTAGCCCTCGACGCGCTCGCCCGGATTCCAGACGAGGCCGTTGCCCTCGATGAAGTTGCGCGCATAGCGCAGCGAGATGAACGTGTCGTCGTGCAGGAAAAGCTGATGGCGCTCGACCAGCAGCAGCGCGAGCGGCACCGCCAGGACGAGGAGGGCGAGCGCCACGGCGCGCTCGCCCGGCAATGACGGGCTCGCCCCGGCGGCCGCGCTCACGGCCTTGCCCTTGACGGGCACCGGATATCGGTGGCGGATCGGTCGGGGACGGTCACACTCAAAAGCGCGCTTCGACCAGGAACGGCGGCGCATGATCGGCGATTCGCCGGCCGCTGGCAATTCGGCGCGCCAGCCTAAGCAGGGGAATCGCATTTGGCGGATTGCGGCCTCATGGTTCGAGACGGCCGCTGTCGCGGCCTCCTCACCATGAGGCTCGTTGTTGGCTTTCCTCATCTTGAGGAGCGCCCGTCCTTCGTCCGGCTGACCTCATCGTGAGGAGGGCCCCTTCGACGCGCGCTTCGCGCGTCGCTCAGGGCAGGCTGCCCGTCTCGAAGGAGAGGTCAGCCGGCTCAGGATAAGGGGGCGCGTCTCGAAAGAGGAGGAAAGCCGATCGCAGTCAAATGCGAATGCCCTGCCGGTCTAAGAACCGCCGGCCAAGGCGGCCACGGCGTCGTGCAGCGCGGTGGCGGCGCGCGCCGGGGCGGTGTCGCCTCGTCCGGCCGCCGCCAGGGACGCCGGCGATCGCGGCGCGCCGAACGTCACGCTGAGGGCCTTCAGCCGCGGGAAACTGCGGAACCAGGGATAGGCGTCGAAGGTTCCGGCGATGTGGACCGGCACGGCGGCGACGCCGCTTTTTTCCAGCAGCAACCCGACCCCTGACAGGAACGGCAACAGCCTGCCGTCGGGCGTGCGCCGGCCTTCCGGAAACCAGACCAGGCTTTGCCCGCGCGCCAGGACGTCGGCGGCAAGCGCGAGGCTGGCCGCGGGGCTGCGATCCGGGTCGACCGGAATCACCTGCGCCGCGCGGCTGAACAGCCGCATGAAGCGGCCGGTGAACAACCGGCCCGTCCACCCGGCCCAATAGGTGTGGCGCAGATGCCGCCACGGCAACGCCGCCGCGACGACGAAGGGGTCGAGATAGCTGGCGTGGTTCGGCGCCAACAGATACGGGCCGCGCCGCGGAAGCCGATTCCGTCCGTACACGCGAAGCCGGAACAAGCCGCGCATGACGGCCCAGTTGAGGCAGTAGAAGACCAGGCCGAGCACGATGGCCGCCGTGCCGCGCGGCGACAGCCAGCGGGACGCCTCCGCGGCCGTCGCCGCCGGTTCCGCCGGCGCCCGCCGCTCGCCCGCCGCGAGAGCCTCGCGCAGCAGATCGCGCAGGCTCACCACGCGGGCGACCGCCGCCTCGGTGAGCCGCAGGCCGAACCGATCCTCGATCTGCAGCGTGAGGTTGACCCACTCCAGCGAATCGACGCCGAGGTCGAGCTGCGGGCTGGTATCGAGCGTAAGGGCCGTGCCCTTGTGGCGATCGACGAGCCAGTCCCAAAGCGCCTTCGCGGGCTTGGCCGCGAGCAGCGCCTGATCCTCCTTCGACATCTCGATGGCCGGAAACGAGTGCCCGACCACGGCGCTTTCGTAGAGCGCCGGCAGCAGATGGCGGCGCAGCTTGCCCAGCAGCGTGCGCGGCAAGGGTTCCTTGACGACGGCGTAGCCGGACAGGCGCTGATGCGCGGGCAGCGTGAAGGAGAACAGCTCGATTTCCTCGCGCAGCAGCTTTTCCATGTTGATCGTGCCGCGGCTGCGAATGGCGTCGTAGTCGGGGACGACCAGTCCGCACAGCATACCGCGGAAACGCAACACGGCCATCTCGCGGATGAAGGCGCTGCGCTCATAGACGGCCTCGAGCGCTTCGGGAAAGAACTTCTTGCCGTCGGGCAGAACGATGAGTTCGTTGCTCCGTCCCACGACATAGAGGTAGCCGTCGCCGTCGACGTAGCCGAGGTCGCCGGTGCGGAACCACCGGTCCGCGGCGAACGCCGCAGCGGTCGCCGGCGGGTCGTTCCAGTACCCGGCGAAGACGCCGGCGCCGCGCGCCAGGATCTCGCCGTAGCGCGCCCCGGTGATCGGCTCGACACGCAGCTCGACGCCGGCCACCGCCAGCCCCTCGCTGCCGATGCGCGCGCGAGCTGGCGGATTGAACGTCAGGATGGGCCCGGTCTCGCTCAGACCGTAGCCGCTCAGCACCTTCCAGCCGAGCGCCTCCAGCCGCCACGCCACTTTCGGGTCGAGGTGCGCTCCGCCGGACCCCAGGAGGCGCAGTCGCCGGCCGAACTCCTTGTGCATCGCGTGGAACAGCAGTCTGCCGAGGCTGAGGCCCCAGCGCCGCCGCAGCCACAGGGAGAAGGGGACGAGGCGACGCGCCAGCGCCGCCGCGAGGCCGCTGCGGCTGGCGATCCGCGCCTCGATGCCGGCGAGCAGCGCCTCGTAAAGTCGCGGCACGCCGATCATCACCGTGACGTCGGTCGCTTGCAGCGCGCGGATGATCTGCGGGCCGCTGATGCCGGCCGGCAGCACCAGCGTAGCGCCGCTCGCCAGCGTGCCCAGCATGCCGACGGCGAGCGGATAGGCATGGTGGAGCGGCAGGGGCAGCAGCACGCGGTCGCGCGAACTGGCGAGCGGCTCCGCCAGCAGGGCCTCGAGGTTGGCCACGAGATTGCGGTGCGTGAGAGGCACGCCCTTGGCCCTGCCGGTGGTGCCGGAGGTGTATAGCAGCGTGGCGATGGAGTCTTCGCTCACTCCTGGCAGCGGCGTTGCGGCGTCGGCCTGCAGACGACGCCAGCTCTCCGCCCCGGCCGGCTCGTCGTCGTCCACCACGAGCACGTCGAGGGGGCGCATCGAGGCGATCTTGCGTAGGCGCGGCAGGTGCTGGGGTGCCACGAAGATTCGCCGGCAGCCGCTGTCCTCGAGGAGGCGCGCCAGATCGGCGTCGGCAATGGTATTTTCGATGGGAACGGCCACGGCGCCGGTCGCCACGATCGCGAAATAGATGACGATCCATTCCGGCCGGTTGGGCAACCACAGACCGACGCGCTCGCCCGGCGCCGCGACGCGCGCGAGCCCGCCGGCGACCCGTTCGATCTCGCGTCCGAGCCGGCCGTAGGACCAACTGTCCAGGCCGTCGTCGCGCACCGCGACGATCGCCGTCTGCTCGGCGCGAGCGGCGAGGCTCAAGGCCAGGTGCGCAAGCGTTCGATGCTCGTCCATGGCGCGCTGCCCCCGTTCGCAAAATGCATTCGACGAGGGACGCCTCGTTCGTACAATGATGGCAGGCGGGCGGATGGGGGGCAACGGGAGAACGGGCATGGCCGCGCAACAGCGGATCGCCGTCGTGACCGGCGGTAATCGGGGCATCGGGTTCGAGATTTGTCGGCAACTGGCGCGGCGGGGAATGCGGGTGATCCTCACCGCGCGGCACGCGGCGAAGGGCAAGGCGGCGGCGCGGGCGCTGGGCGCCCTGGGCCTGGCGGTCGAATTCCAGCGCCTCGACGTGACCAGCGCCGGCGACGCGAAACGGCTCGCCCGCCACCTGCGCCGGACGGTCGGCCGGCTCGACGTGCTGGTGAACAACGCCGGCATCTATCTCGAAGGCGGTTACGCCGACGATGGCGAGCCCGAAGGCGTGGCGGTGGAGCCGCTCGCCAGGGTGCGGCGGACCATGGAGACCAATATGTATGGGCCGTATTTGCTCTGCCAGGGGCTGATCCCGCTGATGGTCGAGGGCGGCTACGGCCGCGTCGTCAATGTCTCCAGCGGGTCCGGGCAGCTGGCCGACATGGGCGGGCGCGAGGCGGGTTATCGTATGTCGAAGACGGCGCTCAACGCGCTGACCCGCGTCTGGGCGGCGGAGCTAAAGGGCGTCAATGTGCTGGTAAACGCCATGTGTCCGGGCTGGGTGCGCACCGACATGGGCGGGCCGCGCGCCCCGCGCGGCGTCGAAGAGGGCGCCGACACGGCGGTGTGGCTGGCCGGCCTGCCGCGCGGCGGCCCGAACGGCGGCTTCTTCCGCGACCGCAAGCGGATTCCTTGGTGAAGCTGCGATGACGGCATCGGCGCCGGCGGCGCTGGCGGCGGCGCTCGGCGCCACGCTCGCCTGCATCCTGCTGCTCAACGAGGGGACGTTCACCTACACGCTGGACGATGCGTACATCCACTTGGCGCTGGCCGAAGGCCTCGCCAGCGGCCATTACGGCGTGAACCCGGGCGAGGTCGCCTCGCCCTCGTCCTCGATTCTGTGGCCGTTGCTGCTGGTTCCTTTCGCCGGCACTCCCGCGCACGAATATCTGCCGCTGGCGCTCAACGTGCTGTTCGCGCTGCTGACGGTGACGGTCTTGCAGAAGGTGGTCGGCCGCGTGCTCGATCGCTCCGTGCCGGGCGCCCGGTTCCAGCGGACGCTCCTCGTCTGCTGCCTCGCGGCGGGCCTCAATCTCGTTGGCCTCGCATTTACCGGCATGGAGCATGGGTTACAGGTATGGCTCGCCGTGACGCTCGCCCATGGCCTCATCGTCGAGGCCGAGGAGGGCCGGCTTTCACCCTGGCTCGTCGTCGCCATTCTGCTCGGACCGCTGGTGCGGTACGAGAATACGGTCCTGTCGCTGGCCGCGGTCCTCTATCTGGCGCTGCGGGGGCGGCCTCGGTTGGCGCTAGGCCTGGGCGTCGGCTTCATGCTGCCGCTGGCGGCCTTTTCCTGGTTTCTCCTCGGCCTCGGCCTCGACTGGCTGCCGGCCTCGGTGCTGGTGAAGGCGGGTTTGGCGCACGAGCCGGGCGCCATCGCGTCGTCCGTCTTTGAGCGCCTGCGGGGCGTGGCGAGCGCCCTCGCCGGGCCGTGGGAGACGATCGGATTCGGAGTTTCGATGCTGTTGGGCGCGCTGCTCGCGGCGGCGGCGCTCCGCCGGCGGGATCGGCGGGCCGAGCGGCCGCTGGCCGCGGCCGGACTCGTGGCGCTCGCCGGTCACCTGGCGCTCGGTCGTTACGGCTGGTTCGGGCGCTACGAGGTCTATCTGCTGGCGGCGCTCGGCTGCCTGCTGCTCTATTGCTACCGGAACGAGCTCGGCCGTTGGTACCACCGCACGCCGGGTTGGCGTGGCGCGGCGGCGACGATCGTGGCCATGGCGCTGCTGGGGGCGCCTTACTTGCGGGCGACCTGGCTGACGCCGCAGGGCGCCAACAACATCTATGAGCAGCAGTACCAGATGCATCGGTTCGCCGTGTCGTTCGGCGGGCCGGTGGCCGTCAACGACCTGGGGCGGGTCGCCTACCGGAACGAGGCCTATGTGCTCGATTTGGCGGCGCTCGGCTCGACCGAGGCGCTGCGCGCGGCGCGGGCCGGCGAGGTCGGCTGGCAGCGGCGCCTCGTGCGCCGGCACGGCGTCGAGCTTGCGATGCTGTACGACGATTGGGCGCAGGACTGGCTGCCCGGCGACTGGGTGTTGCTGGCCCGCCTAAGCCTCGGGCGCCGGCGCGTGACGCCGGCCCGCGACAGCGTGGAATTCTATGCGACCTCGCCGGCTGCCGCGGCGGCGATTCGCCCGCGGCTCGCGGCCTTCGCGGCGACGCTGCCGGAGGGGGTGCGGTTCGAGGCGGTGGATGGCGCCGGTGCCGGGTGTCAGAGTCGAACTGACGACCTATCGCTTACAAGGCGATTGCTCTACCACTGAGCTAACCCGGCCGGGCGCGGATGATACCCGAATCGGCGTCGCGGCGGACGGATTTAGAGGTCGGCGGCCGGGGCGTGCAGTTATAGTCGCCCGGTGTCTCCAGGAGAGCAGCCCATGAGCAAGACCTTCAAGGTGGCCTGCGTGCAGAACTGCGCCGAGCGCGACATGGCGCCCAGCATCGCCGCGCTGGAGCCGCTGATCCGGGCCGCGGCCGCGGCCGGCGCCGACCTCATCCAACTGCCGGAGATGGTCACCATGATCGAGCCGCACGGTCCGGCGGTGCTGGAGAAGGCGAAGCCGGAGGCGCACGACCCCGGGCTTGCCCTCTGTCGCCGATTGGCGCGCGAAACCGGTGCCAGAATCCTGGTCGGCTCGCTGCTGCTGAGGGAGCCGGGCGAGGCGCGCGTGGTCAACCGCTCGCTCCTCGTCGATGCCACCGGCGCCATCGTCGCGCGCTACGACAAGCTGCACCTGTTCGACGTCGATCTCGCGGGCGGCGAGGCCTATCGCGAGTCGGCCACGGTGCGCCCCGGCGCCAGCGCGGTTCTGGCGCCGACGCCCTGGGGCGCCATCGGGCTCTCGGTCTGCTACGACCTGCGGTTCGCCTATCTCTACCGCGCCTTGGCGCAGGCCGGGGCGGACTTCCTTTCCATCCCCGCCGCCTTCACCTACACCACCGGCAAGGCGCACTGGCACGTGCTGGCGCGGGCGCGCGCGATCGAAACCGGGGCCTACGTCTTCGCCGCCAACCAGACCGGCGTGCACGCGGAAGGCCGGCGCACCTTCGGTCACTCGCTCATCGTCGATCCGTGGGGCGAGGTGCTGGCCGACGGCGGCGAGGAAGTAGGCTTCGTCATCGCCGAGGTCGATCCGGCCAGGGTGGCGGCGGCGCGCCGGATGATCCCGGCACTCGCGCACGACCGCGCCTTCGACGGCCCCGAGCCGGCCCGCGTCCCTCTGGCGGCCGCCGGCGAATGAGCCCCGATCGGGCGCGGCGGTGACGCCGCGCCGGCAGCATCTGCGCGGCCTCGCGCTGGCCGCCGGCGGCGCCATGCTGTTGACGCCCGACGCGCTGCTGCTGCGCCTGCTCGAAGTCGACCAGTGGACGACCGTATTCTGGCGCGGCGTGCTGCTGGCCGCGATGCTGGCGGCGGTTCTCGTCATCGTCTACCGCGGCCGGTTTCCGGAGGCGTGCCGGGCGATCGGGCTGGTCGGCGTCGCGGTGGCGCTGTGCCTCGGCGTCGAGGCGGTGCTGTTCGTCGTCGCCATCGTTCACACCTCGGTCGCCAACACGGTGATCATCGTCGCCGCGGCGCCGCTGTTCGCCGCCGTGTTGAGCCACGTTTTCTTGGGCGAGCCGACCGGGCTCGCTACCTGGCTGGCGATACTGGCGGCCATCGGCGGGATCGCGCTCGTGGTGTGGGACGGCGCAGCACTCGGCACCTCGCTCGGCGACGGCGCCGCCATCGCTTCGGCGCTCGGCTTCGCGGCGGCGCTGGTCATCCTGCGCCGCGCCCGCGCCGCCGACATGCTGCCGGCGACGGCGCTCTCCGGCCTCGTGCAGGCGGCCTTGGTGTTGCCGTTCGCGGCGCCGCTCGCGGTCGGCGCGGAGGACGTGCCGCCGCTCGCCGCCATGGGGCTCGTGGTGCTGCCGGGCGCCTTCGGCCTGTTCACGCTCGGCACGCGCTATATCGCGGCCGCCGAGGTCGGGCTCTTGACGCTGCTGCAGACGGTGCTGGCGCCGATCTGGGTGTGGCTGGCCTTGGGCGAGGCGATGACCGCGCGCGGCCTCGCGGGCGGTGCCATCGTGGTGGCGACGTTGGCGGTCCACTCGGCGCTGGGAATCAGGCGGGCGGCGGCGCTCGACTGACGGCGCCGGGCTCACAGATAGCGCATCAGGACCACGATCAAGGCGACGTAGGCGAGCGCCTTGACGAACACCTCGAGCCCGGCGCGGCGCGGCGGCCGCTCGGCGCCCGCCTCGACCGGCGCCCGCTCGCCCGGCCAACTCAGGGTGGGCACGTAGCGGCCGAGCCAACGCATGCCGCGCTCGGGCAGCGCCGGCGCCTGGAACAACGGCACCCCACTTGCCTTCAACAACGGAACGAGTGCCATGCCGGAGACGAACCCGCCGATATGGGCCCACCAAGCGACGGCGGCGGCGCCGGGATCCGGCGGCGCGCCGGCGAAGAGGACGAGGTTCCAACTCATGGCGAAATTGACCGCGATCTGGAAACCGACCACGACCGCGGCGGGCGCGATGACGGGCGCCACGTTGAACGCGAGGATGAGGATGCGGGCCCGCGGGTGCAGCAGCAGGTAGCCCCCCATCACCGCCGAGACAGCGCCGCTGGCGCCGATCAGCGGCGCGAACGGATCGGCCAGCAACCCTTGCGCGGCGGCGGCGAATGCGGCCGAGGCGAGATAGAATAGCAGATAGCGCCAATGCCCCATCGCGTCCTCGAGGTTGTCGCCGAACACCCTGAGCGCGATCAGGTTGGCGCCGACATGCAGCAGGTTGCCGTGCAGGAAGGGGTAGGTGATGAGGCCGGCGATGCCGTAGAGCGGTCCCGGCTGCGGCCACAGGTGCCACAACTGCGCCGGGAAGAAGGCGAAGCGCTGCCAGGCCGCCGCGTCGAGGAGCTGCAACGCGAACACCGCCGCCGTACCGGCCATCAGCGCCATGTTGACCCACGGCCGCCGGATGCGGGTCAGCGGATTGCCGTCGTGCAGGATCAGCATCGGGTCCTCTCGTCGCGGCCGATCGTCCCCGGCGCCGCGGCCATCGCCGCGGGCTTAGTTTCTGGTACCGCCGTATGGTCCGGCCGGTCGGATTATGCGCCGCACGCTAGCGGTGTGAACCAGTCAAGTGGTATCCCGTGCACAGTCGCCCCCCTCAATGTCATCGCCGGGCGGAGACCCGGCGATCCATGGTGCAGCGGCACGATGGATGCCCGCGTCAAGCGCGGGCATGACAATTAGGGGAGCCAAATGTTGGATTCGATCCACTACCGCTTGTCTGCGAGATAGGCGTCGATCAGCTCGCGGAGGCGCTCGGCGCCGAAGCTCTGGAAGTGGCCGCCGTGCACGACCCGCACCGGCAGGCGGCGCAGGCGCTCCATGGTGGCGAGGTAGGCCGCGATATCCGAATCGTCGTTGTCGTCGACGAGCGGCCCGTCGTAGACGGCATCGCCGGCGAACAGGATGCCGCTCGCCGCCTCCCACAGGGCGATCGAGCCGGGCGAGTGGCCGGGGGCGTGGACCACCTCGAATTGGCGGTCGCCGAGATCGACGATATCGCCGTCGGCGAGCAGGCGCGTGGCCGGCGCCGGCGCCACGCGATAAGCGGCCGACGTGTAACCGCCCGGCGGCAACCGGGTAAAGATTTCGTCGCTTACGTACTTGTCGACCAGGGTCTCGGCGCGCCCGGGCGCCGTCATGACGGCCGCCTCCGCCCCATGCACTGCGCGCTCGGTGAACTCGTGGTGCGCGCCGATATGGTCGAAATGGGTGTGGCTGGCGACCGCGACGAGCGGCCGCTCGGCCAGTAGCGCCACCTGCGCGCGCAGGCTCACCACCCCCATGCCGGAATCGACCAGCAGATCGCGCAGGCGCCCGCGCACATGCCAGATGTTGCAGCGGTAGAACGGCTTGATGTGCGGTTCCCAAATGTGGGTGACTCCGTCTTCGACGGACCGCGTTTCGTACCAGGTCTCGGGCGTGGCGATGCGCATGGAACAAGGCTACCATGCGCCTCGCTCGGCGGGAGGGGATTCGTCATGATGACGCTTTACGACTATCTGCCCTCGGGCAACGGCTACAAGGTGCGGCTCCTGCTGTCGCAGCTCGGCATGAAGTTCAGATTGGCGCAGAAGGACATCCTCAAGGGCGAGACCCGCACCCCGGATTTCCTCGCCATCAATCCCAACGGCCGCGTCCCCGTGCTCGAGTTCGAGGACGGCCGGCGGCTCGCCGAATCGGACGCGATCCTGTTCTTCCTGGCCGAGGGGACCCCGTTCCTGCCGGACGATCGCTTCGCCCGGGCCGAGGCGCTGCAATGGATGTTCTTCGAGCAATACAGCCACGAGCCGTACATCGCCGTGGCGCGGGCTTGGCTTCACGTGCAGGGCAAGCGGGAGGAAACGAAGGACAAGCTGGCGGAGAAATGGCAGCGCGGGTATCAGGCGCTCGGCGTCATGGAGGGCCACCTTTCCGGCCGCCGGTTCTTCGTCGCCGACCGCTACGGCATCGCCGACATCGCGCTCTACGCCTACACCCACGTGGCGCATGAAGGCGAGTTCGATCTGTCGCCCTATCCCAACGTTCGCACCTGGCTCGCTCGCGTCGCGGGCCAGCCGGGGCACGTGCCGATCACCCGCGACAGGTTCGATTGAAGCCGCCTAGGGGGAACGCCGCATGGGCGGGCTGATCGGGGCGCGGGTACGGCGCAAGGAGGACACGCGCTTCCTCACCGGGCGCGGGCGCTACACGGACGACATCGTGCGGCCGGGGCAGGTGTACGCCCACATGGTTCGTTCGCCCCACGCGCACGCTCGCATCCGGGGCATCGACGCGCGTGCCGCGCGGGCGATGCAAGGCGTCACCGTGCTGACCGGCGCCGACATGGCGGCCGACGGCATCGGCACGCTGCCCTGCGGCTGGCTCATCCATTCCAAGGACGGGCGCCCGATGGTGGAGCCGCCGCACCGCCCGCTGGCGGTCGATCGGGTGCGCCACGTGGGCGACCAGGTGGCGGTAGTTCTCGCGGAAACACACGCGCAGGCGCTGGACGCGGCCGAAGCGGTCGTCGTGGACTATGAGCCGTTGCCTAGCGTGACCGCCCTTGCCAAGGCGTTGGCGCCGGGCGCGCCGCTGGTGTGGGACGAGGCGCCGGGCAACCTCTGTTACGACTGGGAGGTGGGCGACAAGGCGGCGACCGACGCCGCGTTCCGGCGCGCCGCGCACGTGACGCGCCTCGCGCTGGAGCAGAACCGGGTGGCGCCTTCGCCGATCGAGCCGCGCGCCTACATCGGGGAGTACGACGCCGCGCGTGATTCGTACACGCTCTACGGCACCACCCAGGGACCGCATCTCATCCGGCTGCTGCTGTCGCTCAACACCCTGAAGGTGCCGGAGGAGCGTCTGCGCGTGGTGGCGCCCGACGTGGGCGGCGGGTTCGGGATGAAGATCTATCATTACCCCGAGGAGGCGATCGTCCTGTGGGCGGCGCGCCGGGTCGGGCGGCCGGTGAAGTGGACGGCGGACCGGTCGGAGTCCTTCCTGTCCGACACCTACGGCCGCGATCATTTGACCACCGCGGAGCTTGCCCTCGACGGCGACGGACGGTTCATCGGCCTCCGGGTGAAGACCGCCGCCAACATGGGGGCGTATCTGTCCACCTTCGCCAGCGCGATCCCGACCTTCTTCTACGCCAACCCGCTGCCGGGACCCTATGCGCTGCGCGCCGTGCACGTCGAGGTGAAAGCGGTGTTCACCAACACGGTGCCGGTGGACGCCTATCGGGGCGCCGGCCGGCCGGAGGCCACCTATCTGCTCGAACGCCTGGTCGACACGGCGGCGCGGGAGACAGGCGACGACCGGGTCGAGCTGCGGCGACGCAACTTCATTCCGGCCGAGGCGTTCCCCTATCGCAGCCCGCTCTTATGGACCTACGACACCGGCGACTTCAGGGCGACGCTCGACGGCGCGCTCGCGGCCGCCGACTACCGGGGCTTCGCCCGCCGCAAGGAGGCAAGCGAAGCGCGCGGCCGGCTGCGCGGCATCGGGGTAGCCGCCTACCTCGAGGCGTGCGGCATGGGGCCATCCAAGATGCTGAGCGATCTCGGCTGCCGCGGCGGCCAGTACGAGGTGGCGCAGGTGCGCGTGCACCCCACCGGCGGCGTCAGCGTGCTGACCGGCAGCCACAGCCATGGCCAGGGACACGAGACCGTGTTCGCCCAGATCGTGGCCGAGCGCCTGGGTCTCGACATCGACAGGGTCGACATCGTGCATGGCGACACCGCGCGCATCCCCTACGGCGTCGGCACCTACGGGTCGCGCTCGGCCGCCGTGGGCGGCGGCGCGCTCGTCCGCGCGCTCGACAAGATCGTGGACAAGGCGAGGCGCATCGCGGCGCATCTGCTGGAGGCGGCGGAAACCGACATCGAGTTCGCCGAGGGCAGGTTCCGGGTGGCCGGCACCGACCGGGTCAAGACCTTCGCGGAGGTGGCGGCGGCGGCCTATCTGGCGGCCCAGCTGCCGCTCGACCGCATGGAACCGGGGCTCGAGGAAACCAGCTATTTCGACCCGCCCAATTTCACCTTTCCGTTCGGCTGCCACGTCTGCGAGGTGGAGGTGGCGCCCGACACGGGCGAGGTGACGGTGCTGGGCTACGCGGCGGTCGACGACTTCGGGCGCCGGATCAACCCGATGGTGGTCGAGGGCCAGATGCACGGCGGCATCGCGCAAGGCATCGGCCAGGCGCTGATGGAAGGCTGCCGGCACGACCCGGCGAGCGGCCAGGTGCTGACCGGCTCCTACATGGACTACTGCATGCCGCGCGCCGACGACCTGCCGTCCTTCGTCATCGGCGCGCACGAGTCGCCTTCAGCCGCCAATCCGCTCGGCGTCAAGGGCTGCGGCGAGGCAGGCGCGATCGCCGCCCCGGCCGCCGTCATCAACGCGGTGGTGGACGCGTTGGCGCCGCTGGGCGTGCGCCACGTCGACATGCCGGCGACGCCCGAGGCGGTGTGGCGGGCGATCGCTTCGGCGCGATAGGGGACGGCTGCCCGCCGCCGCCTCAAGGTCGCCGCCTGGCCTGGACGGCGCCTAACCCCAACTCCCTCTCGACGAGGGAGGTCGGCGCGTCCTTCGACCGGCCAACCTCATGGTGAGGAGCGCCCGAGAGGGCGCGTCTCGAACCAGAGGTAGGCCGGCTCAGGATGCGGGCGCCGGGTGGGAGTGAGTCAGGGATCGTGAGGCCTGTTATCGGCGATCATGGTGTCACCCGCACCCAGCGTCCAGTTGACGGCACACGGCTCGAGTTGAGGATGAACAGAAGGTACCAACCCGGCGGCGCGAGGTTGGCCTGCGGCGGGGCCTCAACGTTTACGGTACCGGCACCTACGCCGCTTACTACGAGTTCGATACCCCGTTGCGACATGTTGAAGCCGTGCGTCACTGCGCCGGCACGCAGCAGCACGACTTCAGAGACATCGGTCGCGTTTGGCGTGTTGATCGTAAAATTGCCGCCGTAGTTGATCGCCGTCGGCGCCGCGCTGATCACCGGGCGCAGCATATCGAAGTAGTCGGGGAAAAAACGCTCGTGTGCAGTATGGACAGCCGGGGGATTCGCGTCCGGGGGAGCACCGCCCCCGAGGACGCTTCCGTCCTGGAGCAGAAGGAACGACGAATGGTAGGTCCGGACAAATGTCATGTTCGGGCCCAGCGTCCAACCGGCGCCCGGATTGCGCGGATCGAAAATCTCGCACGGCCCACCGTCGGCACCGCCAGTGACGCCGCCGGCGATGAACACTCGGCCGTCAGGCAGCAGAGTCGCCGTGAACTGCTGTGGGCGCGGAACGTTGAGATCCGGCAACGCGGTCCACGCCGGCGCCGCAGCGGACAGGTCAATCATCTCCGCCGTCTCCTGTGTGGCCGCCGGGTTGCCTCCGATGATGTAGACGATCGGCTTGTAGTCGGGCGGACGCAGTAGCAGTAGCACCGAAGTGCCCTTCTCGCCGCCGGTGCTGCGATTGCCATGGATCGTCGCGAACGATTCGGCCGCCGCCGGCGCACTGAGATCGAACCGGTGCGTCGGATCATGTGGTCCCGCGATGAACAGCCGCCCATCGGGCAGCAAGTACGTCCACGGGTAGTACTGGTGATGATTCATGCCGACCGGCATCGCGATCGGCGGCGACCAGCCGGCGCCGTGCGTGTAGATCTCGATCGACTTCGACGCCGAACCGTACAGAGTCGCGGCGCGGCCGTCGCCGAGCGTCAGTGTCGTCGCGTAAAAGCGGTTGTGCGCGGTGTCCGCCACGCGTGTCCAAGTCAGCGTGGCCGGATCGAAGCTGAACGACTTGTTCGGCGAAAAACCGCCGTGGATCAGCACCGTACCGGCTGGCGTGTCCAGGATCGTGTGTTCTGCCGACCACATGTCCGAGGTGTCGATATCGAGTCCCGGTGAGTCGGCTGGCTGATTGGCGGGCGGCAGGTAGGTGCCCGCAGGAGTCGAGTAGTCCCAGACGCGCGACTGATCGGCTCGCGTGCGACCCCAAAAGAGAACCCGCTGGGTGTTGGGCAGCAATACAGAATGCATGAGGAGAACCTCCGGAATTCCGATGATCTCTTCCCATCGGCCCGCGCCGTGGCCGCGGCATGGATGCGGATCAACATCCGGGCAGGCATTCGTGCCGTCATCCAGCGGCAGACCGGTGCGATGGCCAATCTCGTGCACCATGTCCTCGGTGAGCCAGAGGCTCTGGCGCGAGCGCACGAGACCCACCATGCCGTTCATCAGGTGATGGTGCACATGGCAGTGAAAAACAAAATCGCCTTTCAGCCGGTACAGCTTCGCACCGGGCGGGCGGTGCGCCGGATCCTGCGCCTTTTCCTCCTCGACCGTGAGCAGCAGCACGGGCGGGATCTCGGATTCGACGACGAACGACTCGGCTGGTCCCATGCTGCGGATGTCGAGATACTCGCCACCGAACTTCCAGCGCATGGCGTGCGGATGGAAGTTGTGCCAGGTCGTGCTGGTATCGAGGTTGAACACGTACCAGCGGATGCGTTGGCCGCTCCGGCCGACGATGGTCGGCGAGTTGCCGACGAAGCCGCGCCCGTTGATGCAGTGGGTCGTCATCGACGCGCCCTGCGTCGAGGTAACGGTGTGGTGGGTGTCGGTGTCGTTGATCCACTTGACCGTGCCGCCGACGCCGACGTTGATTTCGTCCGGACTGAATGCCATCGGCGGGCCGCCGACGATTGTGACCGTCACGGGTGTCGGTCCGCCGGCCACCACGTGAACGACGCCGCTCATATCCGGGTGGTGGCGGCAGAAGTAGTCGTAGTCGCCAGCGGTGTCGAAAGCGATCTCCGCTTCGCCGCCAAGTTCATCGATGTCGTCGGTGTCGAACACGGGCCTGGCATCCGGATTGGACATCACGTGGAAGAACACCGGCACATGGTCGGTGCTGACGATCCGCCGCGGTCGCGCCAGTTCCTTCAGCGCGAACTCCTCGAGGAAATCGAGGTGCTGCCCTAACAGCATCCGCGTCGCGTCTTTCAGCCGGTGCGCGTGGATGTGCGGTGCAAGGCGGACAATCGTTTCCTCGTCGAACTCGATCTTGCGCGGCATGCGTTTGTCGAAAAAAACGGGCAGCCGTTCGAGCCGCTCGACATCGAGGTAGATCGGCCGCAGCAAGTTCCACGGGAAGTGGAAACGGCGCGGCGGCCGATCGCAGGGGCCGAGCACGACAATTCCACCGAACAGCCCCTGGTCGATCTTGATGTCCATGTGGTGCGTGTGATCGTGAAACGGCCAGGCGCCGAGCGCGTTGTCAGGCACGTCGAACGTGTAGGTCCACGTCTGTCCGGGGCAGATCGCATCCGACCGCCCGCCATGGTGCGCAGCCTCGGTACCGAACGGCCACGAGCCGTCGGAGTCGATGCCGTAGCGCAGACCATGCGCGTGCAATGAGTGTGGCACGTCATCGGTGTTCCAGACGTGGATCTTAAGCCGCTGGCACGGACGCGTGTAGATGACGGTGCCGGGAACACGATGCGTGTAGGCCGGCTCGTTGATGTCGGCAGCGATCAGCTTGTCGGGTTTGGGGATCAAATAGCCGGAATCCAGGTATTCGCGATACACGACCGCCGTCAGCGACCGCGCATCGATCTCAGCCTGCGGGATGAGACCGTTCTCATGGCCGTGGTTGCGCATGCAGTCACGGCCATACTGCGCCGGCGGCACGGCCTTATCCTGTGGATTCACCGGGCTATAGTTCTCGATCCGCTCGATCTTCAGATAGATGTGCCGCTCATCGCACACGGGCGGCTTCGGGTGCTTCGCCTTGATCGTGACGCCGACCTGCGGGTCCTTGACGTTCCAGAGCACCGAATTCTCGGTCGAGGCGAGTAGTTCGTTGTAGCAATAGACCTTGAAATAGAGATCCGGCCAGTTGTCGAAGAAGATGTCGCGAAACGCACTATCGTCGAAGGTGATCGAAAACGAGCCGTCGCTGGTCGTGGTCGCGGAACCGAGGTAATCATCGAGGCCGAAGTCCTTGTCCCACGCCTCGACTCGCACGCCACCGATGCCGTCGCCGGAAAACGAGTCGACCACCTTCCCTCTGATCTCGTAGCGCATCGGTTCTCTCCTTTGAGAGTTTCCCGCTTGTCGTGCCGCGCTTCATCAACGCCAAAGTTGAAGAACGGTGCCTGCCGGTCTAACGCCAAACATGAGCCGCGCCATCTCTCGGCGTCGGCTCCATGCGTTTGTTCGGCCCGTCTGTGAATGTTGTGGACGGCCTGAACTGCGGCAGGTGTGTCAATTCGCGAGCAATTTACGGTTCACGAAGATCCGCATCGCCGGGTCGAGGGAAAGCCGCCCAGGCGGCCGAACACCGATTGGCGAAACGGCCCCTCAACCAGGTGCCGGACGTTCCTTTCGCGGCGCGCCTCGGTCGGGATCGATCCGCCGAGGTCGGTCGGCCCGAGCGCGTGATCCAGTTCGCGGTAGGCGAGCAGGCCGGCGTCCGAGGTGATCCTGCTGCCGTGGAATTCCAGTTTCAGGCGTCGGTCGAAATCGACCTGCGGAGGCCCCGGTTTCGCTTCACCGATCGGATATGCATGAGAGATTCCCCAACCTCGCCACAAGATATTGATTCTTATATCAGAATCGGCATCGAAAGGCGGTGAAATTGCGATATATCTGGCAAATCCGGGTTTAGTTCAGTCGGTGGTCGCCAAATATGGCTACCCTTTCGAAGTGCGAAAGTCGGAGCTTGCGGCGCCGCCTCCGAGCCTGGGCCAGCCATAACCACTTCAGGTGCCCGCAAGGCGCACCGGAGACGGACGGCGGGGGCACCGTGAGAATCGGCAGTCAACTTGATGCACTCGATTGGCACCGGGCATTGGATTGTGCGAATGCCGCGCTGCGGTATCGGGCGCGCCGAACCGGGCGACGGCGGGAGGGGCCGGGGTCCGGCCGCGCGCGGCCGGCCCACCTGACGGTTGCATGGCGGCAAGGGCGGCGCGGCCGGCTCGGCGAAATGGTTTCGCAAGGCAGTTACCCGCGTGTTGGAAGGCAACCGGAGTGCGGAAAGAGCGCCATTTGCACCGCTCCGCGGCGATGCGATGACGCACGGAAAATTAGGTCTCGAGATTGAAACGGCTTTTCGAGGACGGCGACCGCAAGGGCATCCGCCCCGACCTTGTGGAGAAAGTCGAAAACGTCCTTTTCGTCCTGAACCTTGCGAAGGCGCCGGACGACATGAACCTGCCCGGCTTCCGCCTGCACCCGCTGAAAGGCGCCCTGAAAGGTGTCTGGGCGGTCAGGGTGCGGGCCAACTGGCGAATCGTTTTTCGCCTGGAGGGCGGCGAAGCCGCCGACGCCCGCCCGCCGCCTATTCGCTCGCCACGCCTTGCAGTTGGCGCCGGGCGTAGTGCAGGTGGTTGGCGACGATCGCCATCGCCGATTCCACGTCGCGGCTCTCGATCGCCTCGAACATGGCGCGGTGCTGCCGGTTGTATTCGGCGATGCGCGCCGGGGTCAGCACCTTGTCCTTCATGGCGTTCCACTGGGCGTGGCCGCGCACCGCGTTGACTTGGCGGTAGAGCCACATCATCAGCGGGTTGTGGGTGCACTCGGCGATCAGCATGTGGAACTCCTGGTCCCAGCGGGTGAAGCCCTCGGGGTTGCCGCTCGCCCCCGCCATGCGCTCGATCGCCTGCCTGAGGCGCCCGATGTCGCGCGCCGTCGCGTGCAGCACGGCGAGCCGGATCATGTTCGGCTCGACGCCCAAGCGCACGTCGATGAGCTCTAGCGGGCTCGTGGAATCGATGACGTCGCCGGCGTCCCGCCGGGCGCCGAAGTTGACGAAGGTGCCGCTGCCGATGCGGCGCGTGACCAGGCGCTCGGCCTCGAGCCGGTCGAGGGCAAGCCGCACCGTGCCGCGCGCGGCGCCGAACGCATCGGCGAGCTGGCGCTCGGCCGGCAGCTTGTCGCCGTGGCCATAGCCCCCGTCGAGGATCGCCTGACGCAATCGCTGCGTGATCCAGGCCGAGCCGTGCACCGGGTCGGGGATGGCCCGCGAGGGCCCGAAAGTGGGGCCGGAGGCCGCAACGCCAGGTCCAGCCGGGTCGATCGCCTCGACGCCACCAATTTTCCCCATTTCCGAACCTCTGCGAAAAATTGGTTTGAAATCGGTCGGCGCAATTTGTATGGTGCGGCGGTTCCCGTCAAGGCTTGCCTTGCGTCGGCGAGGGGGCCGGCAAGGAGCCACATCGGCCCAACCCTCGAGCATCCGAGCGGCGCGCATGGCTTTTTCCTCTCACGTCAAATACCTGGTCATCGGCGCGGGGATCCATGGGCTGTCGTCGGCGTGGCATCTGGCGGAGGCGCTGCGCCATAGCGGCAAGGGCGGCGGCAAGGACGTCCTGGTGGTGGACAAGGCCGGCATCGCCGCCGGCGCCTCGGGCATCGCCTGCGGGGTCATCCGCAACAATTACTTCCAGCCGGCGATGCGCCGCCTCATGGCGCACAGCGTGAAGGTCTGGGAGAGCGACGCGCAAGCCTTCAGCTATCACCCGGTCGGCTATATGCAGATCAGCCCGGAGGTGATGCACGGGGACGTGGCCTCGATCGCCAAGCAGCAGCAGGAGATCGGCTACGAGTCGGTGTTTGTCGAGGGCGATAAGGACTGCCAGCGGTACATGCAGGGCCTGTTCCACGACTGGCAGGCCACGGGCATCACCTCGGTGCTGCACGAGAAGCGCGGCGGCTACGCCAACAACACCAAGTCGATGTACGGTCTCGCCAGGAAGGCCGAGGACGAGGGCGTGCGCATCCTCACCGGCGTCAAGGTGATCGGATTCCAGAAGGACAATACGGGCGCGGTCGAGGCGGTCGTCACCGACCGCGGCACCATCGCCTGCGACTTCGTGGTGGTCGGCGCCGGGCCCTGGGTGAAGCAGATCTGGGACATGCTGGAGTTGCCGAAGGCGATCGCCATCAAGGGTCGCGACGGGCACCTGCACGACGGCGTTCCGATGTGGGTCTATTGGAGCCTGCAGGAAGGGACGCTCGGCGTCGATCCCAAGCTGCAGCGCACCAACGACGGCAAGATGCCGCCGGTGCTGCACGTCGACACCGACGCTCCGCTGCACTCGGACGCCGACGGCAGCCTCATCACCGACAAGCTGTGGGGCATCTACTATAAGCCCGACTTCAGTTTCGGCGGCGTGCAAGGGGGCGCCATGCCGTACAAGGTCGAGACCGACGCGGGCGAGGTGGCGGTCGATCCCTACGGGCCGGAGTCGCCCGACTTCGTCGTCGGCGACGATTTCGCGCACATGTGGTGCTCGGCGCTCGCCTTTTGCCAGAAACGCTTCGAAGGGCAGATGCCGAAATACAAGAAGGAACCCTCGGGTGGCATCGGGTGCTTTACCGCCGACAGCTTCCCGGTGTTCGATCGCTTCTGCGACAACGTGTACGTCATCGCCGATTCCAATCACGGCTATAAGATGATCGGGGTTGGCAAGCTGGTGGCGGAGGATATCCTGGGCGCCGGCCAGGACCGCGAGTTGCTGGAACCGTTCCGCTTCGGGCGCTTCGCCGCCGGCCGGCTGCACCCGGTCTCGCACAGCCCGTTCCCGTGGAGTTGAGCGGGCGGGCCGCGACAACACGATAGCAATAGGGGAGAGACGATGACCGACCTAGAAGCCCATGTGAACGCCAAGGGGCGCAAGGAGCTGGTGAAGCAGGTGCGCGCCAAGATCGACGCGCTCGGCATCCAGTACATCTATTACCAGTTTATCTCGGTGACCGGCCGGGTCGTCGGCAAGGGCATACCAGCGGACCATTGGGAGCAGGTCGCCGAGCGCGGCTTTCAGCTCGTCTACGGCTCGACCGCCAATCTGTTCGTCGACCGCCACCGCAACTACATCGGCTACGGGCCGGAGTCCTCCGAGCTGGTCGGCATCCCGGACCCCGAGACCTTCGTGCAGATCCCGTGGGACAAGCGGGTGGCGCGCGTCTTCTGCACCTGCTTTCGCAACCGCGAGGAGAAGGTGAACCCGGGCGCCCATCTCACCTCCGACTGCCGCGGCAACCTGCGCCTCATCCACCAGGAGTTCCAGAAGCGGCACAAGGGGCTGCACCTGCGCCACGGCTGCGAGCCGGAGATGATGTGGCTGAAGAAGGGCGAGGACGGCCTGCCGGCGGGCGGCTTCTCGAAGCCCAACTGCTACCACATCGACCAGTTCGAAAGCTTGCGCCCGGTATTCCTGCGGGCGATCGAGTACTCCCGCGCCATGGGTCTCGACATGATCCAGGGCGACCACGAGGACGCGCCGGGCCAGCTCGAGCTCAATTTCATGTTCGACGACGCGCTCAGGACCTGCGACCGGCTCACCGCGTACCGGCAGATTTGCGCCCAGGTGGCGCGCGAGTTCAACCTGATCGCCTGCTTCATGGCCAAGCCCTTCATGGGCGTGTCGGCCAACGGCTGTCACCACAACCTGTCGCTGTGGTACGGCGGCGAGGACAAGATGAACGGTCTCAACCAGGACCCGCTGCCCGGCCTGGCGGGGAACTTCATGTACCGCAAGGGCGGCGAGAACACTTTCTTACCGCGCAAGGGCGAGACGAAGCCGGGGCCGATCGGGCTGCACTGCATCGGCGGCGTCATCAAGCACGTGGCGGCGCTCACCGCCATCGGCTCCCCCACCGTCAATTCCTATCGCCGGCTATGGGACACCGGCTTCTGGGCGCCGGTCTATGCCGACTGGGGCTACCAGAACCGCACCTGCGCGCTCCGCATCTCGGCGCCGGGCCGCTTCGAGTACCGCTCGGTCGATTCGACGGTGAACCCGTACCTCATGGCGGCGGCCCTCCTGCAGGCCTTCGACGACGGCATCCGCAACAAGCTCGATCCGGGCGAGCCGGAGGAGCGCAACATCTACCAGGCCATGGCCGCCGGCAAGAAGGTGACGAAGCTGCCGATGTCATTGGGCGACGCGCTCGACGCGCTCGACAAGGACGAGACCATCAAGGCGGCGTTTCCGGGCGACATGTACCGCGTGTTCACGCATTACAAGCGCGACGAGTGGGAGAGGTTCATGGCCACCGTCACGCCCTGGGACCTGCAGAGCTACTGGGACTATCTGCCGTAATCGGAGCGAGCCGAAAGGGAGCCATCGTCATGTGCGGAATCGCTGGGGTGATTCATCGCGGTGCTACCGGCGACGTCGGCCGCGAGATGACGGCCATGCTGCAATCCTTGAAGCATCGCGGGCCGGATTCCACCGGCTACGCGCTGTACGGGAAGCCGCGCGGCAGCGAGCTGGTGCTGCGCTTCAAGGTGGCCGAGCAGGAGGACATGGCGAAGGGCTTCGACATTCACCGCAAGGTCGGCGAGCGCAAGGCCGAGGTGGACCGGCGTCTCGCCGAACTGGGCGCCAAGATCCTGGAGCAGGAGGCCGCCACCGAGTACGCCTTTCGCTACCGCTTGGCCTACGACGGCGACCGGCGCCGGCTCGCCGACTACATCGAGGACGTGGACGGGGCCGAGATCCTGTCGCTCGGGCTTGGGCTCGAGCTGATCAAGGACCTGGGCGACGCGGCGCGGGTGTCAGGCCAGTATCGCCTCGCCGGCTTCAACGGCACGCACGCCATCGGGCACACGCGCATGGCGACCGAATCGGACGTCGACATCCGCTCGGCGCATCCGTATTGGGCCTATCCGTTCGCCGACGTGGCGGTGGTGCACAACGGCCAGCTCACCAACTACTGGAAAGGCCGGCGCGAGCTCCAACGGCGCGGCCACCGGTTCGTATCGAATTGCGATTCGGAGCTGATCGCCGTGTACCTCGCCGACAAGATGCAGCGCGGCGCGCGGCTCGACGACGCGATGAAGGACTCCATCGACGAGCTCGACGGCGTGTTCACCTATCTGGTGGCGACCGCCGACAGCCTCGGCATGGCCAAGGACGTCATGGCGGCGAAGCCGATGGTGCTTTACGAGAGCGACGACTTCATCGTCATGGCCTCGGAGGAGGTGGCGATCCGCAGCCTATTCCCGCACGAGATCGACACCTTCGACCCTTACGAGGGCGAGGTCAGGGTATGGAGCAGCAACGGATAGGCGACGGACCGGGCCCGCAAGACGGAGCGTAACAAGGCATGAGAGCGGAACACCAGTCGCACGAGATGGGGATGCACACCGAGCAGCTCGCCGGGCGCACCCAGCAGCGGTTCTTTTCGGCCGAGGAGAGCCTGAACCTCACCTATCCCTGGGCCTACGACGTCGATTTCAACAAGCGGGCCGAGTTCGACGCCGCCGACATGGACGCGCAGGCGATCAACCTGCGGCTCCGGGAGCTGATGGGCGAAGGCTACGGCACCATCGTGCTGAAGAACCCGGGCGCCAGGCACGGCGTCGGCGTCGGCATCCTCAACCGCCTGCAGCTCTATATCGAGGGCAGCCTCGGCTACTTCGGCATCGGCCTCATCGACGGCCCGAACGTGCGCATCAAGGGGCGCGTCGGTTGGTCCTGCGCCGAGAACATGATGTCCGGCACCGTGGTGGTGGAGAAGAACGCCGGCTCCACCTTCGGGGCGGCGATCCGCGGCGGCGACCTCGTTTGCATGGGCGACGTGGGCGCCCGCATGGGCATCGATATGAAGGGCGGCACCATCATCGTCGGCGGGCGCTGCGGCGCGTTCTGCGGCTTCATGATGCAGCGCGGGCGCATGGTGGTCCTCGGCGACGCCGGCAAGAACCTGGGCGATTCGATGTACGACGGCACCATCTACGTCGGCGGCAAGATCGCAGGATTGGGCGTCGACGCGGTGCCGGGCGAGATGACCGAACTCGACACGGCCTGGCTCGGGCGCAAGCTGAAGCTGTACGGCCTCGAGACCCCGCGCGGGCTCGCCAACATGACGAAGATCGTCGCCGGCAAGCGGCTGTGGAATTACGACAACCTGGAGCCGACCGAGAAGAAGATCGTGCTCTGAGAGGACCCTCTGAACATGGCCAAGGAAAGACCCGCTCCCGCTCCCGCCCCGGCGAAGACGCCGAAGCGCAATACCAGCGTGCTCGGGCGCAGCCGGATTTTCACGCCCGCCGTCATCGACGACATCCACATCAAGTCCGAGCTCGGGCGCTACCGGATGCGCGGCTTCTCGCTGTTCAAGAAGATCCCGACCTGGGACGACCTCACGTTTTTACCCGGCACGCTCACCCGCTTCGTCATCGAGGGCTACCGCGAGAAGTGCCTGACCGAGACCGTGATCGGCCCGAAGGCCAAGCGCCCGCTGGTGCTCGACATCCCGATCTACATCACCGGCATGAGCTTCGGGGCGCTGTCGTTCGAGGCCAAGATCGCGCTCGCGCGCGGCGCCACCATGGCCGGCACCGCCACGTGCTCCGGCGAGGGCGGCATGATCCCGGACGAGCGGCGCTACTCCTCGAAATGGTTCTACCAGTGCATCCAGTCGCGCTACGGCTTCAACCCGCACCACCTGCGCCTCGCCGACGCCTGCGAGTTCTTCATCGGCCAGGGCTGCAAGGTGGGGCTGGGCGGCCACCTGATGGGCCAGAAGGTGACCGACATGGTGGCGGAGATGCGCTCGCTGCCCGCCGGCATCGACCAGCGCTCGCCGGCGCGCCATCCCGACTGGCTCGGCCCGGACGACCTCGCGCTCAAGATCCAGGAGGTCCGCGAGGCCACCGACCACCAGATCCCGATCCAGCTCAAGCTGGGCGCGGCGCGCGTCTATGACGACGTGCGCATGGCCATCAAGACCGGCCCCGACAGCATCTATCTCGACGGCATGGAGGGCTCGACCGGCGCCGGGCCGCACATCGCCACCGAGGAGACCGGGATTCCCGGCATCGCCGCCATCCGCCAGGCGAGGAAGGCGCTCGACGACCTCGACAAGTCGGGCGAGATATCGCTGGTTTACGCCGGCGGCATCCGCAACGGCGCCGACGTGGCGAAGGCGCTGGCGCTGGGCGCCGACGCGGTCGCCATCGGGCACTCGGCGCTGATGGCGCTCAACTGCAACAAGGACATCCCCGAGGCCGACTACGAGAAGGAGATCGGCGTCGAGGCCGGCTACTGCTATCACTGCCACACCGGCCGCTGCCCGGTCGGCGTGACGACCCAGGACCCGGAGTTGCGCAAACGTCTCGACCCCGACGCGGCGGCCGAGCGCGTCTATAATTTCCTGCACTGCCTCGCCATCGAGTGCCAGATGATGGCGCGCGCCTGCGGCAAGACCAACGTGCACTCGTTGGAGCCGGAGGACCTGGCGGCGCTCACCATGGAGGCGTCGGCCTTGGCCATGGTGCCGCTCGCCGGCACGCAGCACACTGTCGGGCAACCCGAGATGACCCGGTATTAGGAGGCATCCCTTGGCCAGCGCGAAAAAGACGGACATCGACCACTTTCTCAAGACCTCCGGCCTCGACACGGCGCGCGAGAAGGAGATCGGCCAGCACATCGGCTATCGCTACGACGTGAACCTGGTGCCGGACTACGGCCGGCTGACGCCGTTTCTGCGCCGGTACATGGAGACCATGGGCTGGGACGACTTGAATTGGCTCGAGGACGTGCACATGGGCTACGAGGAGGGGCGTGCCGCCGTCTTCGACCGCAACGTCAACGGTTGGGTGACGGTGCCGCCCGAGATGAAGCTGCCCGACAATCAGCAGGACCGCGACATGATTGCCCGCGAGCTGCTGATCAAGTTCCAGATGTCGCCCAGGCACCCGCTGGTGGAGCTGCGCAAGGCGTACAAGAAGTTCTAGCCCGCGCTGCTCCGGCGGGCGCTGGCGTGCGTCCAGTCCGGCGTGAAGGCGAGAACCCGCACGCCCGCTGGCATGTCGGGGTTGAACAGCCGGTTGTGCCAATAGGTGGCCTGGAAGAGGTCGTGCCCCTCGGCGAGCTCGGCGACGGCGCAAGGCAGGCGGTAGGCCTGCCCATGTTGCTCGAACTCCAAGACGCAAGCCCCGAAATTGAGCAGCCGCGCCACAACCGGCGATTCCGGGCCGAACAGCGCGGTCATCACGTCGCTGAACTCCGGGGGGTGCTGGAAGTAGGCTCCGGCGAGCAGCTCGAGCGCCTTGTCGTAGCGCTCCGCCGGATCGTTGGTCTGCAGCACTTGGAAGCGGAACTGCTTGGTGGCGTGGTCGGGGTCGCGCTTCACGATCAGCACCACCATGGCGGGCGCGATCTCGTCCTCGGCGGGGCTGAGGGCGCGCGGGCGCATGCCGGCCTGGGGCCGGCCGGCGAACCGGCGCACGGAGAGCTGGCGCAGCCGGCATTGCCAGCCGATGAACTCGTCACGCAGCGCCGCCGCCGCCGGCTCCAGCAGCACCACGTTGTCGTCCGCCTCGCTCATCGGTCGATTCCATCGCGGATTCCGCCCGATCCTGCCGCGTGTCGGCGCGCCGGGCAACCGCGGGCGACGAGGAAAAAATCTTGCCCCTCATTCAACCGCCGGCTACCGTCCACCGGCCATGCCCTTCGGCCTCCTGAAATACGGGTTCAACCGCAAGTACCCGGCCCGGCGTCACTTCCCGCCGGCCAAGGAGTTGGCGTCCCAGTACGACGTGGTCATCATCGGGGGCGGCGGGCACGGGCTGGCCACCGCCTATTACCTCGCCCGCGACTGGGGCATCTCGAACGTCTGCGTGCTGGACAAGGGCTACCTCGCCAGCGGCAACACGGCGCGCAACACGGCGATCATCCGCTCCAACTACCTGACGCCGGAGGGCGTGCGCTTCTACGAGGAGTCGATGCGGCTCTTTCGCGAGCTGAGCGAGGAGCTGGACTTCAACATCCTGTATTCGGAGCGCAGCCACTTCACGCTCGCCCACACCGACGCGGCGCTCCGCACCGGCCGGTGGCGGGCCGAAGTCAACAAGCATCTGGGCGTCGATTCGGAGCTCATCTTTCCCGACGACATCAGGCGGCTGTGCCCGGCCCTCAACCTGTCGGAGGACGCGCGCTACCCGATCCTGGGCGCGCTCTACCATCCGCCCGGCTCGATCGCGCGCCACGACGCGGTCGCCTGGGGCTACGCGCGGGCCGCGGCCGCGATGGGCGTGGAAATTCACACCATGACCGAGGCGACCGGGATTCGCATCGCCAATGGACGCCTGGCCGCGATCGAGACCGATCGCGGCGTGGTGCACTGCGCGCGCGCCGTGCAGGCGGTGGCCGGGTCGAGCTCCAGGGTGGCCAAGCTCGCCGGGTTCCGTCTGCCGATCCGCACCATCCCGCTGCAAGCCTGCGTCTCGCTGCCGCTGAAGCGGTTCCTCGACCAGATCGTCGTGTCGGGCAGCCTGCACGTCTATGTCTCGCAGTCGGACCGCGGCGAGCTGGTGATGGGCGGGTCGACCGACCCCTACGCGCTCTACTCCACCCGTTCGACGCTCGACTTCAAGGAGGGCCTGCTCGGCCACATTCTGGAGCTGTTCCCGTTTCTCGCCGACGTGACGCTCGCGCGCCAGT
Organism: uncultured Rhodospirillaceae bacterium; assembly: GCA_964411425.1. Classification (GTDB taxonomy): domain Bacteria; phylum Pseudomonadota; class Alphaproteobacteria; order Dongiales; family Dongiaceae; genus CAYPKW01. The sequence goes on from CAYPKW010000010.1 coordinate 44,268, forward strand.
GGGCGGGCATGGCCGACATGACGCCGGACTTCAGCCCGGTCATGGGGTTGACGCCGGTCGAGAACTATTACATCGACGCCGGCTGGGGCACCTGGGGCTTCAAGGCGACGCCGGTGTGCGGCAAGCGCATGGCCGAGACCATCGCCACCGGCACCGTGCCCGACCTGCTGTGGCCTTTCCGCCTCGACCGCTTCGTCGAATTCGACCAGGTCGGCGAGAAGGGCGCGGCCTCGGTGGGGCAATAGTGGATCGAATCCGACATTTGCCGTCCCCACTTGTCATGCCCGCGCTTGACGCGGGCATCCATCGTGCGGCTGCACCATGGATCGCCGGGTCACGCCCGGCGATGACACTTCTATTGGGTGGGGACTCGTCTGTCGGATCGGATCCACTGGAGATATGGAACCACAGAGACACAGAGGCACAGAGCCGTGAGGATGCTGCTCTGATGTGTGCCTCTGTGCCTCTGCGCCTCCGTGGTTCATCTTCCGTTATGGCTCGTCCGAAACAGGTCCGTCGCCCATGAAGATTCTCAACTGCCCGCTCAACGGCCCGCGCAACATCAGCGAGTTCGTGTCGGGCGGCGAGGTCAAGATCATGCCGGACCCCGCCCACTGCGGCGAGCGCGAATGGGGTGAGTTCGTGTTCCTCGAGAACAACACGGCGGGGGTGGTGCGCGAGTGGTGGTGCCACGTGCCGACCTCGTTTTGGTTCATCGCCGAACGCAACACGGTGAGCGACGAGATTATCCGCACCTACGGCGCCGGCGAGCTGTTCAAGGAGCGGGTGGAGTTCGCCCCGCCCCCGGCGGCGAAGGAGCCATCCGCGTGAGCGAGGGTTGCAACCGCTTGGCCCCGCCCTACGGTCGGCTGATCGACCGCGCCAACCCGGTCGCGTTCCGCTTCGAGGGGCAGGCTTACCGGGGCTACGTGGGCGACTGCATCGCCAGCGCGCTGGCCGCGCACGACGCCTGGCTGCTGTCGCGCTCGTTCAAGTACCGCCGGCCGCGCGGCGTGCTGACCATGGCGGGCCAGGACGCCAACACGCTGGTGCAAATAGGGCCCGAGCCGAACGTGCTGGCCGACCGGCGGGCGATCGTCGAGGGACTCGAAGTGCGCGGCCAGAACTACGACGGCAGCCTTCATAGCGACCGCGGCCGCGTGGTGGAGCGGCTCGGCGCCTTCATGCCGGTCGGGTTCTACTACAAGGCATTCTACAAGCCCAAGGGCGCCTGGAAATTCTGGGAACCGCTGATCCGCAACCGGGCCGGCTTGGGCAAGGTCGATCTCGACGCGCGGCACGGGGATTTCGACAAGCAATACTTGTTTGTCGACGTGGCGGTGGTGGGCGGCGGCCCGGCCGGCATATCGGCCGCATTGCAGGCGGCGGCGGGCGGCCTCGAGGTCCTGCTCATCGACGAGGCGCCGCTGCTCGGCGGCTCGCTCGGCTACGCCCGCTTCGACGCGGACGGCGCGCGGGCGCCGGCGCTCATCAGCCGGCTCACCCGCAAGGTGCTGGACACGCCCAACATCAGGGTGCTGACGGATACCACCTGCACCGGCTGGTTCGCCGACAACTGGCTCGCCGCGGTGGCGCGCCGGCGCCTGTACAAGATTCGCGCCCGGTCGATCGTGGTCGCGACCGGCTCGCTGGAGCAGCCGGCGGTGTTCCGCAACAACGACCTGCCCGGCGTCATGCTCGGCTCGGCGGCGCAGCGCCTCATTCATCTGTACGGCGTCAGGCCGGGACGCGAGGCCGTGGTGCTGACCGCCAACGCCGACGGCTACGGCGTGGCGCTGGATTTGGCCGAGGCGGGCGTCAAGGTGAACGCGGTCGTCGACTTGCGGCCCGAGCCGCGGCCCTCGCCCCAGGCGCGCGCCGTGGCGGCCCGCGCCATCCGCGTCCTGCCCGGTCATGGCGTGGTGGAGGCGCTCGACAACCGGGCGCGCCAGCACGTCATGGCGGCGCTCGTCGCGCGCGTCACCGGCCGCGGCACCGCGGCGCGGGCGGCGGAGACGATCCCTTGCGACCTGTTGTGCATGTCGGTCGGCTACAGCCCGACCGGGCAGCTTCTCCACCACGCCGGCGCGCGCTTCATGTACGACGACGTCACGCACATGTTCCAGCCGGTGAGCATTCCGGCGCACCTGTTCGCGGCCGGTTCGGTCAACGGCACCTATGAGATCGACGCGGTCATGGCCGAAGGGACGCGCGTCGGCTGGTCGGCGGCCGGGGACGCCGGCGCGCCGCAGGCCGCGGATCAGCCGCCGGCGCCGATCGACCGGGGCGGGCGCCACGTCACCCATCCCTGGCCGATCTTTCCGCACAGGAAGGGCAAGGAATTCGTCGATTTCGACGAGGATTTGCAGATCAAGGACCTGGTCAACGGCATCGCCGACGGCTACGACGACATCGAGTTGCTGAAGCGCTACTCGACGGTGGGGATGGGACCCTCGCAGGGGCGTCATTCGGCGGTGGCGGCGGTGCGCATCGCCGCGGCCGAGACCGGGCGCGAGCTGGCCGGCATGAGTGTCACCACCCAGCGGCCGCCCTACCGGCCGGAGAAGTTCGGCCATCTCGCGGGCCGCTCGTTCGAGCCGGTGCGCTACACCGCCATGCACCACCGCCACCTGGAAGCAGGGGCGAAGATGATGGTCGCCGGCCTGTGGCTCAGGCCCGCCTACTATGGCGGCAAGGAGGAACGCGAGCGCGGCGTCCGCGAGGAAGTCCTCAACGTCCGCCGCAACGTGGGCCTGATCGATGTCTCGACCCTGGGCGGCCTCGATATCCGCGGCCCCGACGCGGCCGAGCTCCTCAACCGCGTCTACACCTTCTCCTACGCGAAGCAGCAAGTCGGGCGCTCGCGTTACGTGCTGATGACCGACCAGACGGGCGCCGTCAGCGACGACGGTGTCGCCTGCCGATTCCACGATCAGCATTTCTACGTCACGGCCACCACCGGCGGCGTCGATGCCGTCTACCGGCACATGCTGTTCTGGAACGCGCAGTGGCGCCTCGACGTGGACATCGCCAACGTCACCGCGGCCTATGCCGGCGTCAATTTGGCCGGCCCCAGGTCGCGCGAGGTGTTGCGGCGGCTGTGCCAGGACGTGGAGCTTTCCGCCGAGGCGTTCCCCTACATGGGCGTGCGCATGGGCACCGTCGCCGGCATTCCGGCGCGCCTCCTCAGGGTGGGCTTCGTCGGCGAGCTCGGCTACGAGATTCACGTGCCGGCGGGCTTCGGCGAGGCGCTGTGGGACGCGCTCATGGCGGCTGGCAGGCCCGACGCCATCCGCCCCTTCGGCGTCGAGGCGCAGCGCGTGCTGCGCCTGGAGAAGGGCCACATCATCATCGGCCAGGACAGCGACGGTCTCACCCACCCCTACGAGGCCGACATGGCCTGGGCAATCGCCAAGACGAAACCGTTCTTCGTCGGCGGGCGCTCGATCGAAATTCAGGCGAACAAGGGCCTCACCCGCAAGCTGGTCGGCTTCACCATCGACGATCCGGGCGCCCCGGTCCCCGAGGAATGCCACTTGGTGATCCGCGGCGCCGATATCATCGGCCGTGTCACCTCGGCGGCGATGTCGCCCACGCTGGAGCGGATCGTGGGGCTCGCCTACGTGGCGCCCGACCAGGCCGTGACCGGCGCCCCCTTCGATGTCCGGGTCGCGGGCGGCCGAATGATCCGCGCCCGCGTCATCCCGTATCCGTTCTACGACCCCGAGAACCGGCGCCAGGAGATGTAGCCGTGGCTGCCGAGCCCATTGCCCCCACCCAGCACCTGCGCCGCAGCTTCGTCTATCGCGTCCTGACGGCGCTCGGCGCGGAGTTCGCGACCCTCAACGGCGCCGCCGTTGCGCTCAGGCTCGGGCGCCCGGTCGAGGCCGAGATCGCGCTGGCGCGCCGGCTTGCGCTCGTCGACTTGTCGGTCCTGCCGCGCACCGGCTTCAAGGGCAACGGCGCGGTCGAATGGCTGCTGGCGCAGGGCCTGCGCGTCGGCCCCGACAGCAACGTCGCGTACCGGCAGTCGGGCGGAACGCTGGCGGCGCGCCTGGCGCCGAGCGAGGTGTTCCTGCTCGACGATCTCGACGGCGAAGGGCGCCTGGTGGCCCGGCTCGACAAGGCCTGGGCCTGGGGCGCCGAGCGCCCGCGCCAGCCGATCGGCTACCCGATGCCGCGCACCGACAGCCATTGCTGGTTCGCCGTCGCCGGCGCCTACGCGCCGGTCATGTTCGCCAAGATCTGCGGCGTCGACCTCAGGCCCGAGAAATTCGCCCAGGGCCGCATCGCCCAGACCTCGGTCGCCAAAATGAGCGCCATCGTCATCCGCGACGACCGCGGCGAGACGCCGGCCTATCACCTGCTGGCCGACAGCGCCTCGGCCGAGTACCTGTGGACATGTGTTGCGGATGCCATGGCGGAGTTCGGCGGCGCGCCCGTCGGGCTGCTGGCGCTGCGAGGGCTCGCGGCATGAGGAAGCGGAGCAGGCCGCTGCGCGGCGCGCTGGCGCGGCGCCGCGGCGCGTCGGGCCTGCAAGACCCGCACGGGCTCGCCGGCGCCGCCGACGGCAACCTCGAGTTGGCGATCGGGCGCGAGGTGCGCGGCTTCCGCAAGAAGCTCGACATGACGGTGGCGGAACTGGCGCGCCACGCCGAGCTTTCCGCCGGCATGCTGTCGAAGATCGAGAACGGGGTGACCTCGCCCTCGCTGGCGACGCTGCAGGCGCTGTCGCGCGCGCTGCACGTGCCGGTCACGGCCTTCTTCCGCCGCTTCGAGGAGGAGCGCAACGCCACCTTCGTCAAGGCGGGGCAGGGGCTGACCATCGAGCGGCGCGGCACCCGGGCGGGGCACCAGTACCAGTTGCTCGGCCACTCGCTGCGCAAGTCGATCGCGGTCGAGCCGTACATGATCACGCTCACCCAGCGTTCCGATGTGTTCCCGCTGTTCCAGCACAGCGGAGTCGAGTTCCTCTACATGCTGGAAGGCGAAGTGGGATATCGGCACGGCAACCGGACCTACGTCATGCGGCCGGGCGATTCGCTGTTCTTCGACGCCGACGTGCCGCACGGGCCGGACGACCTGCGCAAGCTGCCGATCCGCTTCCTCTCCGTGATCGCCTACGCCCGCGACGGGGAGGATTGAGGCGATATGCAGGAGCATTGGGCGATACCGCTCGGACACTTGAGTCCGAAGTTCGTGGCGTCGATGAATGATAGCCGGTTGACAACCCTCCTATGTCATCCCGGCGAAAGCCGGGAACCATGGCGAAGGCCCGCGTTTGAGGCAGCGTGGACCCCGGCTTTCGCCGGGGTGACATCTAAAATAGGAATAGCGGGCGCGGCAATGGAGGCTCTGGCGCATCAGGCTCGTGGCTGCCCTTGCCGGGTCGCACGAAGCGGCACCCTGCGCGGCGCCGTCGCTTGTTTCATGATAGTAAATATTGTTTCCCCGATGTTGACAGCCCCCGGCCCACGGGCTAGGCTTCGTGGTGCGCGGGCGAAACCGTGACGGGAGTGAAGGAGCGCGGACCATGTGCGGCATCGTCGGACTGTTCCTCAAGAACCCGGGGCTACATGCGCAACTCGGCCGGCACGTCGAGACCATGCTGATCGGCATGACCGACCGCGGGCCGGACAGCGCCGGGATCGCGGTCTACCACCGCCCGGTCGGCCCCGGCGCCTGCAAGCTCACCGTGTTCCACGCCGATCCGCACTATCCGTGGCGCCAGGTCGGCGGCGAGCTGGGCGAGGCGCTCGACGCCGAGGTCGACGTCGAGCACAAGAGCAACCACGCCGTCATCACGGTGTCGGCGCCGGATCAGGACGCCCGCGCCTGGCTCAAGGCACGCCATCCCGAGGTGCGCGTCATGGGCTACGGCCGGCTCATGGAGGTCTACAAGGACATGGGCCTGCCGGCCGAGGTGGCCGCCAAGTACGGGCTTGCCGGCATGGAGGGCAGCCACGCCATCGGGCACACCCGCATGGCGACGGAGAGCGCGGTCACCACCGAGCACTCGCACCCCTTCACCGCCGCCTCCGACATGTGCCTGGTGCACAACGGCTCGCTCAGCAACCACAACAACCTGCGCAAGTGGCTGAGGAGGCGCGGCCACGACTTCGAGACCGACAACGACAGCGAGGTGGCAGCGCGCTATTTCGCCCATCGCCTGTCCGAGGGCGCCAGCCTCGCCGAGGCCCTGGAGGCGGGCCTCAAGGACCTCGACGGTTTCTACACCTTCACCATGGGCACGCGCGACGGCTTCGCGGTGCTGCGCGACGCCATCGCATGCAAGCCGGCCGTGCTGGCGGAAACCGACGACTGGGTTGCGATGGCGTCCGAGTTCCGCAGCCTCGCCAACCTGCCGGGGGTTGAGACGGCGACCATCTGGGAGCCGGCGCCGGCGGTGGTCTACACCTGGAGCCTGCATTAGCGCCGTGAACACCGTCGATCTCGCCGCCACGCCGGTACGGCAGCTCAACGGGATGCTGCACGCGCTCTCGCCCGACACCAACGAGCGCAGTTGGCGCGTCCTCAACCCCAAGGGCGCGCACGCGCTTGCCGTCGGCCTCACGATTCCGATCGAGGTCGAGATCGAGGGCCACGCCGGCTACTACTGCGCCGGCATGAACAAGGAGGCGCGGGTCACCGTCAATGGCCACGCCGGGCAGGGCGTGGCCGAGAACATCATGTCAGGCCTGGTGCGGGTGAAGGGCAATGCCTCGCAGTCGGCCGGCGCCTCGGGCAACGGCGGGCTGCTGGTCATCGAGGGCGATGCCGCTGCGCGCTGCGGCATTTCGATGAAGGGCGTCGACATCGTGGTCGGCGGCTCGGTCGGCCACATGAGCGCGTTCATGGCGCAGAGCGGGCACCTCGCGGTGTGCGGCGACGCCGGCGCCAACCTCGGCGATTCGATCTACGAGGCGGTCCTCTACGTCCGGGGCAAGGTGGAAAGCCTGGGCGCCGACTGCATCCTGAAGGAGATGACGCCGGAGCACGTGGCGGAGCTCGGCGCGCTTCTCGCGCGCGCCGGCATCGAGGTCGATGCGAAGCGCTTCCGGCGTTACGGCTCGGCGCGCAAGCTCTATAATTTCCATGTCGACCACGCGGACGCATATTAATGGATGCAATCCGACAGATGAGTCCCTGGCCGAAGGAAGTGTCATCGCCGGGCGTGACCCGGCGATCCATGGTGCAGCGGCACGATGGATGCCCGCGTCATGCGCGGGCATGACAAGTGGCAGATCGAAACGTTGGATTCGATCTACTAGGTCCGGCTTTGGAGAGGTGTCATGACCGTCGATCCCCGCGCGCTGCGCCCGTCCTACAGCTTCCCCTCGCATGTGCTGGCGGAGATCCATCGCGCCGCCGACCAGGGGCTGTACGAGATCCGCGGCTTCGGCGCCAAGCGCCGGCTGCCCACCTTCGACGACCTGGTGTTCCTCGGCGCCTCGGTGTCGCGCTATCCGCTGGAAGGCTATCGCGAGAAATGCGCGACCGACGTCGTGCTCGGCACCCGTTTCGCCAAGAAGCCGATCCACCTCAAGATCCCGATCACCATCGCCGGCATGAGCTTCGGGGCATTGGGCGCCAACGCCAAGGAGGCGATCGGGCGCGCCGCCACCATGATGGGCACCAGCACCACCACCGGCGACGGCGGCATGACCGAGGAGGAGCGCCGGAGCTCCAAGACCCTCGTCTACCAGGTGCTACCCTCGCGCTACGGCCTCAACCCGGACGACTTGCGGCGCGCCGACGCCATCGAGGTGGTGGTGGGACAAGGGGCGAAGCCCGGCGGCGGCGGCATGCTGCTCGGCTTGAAGATTACCGATAGGGTGGCCAAGATGCGCAACCTGCCGGTCGGCATCGACCAGCGCAGCGCCTGCCGCCATCCCGACTGGACCGGCCCCGACGACCTCACGATCAAGATCCAGGAGCTGCGCGAGATCACCGACGGCGAGAAGCCGATCTACGTCAAGATCGGCGCCACCCGCACGCGCTACGACGTGGCGCTCGCCGTCAAGGCCGGCGCCGACGTGGTGACGCTCGACGGCATGCAGGGCGGCACGGCGGCGACCCAGGACGTGTTCATCGAGCACGTCGGCATACCGACCCTGCCGGCCGTCCGCCTCGCCGTCGAGGCGCTGCAGGAGCTCGACATGCACCGCAAGGTGCAGCTCATCGTCTCCGGCGGCATCAGGAGCGGCGCCGACGTGGCCAAGGCGCTGGCGCTCGGCGCCGATGCCGTCGCCATCGGCTCGGCCGCCATGGTGGCGCTCGGCTGCAACAAGCCGGTCTACGTCGAGGACTACCACGCGCTCGGCACCGAGCCCGGCTGCTGCCACCACTGCCACACCGGCAAGTGCCCGGTCGGCATCACGACGCAGTTGCCGGAGTTGGAGGCGCGCCTGCAGCCGGAGCAGGGGGCGCGCTGGCTCAGGAACTACCTTTCCGTCATGGTGCTGGAGTTGCAGACGCTGGCGCGCGCCTGCGGCAAAAGCCACGTGCTGAACCTGGAGCCCGACGACATGGTGGCGCTCACCGTGGAGGCGGCCGCCATGGCGGGCGTGCCGCTGGCGGGCACGAACTGGATTCCGGGACGCGACTGAACCGACATTCGCGAGACGACAGGGGGGAAGACGATGACGATCGACCTGGAGAGAGTCGCCAAAGAGAAGAAGATCAAATACTTCCTCATCAGCTACGTGGACCTGTTCGGGGTCTTGCGGGCGAAGCTGGTGCCCGCATCGGCCATCGGCGCGATGCAGCGCGACGGCGCCGGCTTCGCCGGCTTCGCCACCTGGCTCGACATGACGCCGGCGCACCCCGACCTGTTCGCCAGGCCCGATCCCTCGAGCCTCATCCAGTTGCCCTGGCGCCCGGAGGTGGGCTGGCTCGCCAGCGACCTGTGGATGGGCGGCAAGGAGGTGGCCGACAGCCCGCGCGCCGTCCTCAAGGCCCAGGTCGCCGCCGCCGCCAAGCGCGGCTACCGCATGAAGAGCGGGGTCGAGTGCGAGTACCACCTCATCGCGCCGGACGGCAAGGCGATCTTCGACGCCCTCGATACCCAGGAGAAGCCCTGCTACGACCAGCAGGCGCTGATGCGCCGCTACGACGTCATCACCGAGATCTGCGACGGCATGTTGCAGCTCGGCTGGAAGCCCTACCAGAACGACCACGAGGACGCCAACGGCCAGTTCGAGATGAACTGGGAGTACGACGACTGCCTGCTGACCGCCGATCGCCACGTCTTCTTCAAGTACATGGTGAAGGCGATCGCCGAGAAGCACGGCGCGCGCGCCACCTTCATGCCGAAGCCGTTCCTCAACCTGACCGGCAACGGCTGCCACGCGCACGTCTCGCTGTGGGACAAGACCGGACGCACCAACCTGTTCCACGACCCGAAGGGCGAGCTCGGCCTCTCCAAGCTCGCCTACGGCTTCCTCGGCGGCGTCATGCACTCGGCCGAGGCGCTGTGCTCGTTCTTCACCCCCACGGTCAACAGCTTCAAGCGGATCAACGCGCCGCGCACGCTGTCCGGCTCCACCTGGGCGCCCAACGCGATCACCTACGGCGGCAACAACCGCAGCCACATGATCCGCATTCCCGACGCCGGACGCTTCGAGTTGCGGCTGATGGACGGCGCCGCCAACCCGTACCTCATGCAGGCGGGCGTGCTGGCGGCGGGCCTCGACGGCATCGCCAACAAGCGCGACCCGGGCAAGCGCCTCGACATCAACATGTACGCCGAGGGCCAGACGCTGAAGAACCTGCACCGGTTGCCGCTCAATCTCTTGGACGCGCTCAGGGTCACCGACAAGAACAAGGTGCTGCGCGGGGCGTTCGGCGATTCCTTCATCGACAGCTACGTCAAGTTGAAGACGGACGAATGGGCGAGCTACATGCGCCACCTGAGCGGCTGGGAAATCGCCAACGCGCTCGACTGCTAGGGGTGTCGCCGGAATGAACAAGAAAGTAGCCAGCGACCTCGAGATCGCGCGGGCGGCCCGCATGCAGCCCATTGAGGCGGTGGCGGAGCGCCTCGGCATCCCGGGCGACCGTCTTTACCGCTACGGGCTGCACAAGGCGAAGGTGTCGCTGGAGTTCATCGACGGCCTCGCCGCGCGCCCGGACGGCCGGCTCGTCCTCGTCACCGCCATCACGCCGACGCCGGCCGGCGAGGGCAAGACCACCGCCACGGTCGGCCTCGGCGACGCGCTCAACCGCATCGGCAAGAAGGCGGTCATCTGCCTCAGGGAGCCCAGCCTCGGGCCCTGCTTCGGCGTCAAGGGCGGCGCCGCCGGCGGCGGTTACGCCCAGGTGGTGCCGATGGAGGACATCAACCTGCACTTCACCGGCGATTTCCACGCCGTCGGCGCCGCGCACAACCTCTTGACGGCGCTGCTCGACAACCACGTCTATTGGGGCAACGAGCTCGGCATCGACTTGCGGCGCGTCGCCTGGCGGCGCGCGATCGACATGAACGACCGGGCGCTCCGCAGCATCGTGTCCTCGCTCGGCGGCGCCGCCAACGGCTTCCCGCGCGAGGACGGGTTCGACATCATGCCGGCTTCGGAGGTGATGGCGATCTTCTGCCTCGCCACCGACCTCGCCGATCTCGCCAAGCGGCTCGCGAACATCATCGTGGCCTATACCCGGGATCGCAAGCCGGTGTACGCGCGCGATCTCAAGGCCGCCGGCCCGATGACGGCGCTCTTGAAGGACGCGCTGATGCCGAACTTGGTGCAGACGCTGGAAAACAACCCGGCCTTCATCCATGGCGGGCCGTTCGCCAACATCGCGCATGGCTGCAATTCGACGATCGCCACCAAGACGGCGTTGAAGCTCGGCCAGTACGTGGTGACCGAGGCTGGCTTCGGCGCCGACCTGGGCGCCGAGAAGTTCTTCGACATCAAGTGCCGCAAGGCGGGCCTGACGCCGTCCGCCGCGGTCATCATGGCGACGGTGCGCGCCCTCAAGATGCATGGCGGGGTGGCGAAGGAGGATCTGGGAAGCGAGAACGTGGCGGCGTTGAAGAAGGGCATGGCGAACCTCTCCCGCCACGTCGAAAACGTGCGGAGCTTCGGCGTGCCCTCGGTGGTCGCCATCAACCGCTTCGACGCCGACACGCCCGCCGAGCACGACGCGGTGCGCCAGGCCTGCGCCGAGCTCGGCACCGAGGCCGTGCTGTGCACCCATTGGGCCGAGGGCGGCGCCGGGGCCGAGGCGCTCGCCCGCGCGGTGGTACGCCTCGCCGAGCAGGGCGGCGAGTTCCACTACCTCTATCCCGACGACATGCCGCTCTGGGAGAAGACCCGCACCATCGCCCAGCGCCTCTATGGCGCCCAGGGCATCATCGCCGACAAGAAGATCCGCGACCAGTTCGCCGAGCTGGAAAAGGGCGGCTACGGCCGCTTCCCGGTGTGCGTGGCGAAGACCCAATACAGCTTCACCACCGATCCCAACGTGAAGGGCGGGCCGCTGCCCGAGCACGTGGTACCGATCCGCGAGCTGCGGCTCGCGGCCGGCGCCGAGTTCCTGGTGGTGATCTGCGGCGATATCATGACCATGCCCGGCCTGCCCAAGCTGCCGGCGGCCAACAGCATATTCGTCAACGCCGCGGGGCAGGTGGAGGGGTTGTTCTGATTGGCGGCCGCGCGCGGCGACCGAGTCGAGGTCCCTCGCTTACGCTCGGGACGACATGGTCGCCGTCATTCCGACGATGGATAGAGGCGAACGCGCCGGCGCAGTCCGCGTCGGCGCCGGATGGTCGATAGCCCGATGGAACTCTTTCCCGCCGAGCCCGCCGCCTATCACGGCACCGGCATCCTGCCCTACCAGACCATCAGGGAGCTGGTGCGGGCGCGCGAGATCCTTTGCGCCGACGACATCGAGGCCGACCAGTACCAGCCGGCGAGCCTCGACCTGCGGCTGGGTGCCACGGCCTATCGGGTACGCGCGAGTTTCCTGCCCGGCGCCGGCGCCAGCGTGATGGAGAAGATCGAGCGGCTCGGCATGCACGAGCTCTCCATCGCGGATGGCGCCGTCCTGGAGAAGGGCTGCGTCTACATCGTCAAGCTGATGGAGAGCGTGCGGCTCGGGCCTCGCCTGGCCGCGTCCGCAAACCCGAAAAGCTCCACCGGACGGCTCGACGTGTTCACGCGCCTCATCGCCGATGGCGCCAGCACCTTCGACCGCGTCGAGCCGGGCTACGGCGGGCCGCTTTATCTCGAGGTCGCGCCGCGCACCTTCAGCATCCTGGTGCGGCGCGGCTCGCGGCTCAATCAATTGAGGTTCCGACGAGGGCTTTCGCCCAGCAGCGAAACGGCGCTGCGCCGCCTGCACGAGCGCTACCGTCTGGTCGATTCGCCGGGCGGGGCCGAGACCATCCGGGGCGACACGATCGGCGTCACGCTGGACCTCGGCGGCGATCCCTCAAGCGGGCTCGTCGGCTATCGCGCCAAGCAGCACACCGACGTGATCGACGTGGACGCCCGCGGGCGCTACGAGCCGCTCGAGTTCTGGGAGCCGCTCGGCGCCGGGCCGGGCGGCATCGTGCTCAACCCCGACGACTTCTACATCCTGGCGACCAAGGAGAAGGTGAAGGTGCCGCCCGATCACGCGGCGGAGATGGTTGCCTACGACACCCTGGTCGGCGAGTTTCGCGTGCACTACGCCGGGTTCTTCGACCCTGGATTCGGGTTCGACCCCAGTGAGCCGGGTGGCGGCAGCGGCACCAAGGCCGTGCTCGAGGTGCGCTCGCACGACGTGCCGTTCATGCTGGAGCACGAGCAGATTGTCGGCTGGCTGCGCTACGAGCGCCTCACCGGCGCGCCGGACCGGCTGTACGGCGCCGACCTCGGCTCCTCCTACCAGACGCAGGGCCTGACGCTCGGCAAGCAGTTCAAGCCGGTCGGCTGACACGGGTCAGCATCCGGATCAACGAGCGATGGCGAATCTGCTTTACCTTCCGCGACGGAGATGCCTATGGCGTCGAGATTGTCGATTATCACTAGGGCGACGCGGCCGGCGATCAAGCTGCCGGCGATCCACCCGGGGGAGATCCTGGCCGAGGAGTTGGTCGAGATCGAGCTGTCGGCCAATGCGCTTGCGCGCGCGCTTGACGTGCCGCCGAACCGTGTCACCGAAATCCTCAATGGCAGGCGCGCGGTCAGTGCCGACACCGCGCTCCGGCTCGGCAGGTATTTCGGAACCTCCGCCAAGTTCTGGCTGAACCTGCAGCAGAGCTACGACCTTGCCGTGGCCGAGCGCGAACTCGGCGCCGTCATCGTCAAGAAAGTCCGCCCGCGTGCGGCGTGATATTGGCCGCCATCCGGCCGCCGTCGCTGGAGATTCGGCTTGCCGCTTGCCCCGGTCGCTCGCCCGGGGGTGGCGCAGCACCGGCACGGGCGTCCGGCCGTCGCCGGCCTTCACCCGCGTGCCGGATTGCCACGGGGAGCCTAAGTCGCTACTGTAGCGCTCGGATCTGGGGTTCATCTGGTAGTGTCGATTGAAATGATCGCCCGTCGCTTCGCCCTGCTGTTGGCACTGGCGCCGCTGGCGCTGTTCGCGTGGGGCACGCCGGCGCCGGCCGCGGACGCCGACGGCGCCGTTCAGCACATGCAGCATTTGGCCGACGGGGCGCTCGCGGTCCTGCAGCGATCCGACATGACGCTCGAGGAGCGGGAGACGGCCCTGCGCCCGATCCTGCGCGAGGGCTTCGACCTGCAGTTCATCGGCCGCTTCACCCTCGGCCGGTTCTGGAAGACGGCGACGCCCGAGGAGCAGGCCGAATACCTCGAGCTGTTCGGCGAGTACGTATTGAAGACCTACGCCAAGAGGCTGGGCGGCTACTCCGGCGAAGTCTTCGCCGTGACCGGAAGCAGGGCGGCGGGCGAGCAAGACATCATGGTTGCCACGTTGATCAAGAGCCCGGACGGACCCGAACTGTCCGCGGACTGGCGAGTGCGCGTGATCGACGGCCGGCACCGCATCATCGACGTGATGGTGGAGGGCGTCAGCATGTCGGTCACCCAGCGCGACGAGTTCGCCTCGGTCGTCGCCAACAAGGGTGTCGGCGGCTTGATCGAAATTCTCCGGGCCCGCACCGGTCTAGTCGCGGCCTCGGCCAGTTAGGCGAGAGCTTAGGGAGCACGGTCCATGTGTGAAGAGAGCGGCCATGCCTTGCGGTCCAATCGGTCCCGAGTCGCGTTCCGGGTCATGGCTTCCCTGTTGGCCGCCGCCCTGTGGGCGGGTTCGAGCCCGGCACGGGCCGACTTCGACGCCGGGTGGGTGGCCTACCAGAAAGGCGATTTCGCCGCCGCTCTCAAGGAGTGGCGGCCGCTCGCCGACGCGGGCGACGCGCGCGCCCAGTTCAACCTCGGCGTCATGTACGACGAGGGGCGGGGGTTGGCGCCCGACCACACCAAGGCGCTGCAATTGTGGCGGCGGGCGGCCGAGCAGGGTCATGCCCCCGCTCTGCACAATCTCGCCCTGTTCGAGATCGGCAAGACCTTCCCGGTGCCGAGATTCGATCAGGCGGCGTCCTGGCTGGGGAAGGCGGCGGCATTGGGGTTCGTGCGCTCGCAGTATTCCTTGGCGAAGCTCCACGTCGAGGGGACCGGCGTCGCCAAGGATGCCACGAAGGCCTTCGGGCTTATGATGCAGGCCGGTGAAGCCGGCTTCGCCCCGGCGCAATACAATCTCGGCAAGATGTACCGCGACGGGGTCGGGACCGCGAGCGACCCGGCGGCCGCGGCCAAGTGGTTCGCGCTCGCGGCCGAGCAGGGCTACGCCAAGGCGCAGTCCCATCTGGGGACGCGTTACGCGAGGGGCGAAGGGGTTCCCCAAGACAAGGTCGCCGCCCTGAAGTGGATGACGCTGGCGGCGCGCCAGGGGAACGCGGAAGCGTCGGCCAGCCGCGCGGCGCTGATGGCCGAGTTGACGCCGGCCGAGATCGCCGAGGCCGAGCGCCAGGCCGACGCCTTTAAGCCCGTCGTCACCTTCAGGTAGCCGATATACATAACTTTCCCCGTTTTCCGCCGTTGCGCCTCATCGTGTTGGCGGGAATTAACTCACTGTCACCGTGATCCTGTCACCGTAATCTGCACTGTCACAGTAATCATGATCGATGAGTGCGAACTCGCCAC
>CAYPKW010000011.1:0-59365 GCA_964411425.1 uncultured Rhodospirillaceae bacterium
AGGATGAGGAAATCACCACAGCGCCAAGTGCGATTGCCCGTCAACGCACCCCGCGTGCGGCCCAGGCGCGGGCCACCAGCCCGATCGAGCCATCGGCGGCTGCCGGCAGCCGGGCGCGCAGGCGATCGCTCAGGCGCGCCGCCGCCTCCGCCGGCAGCGAGCGCAAATAGTCGGGCGCCGAGCCTTGTCCGTCCACGAACGGAAGCCAATAGTCGTCGAAATCTCGGAAACGCATGGCGACCTCGATCTCCCGCACCTCGACGCGGCGCAGGCCCGGCCCGGCAAGCAGCGCCGTCAGCTCGCCGCGGCCAAGGACCGGGAACTGCCGGGCAGGGTCGAGGGCCGCCGCCTTCGGATCGAGCGCGGCGGCTTCGTCCCAGAACCGGCGGAACATCTCCATCTTGTCGGCAAAGTCCCAGACATAAACCGCGGCCGTGCCTCCGGGGCGGATCACCCTCGCCATCTCGGCCATTGCCCGCGCCGGCTCGGCGACGAAGTGGAGCACGAGGCCGCTCACCGCCGCATCGAAGGCGCCGGTCTCCTCCGCCAGCGCCTGGGCGTCGCCCACCTCGAACGCCGCCCGCGGGTCGGCGATCCGCTCGCGGGCGAAGCGCACACCCGACGCCCAAACGTCGATGCCCTTGACCGACCGCGGCGCGGCGAGCCTTAGGATGACATCGCTCAGCGCCCCGGTGCCGCAGCCCACGTCGAGCCAGCGCGCGCCCTCGGGCACCGCCAGCCAGGAAAGGAACGCGCGCGCGGCGAGGCGGCTCCAGCGGCCCATGCGCCGTTCGTAGGCGACGGCGTCCACCAAGTTGTCCGTCGTCAGGTGTCCTCCCGTTCGTGCCGCCCGCCATCCCCGTCATGCCGGCGCTCGCGCTCGAAGTAGCCCACCAGGCGCGCCGCCACCCGCGCCGACACGAAGGGCGCGATGTCGCCGCCCAGGCGCCCGATTTCCTTGACGAAGCGCGAGGAGATGAACTGGTGGCGATCGGAGGCCATGAGGAAGATCGTCTCGATGTCGGGGTCGAGGCGGGCGTTCATGCCCGCCATCTGGAACTCGTACTCGAAATCGGACACGGCGCGCAGGCCGCGGACGACGATGCGGGCGCCGACCGAGCGCGCGAAATGCATCAGCAGATTGTCGAACGTCCGCACCTCGATGCGCGGGTACGGGTTGCCGGCGCCCAAGTCGGCCACCTCCTCGCGCACCAGGGCCATGCGCTCGTCGACCGTCATCAGCGGTCCCTTGCCGGCGTTCAGCGCCACGCCGATGACGAGCCGGTCCACGATCCCGGTCGCGCGCCGGATGATGTCGGAATGCCCGTTGGTGATGGGGTCGAACGTCCCCGGATAGACGCCGATGCGCTCAGCCGCCATTGCCTTCTCCTTCGCCCGGCGCGGCCGCGTCGGCTCCGCCGTTCTCTCCTTCGTCCATCGCTTCGCCCTCGAGCCGCGTCACCGAGACGACCCGCTCGCCCTCGCCCAGCTTGAACAGAACGACGCCCTGCGTGCTGCGGCCGGCGACGCGGATGTCGTCCACCGGGCAGCGCATCACCAGGCCGGAGTTCGATCCGAGGATGATCTGGTCGCCGTCGGCGACCGTGAACGAGGCCACCACCGCGCCGTTGCGCTCCGAGGTGATAATATTCGCGATGCCCTGGCCGCCGCGATTGGCGAGGCGATACTCGTAGGCCGAACTGCGCTTGCCGAAGCCGTTGGCGGTGACCGTGAGGATGAACTCCTCGGCCTCCTCCAGCGCCTTGACGCGCTCGGGCGAGAGGGTGACGGAGGGCGCCTCCGGCTCGCCCTCGCGCGGCGCCTCGGGCTCCGGCGGCAGGCCCACGTCTCGCCGGCGCCAGCCGGCGATCCGCAAGTACGCCTCGCGCGAGGCAGTATCCACCGCCACGTGGCGTAGGAGCGATATCGAGATGACGGCGTCGCCCGGCTCCAGCCGGATGCCACGCACGCCCGTCGAGGTGCGCCCGCTGAACACGCGCACGTCGGCGACGGCAAAGCGAATGCACTTGCCCCCGGCGGCCGCCAGCAGCACGTCCTGATCCTCGCCGCAAGCCTGCACTGCAATCAATCGATCGCCGGGCCCCAGCTTCATGGCGATCTTGCCGTTGGCCTTGACGTTGGCGAAGTCCGACAGCTTGTTGCGCCGGACCTCGCCGGCGGCGGTGGCGAACATGACGAACATATCGCCCCAACGTGCCTCGTCCTCGGGCAAGGGCAGCACCGCCGAGACCGTCTCGCCGGCGTCGAGCGGCAGCAGGTTGACGAGCGCCTTGCCGCGCGCCTGCGGCGTACCCTGCGGCAGCTTGTACACCTTCAACTTGTAGGCCATGCCGCTGGTCGAAAAGAACAGCACCGGCGTGTGCGTGTCCGCGACGAAGACTTGGCTGACGAAATCCTCCTCGCGCGTGGTCATGCCGGTGCGGCCCTTGCCGCCGCGCCGCTGCGCGCGATAGGCGGTGAGCGGCACCCGCTTGATATAGCCGCCGTGGCTCACGCTCACCACCATGTCCTCGCGCTGTATGAGGGCCTCGACGTCGGGCTCGAACTCCAGCTCCTCGACCGTGGTCCGGCGCGGCGTGGCGAATTCCTCGCGCACCGCCTTCAACTCCGCGCGCATGATGTCGAGCCGGCGCGGACGGCGGTCGAGGACGTCCTTGAGGTCGACGATGCGTTTGGCGACCTCGGCCATCTCCTCGTCGATCTTGGCGCGCTCCAGCCCGGTAAGGCGTTGCAGCCTGAGATCGAGGATGGCGCGCGCCTGCGCCTCCGACAGCCGGTAGCTGCCGTCGGCGGCAATGGCGCGACCGGGTTCGCCCACCAGTTCGATCAGTGCCGCCACCTCCCGCGCCGGCCAGGTCTCGGCCATCAATCGATCGCGCGCGGCCGGCGGGTCCGGCGCCCGTCGAATGATCGCGATCGCCCGGTCGATATTGGCGACCGCGATGGCGAGGCCCACCAGGACGTGGCCGCGTTCCTGGGCGCGCGCCAGCTCGAAGCGCGTGCGCCGCCCGATCACCTCCTCGCGGAACGCCACGAAGGCGCCGATGACGTCCTTCAGGTTCATCAGCACCGGCCGGCCGCCGTTGATCGCCAGCATATTGACCCCGAAGGTGGTCTGCAGCGGCGTGAAGCGATAGAGCTGGTTCAGCACGATCTCCGCCATGGCGTCGCGCTTCAACTCGATCACCACGCGCACGCCCTCGCGGCTCGATTCGTCCCGCAGGTCGGAGATGCCTTCGATGATCTTTTCGTGCACCATTTCGGCGATGCGTTCGATCATGCGCGCCTTGTTGACCTGATACGGAATCTCCGTGACCACGATGGCCTCGCGATCCTTGCGCAACTCCTCGACCTGCAAACGGGCGCGCATGACGACCGCGCCGCGCCCCGTGTGGTAGGCCTCGCGCACACCCTGGCGCCCCAGGATGATGCCGCCCGTTGGAAAGTCCGGCGCGGGCACGAATCGCATCAGGTCTTCGACCGTGACGCCGGGATCGTCGATGAAGGCATTGCAGGCATCGATCACCTCGCCCAGGTTGTGGCTGGGAATGTTGGTCGCCATGCCGACCGCGATGCCGCCGGCGCCGTTCACCAGCAGGTTCGGAAATCCCGCCGGCAGGACGGTGGGCTCGCGCGTCGTATCGTCGTAGTTCGGACGGAACTCGACGGTGTCCTTGTCGATATCGCCGAGCAGCGCCTCGGCCGCCCTGGCGAGCCGCGCCTCGGTGTAGCGCGAGGCCGCCGGCGGGTCGCCGTCCATCGACCCGTAGTTCCCCTGGCCATCCACCAGCGGCAATCGCATGGCGAAGTCCTGCGCCAAGCGCACCATGGCATCGTAAATCGCGGCGTCGCCATGCGGATGGTACTTGCCGATCACGGCGCCGACCACTTGCGCGGACTTGCGATGCGGCTTGCCGGACTCGAAGCCGATCTCCTGCATTGCGTAGAGGATGCGCCGGTGAACGGGTTTCAGGCCGTCGCGCACGTCGGGCAGAGCGCGCGCCACGATCACGCTCATGGCGTAGTCGAGGTAGGAGCGCTTCATCTCCTCCTCGATGGTCACGGGAACGATGTCGAGCGGCGTTTGACTAGGCCCCGCGGTCACTATATTCTTCCAGAAGATTCAATTGGTTGCACAGCGATATTGAGGTCGCTTGAAGCCCCACTCTCCGGTCTTCGCGAGAGCGACGAAAGATAGCAGATTCGGGGTCCTCACAACAGCCGGCGGTGCCGCGCGAGTCGTCGAAAAAAGAGGCGCCGGCAGTGCCGGCGCCTCTTCGCAATGCTCGGGGGATGCGGGCTTCAGGTGCCCGATTTCACCTCGTTCACCAGCGCGATGTACTTGCCGCGGTGCGGCTCCTCCGGCTCCCGCCCGATCTCGAGCGCGGCGAAGGTGGCTTCGGGATCGGCGACGCCCATATCGGCAAGCACCTGCGGCTCGATCAAGTCGTAAGTCTTCCGATTGGAATGGAAGTAGCCGGCGGCCATCAGGCCCTTGCCGGCCTCGGGGTCGAGCATGGCGTCGAGGAAGTCGTAGGTCGCCGACTCGTCCCCCGGAGCCTGGGCATGGCGCACCATGCCGCAGCACCAGGAGAGCACGCCTTCCTTGGGCACCATGTAGGCCACCGACAGGCCCTGCTTCTTCAGGTTCGAATAGGACCCGTTCCAGGCATAGGCAGCCACGACCTCGCCCGCGGCCATGGCCTGCTCCAACTGGGTCTGATCGGACCAGTAGAACCGCATGAGGTCGCGCTGCGCCACCAGCATCTTCTTGACTTCGGCCAGCTTGTCGTCCGGCAGCGCCAGGTATTCGCCGTACCAGCCCTTGATGCGGGCCGCGATCTCGATGAACGTGGTATCGGTGTCGTACATGGACAGCTTGCCCTTGTACTTCTCGTTGAACAGCAGCGCCCAGGACGGCTCGGCCACATCGGCCGCATCGACCAGGTCGGTGCGATAGAGGATCGACGAGAGCCCGGCGTCGAAGGGGACGAAATAGGCCTGGCCGTCGAACGATGTCTCCGGGATGGTGCGGAAGCGCTCCCACACGTCTTCGTAGTGGGACAGCCGCGACACGTCGATCGGCCGCAGTACGCCCGCGTCCTTCCAGCGCTTGATGTTGTAGGAGCACGGGTGCATGAGGTCGACGACGAAGCCGGCCAGCATCTTCTGCAGCGCCTCCTCCTCGGTGGAGAATAGGCTGAAGTTCGGCGACGCCCCGTACTTCGCCACGTATGCCGGGTGCATCTCCGGTACGTCGTAGCCCGACCACTCGAAGACGGTGAGCTCCGGCGCCGCCGCCCTCGATCTCGGGGCGGCGAGCGGCACCGCCGCGAAACCCAGGCCCGCCGCCGCCATCGCCCGGTGGAACTCGCGGCGCGTCATGCGCCCGCTCAGCAGGCGGTCCCTCACGTCGTTCTTCCTCATGACATGCCTCCTTGGAGTTGATTTCAGCGCGATGACACTGGCTATCGCCTGGCCGCGCTCCTAAAACGGAATATCGTCGTCGAGCTCGCCGGCCGCGGTTGGCGCCCGAGTACCTCGCTCCGGGGCGGCGCCCGGAGCGTCGCCGTCGCCGGCCGACGAGGCCGCCTCGCCGCCGCCACGGCTGTCCAGCATGGTGAGCTCGCCGCGGAACCGCTGCAGCACCACCTCGGTGGTGTACCTCTCCTGGCCCGACTGATCGGTCCATTTGCGCGTCTGCAACTGCCCCTCGATGTAGACCTTCGAGCCCTTGCGCAGGTACTTCTCGGCGACGTCTACCAGGCGCTCGTTGAAGATGGCCACCCGGTGCCACTCGGTGCGCTCGCGCCGTTCGCCGGTAGTCTTGTCCTTCCAGTTCTCCGACGTGGCGAGCGACAGGTTCGCCACCCGCGTACCGTCCTGGGTCGAGCGGATTTCCGGGTCGCGCCCGAGATTGCCGACGAGAATCGCCTTGTTGACGCTGCCCGCCATGACGCCCTCTCCGCCCCAGGCCAGAAGTGATCGGCCGGGCCGAAGTCTACACGGAGTCCGAGCGGGCTGTCACAAGGGATTTCCCGGGTCCCTTTTAGGGTCGCTTTTGCCCACGAGGGCGATAATATGCCGGCACTCGTTCGAAGCGGCGGTTCAATGCACGGCAGGATCGGTGGCTTGCTCTCGGTGCGCGGCGCCCGCGAGCACAACCTGAAAGACATCGACGTGGACATGCCGCGCGACAGCCTGGTGGTCATCACCGGGCTGTCGGGGTCGGGCAAGTCCTCGCTCGCCTTCGACACCATCTACGCCGAGGGTCAGCGCCGCTACGTGGAGTCCCTCTCCACCTATGCCCGGCAGTTCCTGGAGTTGATGCAGAAGCCCGACGTGGATTCGATCGAGGGGCTGTCGCCGGCCATCTCGATCGAGCAGAAGACGACGTCCAAGAATCCGCGCTCGACCGTCGGCACGGTGACCGAGGTGTACGACTACCTGCGGCTGTTGTTCGCGCGCATCGGCATCCCCTACTCGCCGGCCACCGGGCTCCCCATCGAAAGCCAGACGGTGAGCCAGATGGTCGACCGCATCATGGCGATGGCGGAGGGCACCCGCCTCTACCTGCTGGCCCCGGTCGTGCGCGGGCGCAAGGGCGAGTACCGCAAGGAGCTGGCCGACCTGCAGAAGCGCGGGTTCCAGCGCGTGCGGGTGGACGGCGCGCTCTATGAAATCGACGCGGTCCCGGCACTTAACAAGAAAGTGAAACACGACATCGAGGTCGTCGTGGACAGGCTGGTGGCGCGCCCGGGCATCGAGACCCGGCTGGCGGACAGCCTGGAGACCGCGCTGGGCCTGTCGGACGGCTTGGTGTTCGCCGATAACGCCGACCTCAAGGACGCGAGCAAGAAGGGCGCCGGGCGAACCATCTTCTCCTCCCGTTTCGCCTGCCCGGTGTCGGGCTTCACCATCGACGAGATCGAGCCGCGGCTGTTCTCGTTCAACAACCCGTTCGGCGCCTGTCCCAACTGCGACGGGTTGGGCACTACCCTCTACTTCGATCCCGATCTGGTGGTGCCCGATCCCGATCGCAGCGTGCGCGAGGGCGCCGTCGCGCCTTGGGCCAATTCGACGACGCAATACTACTTGCAGACGCTGGACAGCTTGGCGCGGCACTACAAGTTCAGCGTGAACGACCGCTTCCGCGACCTGCCGGCGAAGGCGCGCCAGGCGATTCTGTACGGCTCCGGCGACGAGCCGGTGACCATGCATTACGACGACGGCTTGCGCCGCTATCGCACCGCCAAGCCCTTCGAAGGGGTGATCAACAACCTCGAACGGCGCTGGCGCGAGACCGACAGCGCCTGGATTCGCGAGGAGCTGGCGCGCTACCAGTCGGACAGCCCCTGCGCAACATGCCACGGGGATCGGCTGAAGCCGCAGGCGCTGGCCATCAAGCTGGGCGGCCGCAACATCTCCGAGGTGTGCCGCATGTCGGTCGCCCAGGCCAAGGCCTGGTTCGCCGAACTCGACGGCAAGTTGACGGCGAAACATCGCGAAATCTCGCATCGCATCCTGAAGGAAATCAACGAGCGGCTGGGATTCCTCGACAGCGTCGGGCTCGACTATCTCACGCTGTCGCGCGCCTCGGCGACGCTGTCGGGCGGCGAGAGCCAGCGCATCCGGCTCGCCTCGCAGATCGGCTCCGGGCTCACCGGCGTTCTCTACGTGCTGGACGAGCCGTCGATCGGCCTGCACCAGCGCGACAACGCGCGCCTGCTCGACACCTTGCGGCGGCTGCGCGACCTCGGCAACACGGTCCTGGTGGTCGAGCATGACGAGGAGGCGATCCGCGCCGCCGACTACGTGGTCGACATGGGGCCGGCGGCGGGCATCCATGGCGGCAGGGTCATCGCCGCCGGGCCGCCCGAGCAGGTGTTCCGCAGTCCCGACAGCCTGACGGCGCAGTACGTGACCGGGTTCCGCCAGATACCGGTGCCGAAGACCCGGCGGCGGGCGCAGGCGCAGCGCCTTCGCATCCTCGGCGCCTGCGCCAACAATCTCAAGGACGTGACCGCCGATATTCCCATCGGCACCTTTACCTGCGTCACCGGCGTGTCGGGCAGCGGCAAGTCGACCCTAGTCGTCGAGACCCTGTACAAGGCGCTGTCGCGCCGGCTCGGCGGCCGCCGCGAACAGCCGGGCGAGCACCGCAGCATCGAGGGTCTGGAGTTTCTCGACAAGGTCATCGACATCGACCAATCGCCCATCGGCCGCACGCCGCGCTCCAATCCCGCGACCTACACCGGCGCGTTCACGCCGATCCGCGACTGGTTCGCCGGCCTGCCCGAGGCGAAGACGCGCGGCTACATGCCCGGCCGCTTCTCCTTCAACGTCAAGGGCGGACGCTGCGAGGCCTGCCAGGGCGACGGGGTGATCAAGATCGAGATGCACTTCCTGCCCGACATCTATGTCCAGTGCGACCAGTGCAAGGGCAAGCGCTACAATCGAGAAACTTTGGAAATTCGCTTCAAGAACAAGTCGATCTCGGACGTTCTTGATCTGACGGTGGAGGAAGGCGTCGAGTTCTTCAAGGCGGTCCCCGCGATCCGCGACAAGCTCTTGACGCTGCAACGGGTGGGACTCGGCTACATCCACGTCGGCCAGCCGGCCACCACGCTGTCGGGCGGGGAGGCGCAGCGCGTCAAGCTGGCCAAGGAATTGTCGCGCCGGGCGACCGGCCGCACGCTCTACATCCTGGACGAGCCGACCACGGGGCTGCATTTCGAGGACGTGCGCAAGCTGCTCGAGGTGCTGCATGCGCTCGTCGAGCAAGGCAATACGGTCGTGGTGATCGAGCACAACCTGGAGGTCATCAAGACCGCAGACTGGATCATCGACCTCGGCCCCGAGGGCGGCGACAACGGCGGGCGCGTCATCGCCCGCGGCACGCCCGAGGACGTGGCCGCCGCGCCTGAGAGCTATACCGGACAATACCTGGCCCGGTACCTCAGTCGCGGCCAGGCGCGGCTCAAGAAGCGGGCCTAGGGAGCACGACAGCGATGCGCATCTTCATCGGGTACGACCATCGTCAGCCGATCGCGTATAACGTGCTGCAGCATTCGATCCTCAGTCGCGCCTCGCGCCCGGTGTCGATCACGCCGTTGGTCCTCAAGCAACTGCCGATCACGCGCCAGGGCCTCACCCCCTTCACCTTCAGCCGCTTCCTGGTGCCCTGGTTGTGCAAGTACGAGGGCGTCGCGCTGTTCCTCGATTTGGACATGCTGGTGCTGGCCGACATCGCCGAGCTGTTCGAGCTCTACGACGAGCGCCATGCCGTCATGGTCTGCACCTCGCTCGATCGTTTCGAATGGGCTTCCGTGATGCTGTTCAATTGCGCCCACCCGGACAACCGCGTGCTGACACCGGATTTCGTGCAGACAAACGAGCGCCTGCACGGCATCGGGTGGACCCGCGAGGTCGGTGTGCTGCCGCCGGAATGGAACCACCTGGTGATGTACCAGGACCCGAAGCCGGCGAAGCTGGTCCATTACACCGCCGGAATACCAATTTATCCGGAGACCAAGGATCTGGGCTACGAGGCGGAATGGACCCGCGAGGCCAAGGCCGCGATGAGCGCGCAGCCATGGCGCGTGCTCATGGGCAGGTCGGTGCACTACAAGCCGGTCATGGAACGCTTGCAGCGCCCGGCCAAGGACGGGTGACCCGTCGAGGTAACGAGGAGCGACTATGTACAAGCTGTATTACGATTCCGGGGGTTCCAACATGGCGCCGCATGCGGCGCTCAAGGAGATCGGCGCGCCGCACGAGCTTCACCGCATCGACCTCGACAAAGGCGAGCAGCGCAACCCGGCCTATCTCAAGATCAATCCGCACGGCCGCGTGCCGACGCTGGTGCACGGCGGAATGGTGATGTTCGAATCGGCGGCGATATTGATCTATCTCGCCGACCGGCACCCGGAGGCTCGCTTGGCGCCCGCGCCCGACCGGCCGGAGCGCGGCCATTACCTGCAATGGCTGGTCTACCAGACCAACACGGTGCAGGAGGCGCTGCTGCAATGGTATCACCCCGATTGGTACGTGGCACCCGCGGCCGAGGCGGCGCTCAAGGCCGAAGCCGAGCGCCGGCTGGACCGCATGTGGCGCTACCTGGACGGCGTGCTGGCCGAGAACGGCCCGTATCTATTGGGCGCCACGTTCAGCGCCTGCGACCTGTTCCTGCACATGCTCGTCCGCTGGTCGCGCAACATGCCGATTCCGGCCACGACCTATCCCAGGGTCAAGCGCTGCGTCGAACTGGTCCGCGCGCGCCCCGCGGTGCAGGCGATGATGGCGGCGGAGGGGATCGTATAGGAGAAGCGGAGGGGCCGGTCATTCCTTGGCCGCCACGCCCTCCACCTCGATCTGCCATTCTGGCCCGGCCAGGCCGGCCACCACCACGAGGGTCGAAGCCGGCTCGGCCCCGCCCAGCGCCTCGTCGCGGATCGCGCGCGAGGCGGCGATGTCCTCAGTTCGCGTCAGATAGACGGTCACCTTCACGAGATCGCCCGCCGTCATGCCGGCGGCGGACAGGCAGGCGATCAAGTTGCTCCAGGTACGCCGAGCCTGCGCCGCGAAGCCCTGCTCCATGGCGCCGTCGGGCTTGACGCCGACCTGGCCGGAGACGTGCAGCCAGCGGGCGCCGGCCGGCACCTCGACCGCTTGGCTGTACCGACTGAAGGGGGGGACAACGGTTTTCGGATTCAAGTGTTTCAGCATGAGGCTCTCGCTTTCGGACCCGGTGGCGTCGAAACAGGCACGACGCTATTTCTTCCGGCCATGGGCCGCAAGCGGACGTTAGCGCGCGTCGCCGGCGAGACTTCCGCCGAAGCGGCGGCGCTGGCGAGCCGGCCTGGCGCCGCCTTGGCCGCCGCGCTGCTGGTCATGTTCGGCCTCGGCGCCTTCTACGCCTGGAGCGTGTTCGTTGAGCCCCTGGAACGGGCGCTGGGCGCCAGCCGGGGCGAAATCAGCCTTGCGTATGCCGCCGCCACGGTGGGCTTCACGCTCGGCATGATGGCCGCCCCGCGCCTGTTCGGCCGGGTGGGCGCGCCGGCGCTTGCGCTCGCCGCCTGCGCCGCCGCGGGCAGCGGGCTGGCGATCGCCGGCTGGGCCTCCTCCGCCGCCCTCGTGACCCTCGGTTTCGGCGGCATATTCGCCGTCGCCAACGGCGTCGGGTACGGCCTCGCTCTCGAAGTGGCGCAAACTGCGCTGGCGCGCCGGCGCGGGCTCGCCAGCGGCCTCGCGGTGGCAACCTACATGGCTGGCTCCGTCGCCTTTGCCGCCGCCGCGGCCTACGGCATCGAGCGCGTTGGCCCCGGCTGGACGCTGAGTGTGATCGGCGCCGCGCTGGCCATCGCCGGAATCGGCGCCGGGCGACTGCTCGTACTGTCGCGGGTGGCGCTCACCGTCGCCTTGCCTAGCGGCGGCGGCAACCCGCGCGCGTTCCTGTTGCTGTGGTGCGGATTCCTCTGCGGCAGTGCTACCGGAGTCATGGCGCTGGGTCACGCGGCCGCCATCGTCGCCTCGATGGGCGGCGGTGCGCGTGCCGGGGCCGCGGGCGCCGTGCTGATCGCCCTTGGCAGCGGCGCCGGGCGGCTGGCCGGCGGATGGATGACGGATGCGATTACCGCGCCGTGGGTCATCGCCGCGGCCCAACTCGCCGGCGCCGTCGCCCTCCTCGCGGTGGTGCTCGACCCGACGACGTCGACCGCCCTCGTGACCCTCTTCATGGTCGGCGGCGCCTACGGCGCCCTGGTAGGTGCCTTCCCGCCGGCAATCGGCGACATCTACGGCGTGGAGCGGGCCGCCGCCGTCTACGGGCGCGTGTTCACCGCCTGGGCGGTCGCCGGCCTCGGCGGTTCATATCTGGGCGGCGTGCTTTTCGACCTGACCGGCACCTATACGATCGCTCTCGCCCTCGCCGCGGCGAGCGCCGCCCTCTCCGCCCTCTTCGCGCTTGCCTTGCGGCGCTACTCTAGTGCCCGATCATCCAAGGATGGCGCGAGCGTTTGAGTTTGCCCTTGCCGTGCTCGTGGCCGTGATGGCCGCGGTCCCCAATCGACTGCACGACTTCAGGGCTGTCGGCGCTCTTCTCGTTGCGATGATGCGCCTGGCGCTCGGTGCCGGACAGCAGGTTCATGTTTGGCAGCGACATGGCGCGCCCGCCCGCCTTGCCGCACGCCGGACACGGGGCCGGCGCGTTCGACCGGCTCATCGGCCGCCAGTCCCTGAACGGCCCGCATTTGCGGCACAGGTAATCGTAAAGCGGCATGGCGTGCCTTCAGGCTTGGAGACGGACGGGGTGCGGGCCGGCCGTCCGGCGACCCGCACCCCTGTAGCGGATTATCGTTTACGAAGCCCTGGCGAGATCGCCGCCCTTCACCATATTCCGCGGTCCCTTGGCATTGGGCACGATGTCGAAGTCGAAGATCGCGGTCGGAATGTAAAGCGACACGCAGGCGTTCGGGATGTCGACCACACCGCTCACGCGGCCTTCCACCGGCGCCGTGCTGAGGATGGTATAGGCCTGCTCGCCGGTATACCCGAACTTCTTCAAATAGTTGATGGCATTAATGCAGGCCCGGCGATAGGCGATGGTGACGTCGAGATAGTGCTGCTTGCCTTTGTCATCCACCGACAGGCCCTCGAACACCAGGAACTCGGCGTATCGGTTGTCGACCTGTCCCGGCTTGAACACCGGCTGCGACAGCCCGTACTTCTTCATGCCCCCCTTGATCAGGTCGACGTGCAGGTCGATCCACCCCGCCATTTCGATGGCGCCGCAGAACGTGATCTCGCCGTCGCCCTGCGAGAAGTGGAAGTCTCCCATCGAAAGACCGGCGTCCTTGACGTAG
Source organism: uncultured Rhodospirillaceae bacterium (assembly GCA_964411425.1). Lineage (GTDB taxonomy): Bacteria > Pseudomonadota > Alphaproteobacteria > Dongiales > Dongiaceae > CAYPKW01. The sequence continues at coordinate 12,885 of CAYPKW010000011.1, forward strand.
ACCGGGAAATAGACGCGCGTGCCGCGCGACAGGTTCTTGATGTCGCAATTGCCGCCGTGCTCGCGCGGCGGGATGGTGCGGCAGGCCTCCATGGCGGCCCTCTTGAGCTGATCGCCCTTCATGCTCCCGAGGATGACGCCGGTGGGGTCCGGCGGCAGCGCCAAGGGCGGCACCCGCTTCGGATTGGTGGCGATGAGGTCGCGCTCCCGCTTGTTCCACTTGGCCAGCAACTCGTGCGACGGCACGCAGCCGATGAGGCCGGGATGCGTGAGCCCGGCGAACCGCACGCCGGGGATGTGGCGCGAGGTGGTATAGATGCCGTGGAAGTCCCAGATCGCCTTGCGCGCCTGCGGATACAGGTCGGTCAGGAACCCGCCGCCGTTGGTGGTTGGGAATATGCCCGTATAGCCCCATTCGTGACCGCGATGCGCACCGATGTCGAGAAAATCCACTACCAGGAGATCGCCCGGTTCCGCGCCCTGCACGCCGATCGGCCCGAACAGATGGTGGCATGGCATCAGGTTGCAATCGCGGATGTCATTGGCGCTGTCATCGTTGCTGATCTGACCTCCGGTCCAGTCCAGTGTTTCCACCCGGAAGTCGGCGCCGGGCTTCACGTTGGCGACGAAAGGAATGTCGGGATGCCAGCGGTTGTGCACCGGCGGGACTTGATCCTTCGGTTTCTTCGAAAGATCGACGCTGATGATGGTCTTGGGCATGCTTGCCTCCTCCCCTACGGATTAAACCGAAAGATGCTTGCGCACGACCTCGTCCGTCAGGTCCGCGATCTGACCCTTGGCCACGATCTGGCCGATTTCCATGATCGCGAACCGCTCGGTGATGTCGCGCACGAATTCGAGGCGTTGCTCGACCAGGAGGATCGAGCATTTGCGTTCGACGTGGATGCGCTTGATGTTCGTGCTGATCTCCTCCACCACCGAGGGCTGCAGGCCCTCGGTCGGTTCGTCCAGCAGCAACAGGTCCGGGTTTTGCACGAGGGCGCGGGCGACCGCCAATTGCTGCTGCTGACCGCCGGAGAGCACGCCGCCCTTGCGACCGATGAGCGGTCGCAGCGCCGGAAAGAAATCGAAGATGAAGTCGGGCACTTTGCCGCTCTTGTCGCCCTTGCCCAGCATCGCCAGGGTCAGGTTCTGCATCACCGTGATGTCGGCGATGATTTCGCGACCTTGCGGCACGTAGCCGATGCCCATGCGGGCGCGCTGGTGGCTCTTGAGGCGCGTGATGTCGGAGCCCTTGAAGCGGATGCTGCCGTTCCGCGGCGGATTGAGGCCGATGATGCTGCGCAGCAGCGTGGTCTTGCCGGCGCCGTTGCGCCCCAGGATGCTCACCATCTCCCCATCGCCGATTTCGAGCGAGAGATCGTGCAGAATGTGGCTGGTGCCGTAGAAAGTGTTGATGCCGGCGATTTCGATGGTCACTGGTACTGCCCTTTTCCCAGATAGACCTCTTTCACGGTCTCGTTCGCCACCACCTCCGCCAGCGGCCCCTCGGCGAGCTTCTGGCCTTGGTGCAGCACGGTCACTTTCTTGGCGATCTGGCGAACGATGTGCATGTCGTGCTCGACCAGCAGCACGGTGTGGTTCTGCGCGATCTTCCGAATGAGATCGGCCGTCTTGCGCTTACCGTGCTCGGTCATTCCCGTGGTCGGTTCGTCCAGCAACATCAATTTCGGGTTCGAGGCGATCATCATGCCGAGCTCGAGCCACTGCCGCTCGCCATGCGAGAGTGTGTCGGCCGGGTCGTTGGCCTTGTCCTCCAGGCCGACGAACTCGAGAATGTCCCAGATACGGTCGGCGTCCTCGGACGTGACCCGGCGGAACAGATAGGAAAGCACCTTGCGCTCTTTGCGCTCGCCCTGCAGCGAGACCATGACATTGTCGAACACCGATAGCGTCTCGTAGAGGTTCGGCACCTGGAACTTGCGGCTGATCCCGGCCTGGACGATATCGTCCGGACCGAGGCCCGTAATGTCCCTGCCCTGGAAATGGATGCGCCCCGACGCCGGCTTGTAGCGTCCCGTGATCATGTCGATGAGCGTCGTCTTGCCGGCGCCATTGGGCCCGAGCAGCACGCGCAACTCGTTCTCCTCGATGCTGAAGTCGAGGTTGTTGAGGATCGTGTAGTCGCCGACCTTCGTGGTCAGGTTCTTCACTTCGAGAATGTTGTCGGTCATCGCATGTTCTCGCGCCTGCGCCGCCGCGCGGCCCCGGTCAGCCTCACACGCCTTGCTGGTCGAGGCGCTCGGCCGGCGCACCCGGCAGCCATTCGCGCTGCTGGTCGGCCGGCTTCGCCTCATGCGCCCCCGGCTTGCGCCACCGCGCGGCCCACTTGGCGATGGTGCCGACGATGCCGTCGCGCATCACCAACACGACGAAGATGAACAAGCCACCCATGATCAATTGCCACCAGTCCGCGAGCACGCCCGAAAGGAAGAACTCCGCCCCGCGCACCAGGAAGGCGCCGATGAAGGGGCCGATGATCGTGCCCCTGCCGCCGACGGCGGTCCAGATGACGGCCTCGATCGAATAGACGGGCCCGGTGTCAAGGAACGAGATGAGCCCGACCCAGGCCGCATAGAGGGCGCCGGCCACCGCCGCGATGAAGGCCGAGACGCAGAACACGAAGATGCGGTAGTTGGCTACGTTGTAGCCCATGAACTCCGCTCGCACGTCGTTGTCGCGCACGGACTTGAGCACGGTGCCAATGCGCGAATGTGTCAACGCCCGGGCGCCGATGAAGGAGACGGCGACGATGGCGAGCATGATCCACAGGAAATCGGTGTAGATGAGCTGATCGCCGAGCTTGACCTCGGGGAAGCCGAAAATCGACCACGCCAAGGCGTTCGAATAATCGGTGATGCCGTTGAAGCCGCCGGTGTAGGCCTGGTACTCGATGATGAAGTCCTGCAGGATGAGCGATTCGGCCAGCGTGATCACCGCGCAATAGACTCCGTAAATGTGCCGCTTGAAGGTGATCACGCCGAACAGCAGCGCCATGAGCATCGGCACGATCATGGCGCAGGCAACGGCGAACCAGTAGCTCTGCAAGGGCTCCATGAATCGCGGCAACTCCGTGAGACCGTTCCATTCCATGAAGTCCGGAATCTTGCCGCCGTAGCGCGTCGGGTGCGTGAGCCCGTAGTTGATCTTGAGCGACAAGGCGACGAAGTAGGCGGAGACGCCGAAATAGACGGCCTGGCCGAGGCTGAGGATGCCGGTGAAGCCCCAGATGAGGTCGATGCTGAGCGCGAACAGGGCGTAACACAGGAACTTGCCGAGCAGGGAGACGATGTAGAGGCTCGATCCGAAATAAGGATAGGAGCCGATCAGCGCGACTACGAACGCGCCGCCGAGAAGGGCCCACCACGGAATCATCGGCGCCCGTCTGATCACCCTGACTGCCTTGGGCTTTGCCGCATTCATTGCCTGGTCCCTTGCCTCCCGCGCGACCGGCGTCGCGCTAGCGCCGCTCGTGGTAGCCGAAGATGCCTTTCGGCACGATCCGAATGGCGATGACGATGAACAGGAACACCAAGAGCTTGCCGATCACGTTGTTGGTGAGGAACGAGAGCAGCGTCTCGGCCTCGCCGATGATGCCGCCGCCGGCGGCCACGCCCCACAGGCTGCCGACGCCGCCGAGCACAAGAACCATGTACGAATCCACCGCGTAGACGAAGCCCATGGTCGGCGACACCGTCTTGATCGGCGCCAGCATGGCGCCTGCCACGCCGGCGAGGCCGGAGCCGATGACGAAGATCGTCATGTCGACCCTGGCCGTATCGATGCCGAGGCAGCCCGCCATGCGCCGATTGCGGCGGACAGCCCGCACCTTCAGGCCCAGGTCGGTCTTGAACATGATGTAGAAGGTGGCGGCCAAGAGGACCGCGGCGGCGACGATCAGAAACATCCGGTAGTAGGGGTACTGTATGAAGCCGATGACGCGCACCCCGCCCTCGAGCACCTGCGGCACCTTCGCCTCCTTCAACTCGGTCCCGAAAATCAGTTTGACGATGACCCTGAGCGCGATACCGACGCCCCACGTCGCCAGCAGGGTTTCCAGCGGTCGGTCGTAAATCCATTGGATGATCCCGCGTTCGACCACGAGGCCGATCAGTCCCACGACGACGAACGCGAGCGGAATGGCGAGAAACAGTGTGTAGGCGAAGTCGGGCCCCACGACAAATCGCTGGAGGATATAGCCGCAGTAGGCCCCGATCATGATGAACTCGCCATGCGCCATGTTGATGACGCCGGCGACTCCGAAGATGATCGCCAGGCCGACCGCCGCGATGATCAGGATCGCGACGACGCTGAATCCCGTAAGAAACTGGATGAATATCTGGTCTTGGAAGGTGATCATTCCCCGCCCCTGCTTGAGGACCGCGCCAGGTATGGGCGGTATACCGCCGGCCCACGCGATCTTCCGAGGATTCTCCGCCCGGCCGGGCGGGGCCGGCAACGTGCCGCCCCGCCCGCCAGACCGTAACTAGCCTACCCTAAAGGTCCATTGTCCCGGAACGGTTCGATTCCTCGCTCCAGGGCTTCTTCAGGCGGTCCAACACCTTCTGGTCCGTGAAGTCGCAGTCCTTGTTCGGATAGAGCAGGTCCACCCACGGGTCCGGCCGGATCCGGTCCTTCGACACCCAGACCTCGTCGAACTGGCCCTGTTCGTTGGACCTGCCGATGCGGGCCCACAGCCACGTGTGGTGGTTCTTCTCGTCGATCTTCACCGGGCCCTGCGGTGCCGTGAACTCCTGCCCCGGCAGGCCCTCGTAGATGAGGGCATCGGCGTCGGTGCCGGACTTGGCGATGGCCTGGGCGAGGAAGTAGGTCTGGAAGTAGGCCGCCTCCATCACCGCGTTGGTCACCTGGTCCGCGCCGTACTTGGCCTTGAAGCGCTCGACGAAGGTCTTGTTCTCGGGCGTGTCGGTGGACTGGAAGTAGTTGAACGAGGTGTAGTGCCCGAGCGCGTATTCGGCGCCCATCGCCTGGATTTCCTGCTCGGTCGTGATCGGCGTGCAGATCGGGATGTCGTTGGCGGTAATGCCGAACTGCTTGTACTGCTTGTAGAAGGCGACGATCTGGTCGCCGACCAGATCCGAGAACACGACGTCGGCGCCGCTCGCCGCGATCTTGTTGATGTTGGTCGAGAACTCGGTGTGGCCGAGGGGCGAGTACTCCTCGGCGATGGTCTCCCCGCCGTGCAGCTGCAGCAGCGCCTTGACCTCGCGGTTGGTCTCCTTCGGATAGATGTAGTTGGCGCCGATCAGGTAGAACTTCTTGCGGCCCAGCGTGTTGATGATCCAGGGCACGAAGTCGTCGAGCTGCTGGTTCGGCACCGCCCCTGTGTAGAAGACGTTCTTGCTGCACTCCTGCGCCTCGTACAGCGTCGGATAGAGCAGCACGCCGTTGTATTGCTCGAATACCGGCAACACCGACTGGCGGCTTGCCGAGGTGTAGCAGCCGAGCACGGCCGTCACCTTGTCCTCGAGCAGCAGCTTCTTCGCCTTCTCGTTGAACACCTGCACCAGCGACTGCGGGTCCTCGATCACCGGCTCGATCATCTTGCCGTTGACGCCGCCCGCGGCATTGATTTCCTCGATCGCCAGCAGCTCGGCGTTGTGCAGCGAGCGCTCGATGATGGCGATCGTGCCTGAGAGCGAGTGCAGAATGCCGACCTTGATGGTGTCGCCTTCCGCCGCCTTTACGATGTTCCTGGCGAAATAGAATGGTGGGTTCGTCACCGTCCACGCCGCCGTCCCCGCCGCCGCGGCGGCGGAGCCCTTGAGAAATGCCCGTCGCCCGATCTTGATCCTCATGGTCTCGTCCTCCCCGTCATGAGTGACAGTACTGAACGCCCAAAAACAAACACCCCACCTGCCAGCTCCGAAGCGGAAACTGTCATGTGGGGCGGCATCGCCCTGATTTCATCGGCGGCGCCATTGCCGCCCCCCGACTCCGGCCCGGTGTAGCGGGCCTCGCCGAGAGAGATACCCCAGTCAAGAAGTCAGCGCTAGGTCAACAAGTCCTTGGCACTGACGATCGCGGAAGCAACCGTGGCAATCGTAACGCGCCGGTTCATCGCCTGCGTCCGCAGATACCGATACGCCTCCTGTTCCTCCAGGTTTTTTTCTTTCATCAAGATCGCCTTCGCCTGCTCCACCTTGCGGATGGAGCGCAGCGTGTCCTCCAGCTTGGCGATCTTGCCTAACAGCCGCCTTTCGTAACGGAAATTGTTACGGGCCAGCATCAGGTTTGTCAATACCGCCGAGGCCGTCACCGGTCGATTGAGCACGGCGTGGGCGCCGCTCCCCGCCAATGCGCGCAACTCCGCCGCTGCATCGCCGCTCGTCACCGCGATAATCGCGGCCGGCGCCCCCTCCGCCGTCCAGGGAAAGGCGCCCGGCGGGTCGCGGTCGATCTGATAGAACACGGCGTCAAGGGGCCTCGGCAGCTCCGCGGGGGCCGGCCACAGGTGCTGCGCCTGGCAGCCCAGCCGCTGCAGTTGGCGGATGATCGTCTCGCCGTCGCGGTCGCGCAGAAGTGCGACCGCCACGCGCAACTGCCCCAGATCCTCGCCACCCGGATGGTTCATCGCCGCCTCCACCGGCATCGTCCACGGCCCCGGGGGCCCTGTCCCTTGCTTGCCCCCGGATCGGCGGCCGTTACGGCGCCGTCAGGCCGAAATGCGTGGTCAAATACGGGTCGGGCTTCACCGCCACGTGGGATTCGCGCACGATGTCGAACTGCCCGTCGCGGTTGGCCCGGCCGATGCGGGTCCACAGGTCGGTGTGCCCGCTGTCCTCGTCGATCGAGATGTGTCCCTGGGGCGCGTCGTAGCCGCTGCCGAGCACCACCGGGCGCAGCACCTCGGTGTCCATGGTGTTGGTCTGGGACAGCGCCCGGGCGAACACATGCACCTGGAAATAGGCCGCCTCGACGCACATGTTCGTCGGCTGGTCGGCGCCGAAGCGTTTCTGATAGCGGGCCACGAAGGAGGAGTTGTCGGGCGTGCTGACCTGCTGGAAGTAAGGCGCCGCGGTAATGTGCCCCGCGGCCACGTCGCCTCCCATCCGCTGGACCTCCGCCTCGCTGGTCGTGAGGCTGGCGATCGGCATGACGTCGGGATCGAGCCCGGCATCGGCGTAGGCCTTGTAGAGATAGGCGGTCGAGTCGCCGACCACGGTGGAAAATATGACGTCCGGCTGGGCCCGCCGGATGTCGCGCGCCACCGACTTGAAGTCGACCGGATCGGCATTGAGATCCAGGTAGCGCTCGCCGACCACGGCGCCGCGGTGGACGCGCACCAGATCGCGCATGATGCGGTTCGATTCGCGCGGGTAGATGTAGTCGGAGCCGACGAAGTAAAAACGGGTGCCGTAGTTCTCCATCAGGAACTCGGCCAGCTCGACGCTGTTCTGGTTGGGCGCGGCGCCGGTGTAAATGACGTTGGGCGAGTATTCGAAGCCCTCGTATAGCGTCGGATACCAGAGCAGGCCGTTGCGCCGCTCGACGACGGGCAACACCGCGCGCCGGCTGCTCGAAGTGTAGCAGCCGAAGATCACATTGACCCCGTCGACGCACATCAGCCGATCCGCCAGGCGCGCGAAGCTGCGTGCGTCCGAGGCCGGATCGTACACATGCGGCACCAGTTCGCGGCCGTTGATGCCGCCGCTGGCGTTGATCTCCTCGATCGCGAGGATGCTACCGCGCAACTGGCTTTCCTCGATGACCGCGGTGACCCCGGTCTGCGAAAAAAGCACCCCGATGCGCCAGGGCTCGTCGGTCGAACGTTCCCTCGTCACACCTCCCACCATCGCCGGGCCTGTCCGCGCCCGTCGCCCGCCTCCCCGGTCCGCCGGGCAGCGACGAGGGTTCGATTAAACACCAAACGGCCGGCGGTGAATAGCCTCGCGTGCCCCTGGCCGGACAGACCGTTGCAGTGGCCGCCGCGCGAGGCTATGTCTGGCGGCGATGGGCCGCTCGTCCTCGCCGGTACACGTCATCGGCGGCGGCCTCGCCGGCAGCGAGGCCGCCTGGCAGTTGGCGCGCGCCGGCGTGCCGGCGGTGCTGCACGAGATGCGGCCCCTGCGCTCCACCGAGGCCCACAAGACCGATCGCCTGGCCGAGCTCGTCTGCTCCAACTCGTTCCGTTCCGACGACGCTTCGCACAATGCCGTCGGGCTGCTGCACGAGGAGATGCGCCGCTGCGGCTCGCTCGTCATGGCGGCGGCGGACCGCCACAAGCTGCCGGCCGGCGGCGCGCTTGCCGTGGACCGCGACGGCTTCGCCGCCGAGGTGACGGCGCGGCTTGACGCCGAGCCATTGCTTGCCATCGCGCGGGGCGAAGTGGCGGGATTGCCGCCCAGCGACTGGGACCAGGTGATTGTCGCCACCGGGCCGCTCACCTCGCCGGCCCTTGCCGCGGCGATGCAGACGCTTACCGGCGAGGCGTCCCTCGCCTTCTTCGATGCCATTGCCCCCATCGTCCACACCGATACGATCGACCTCGCCCGCGCCTGGTTCCAGTCCCGATACGACAAGACCGGCCCCGGCGGCGGCACGGCGGATTACATCAATTGCCCACTCGACCGGGCGGAATACGAGACCTTTGTCGGCGCGCTGCTGGCGGGCGACAAGACGGAATTCAAGGCGTGGGAGACGAACACGCCCTATTTCGAGGGTTGCCTGCCGATCGAGGTCATGGCCGTACGCGGCCGCGATACCTTGCGCTTCGGCCCGATGAAGCCGGTCGGATTGACCGATCCCCGCACCGGCCGGCGGCCCTACGCGGTCGTCCAGCTGCGCCGGGACAACGCCCTCGGCACCCTCTACAACGTGGTCGGATTCCAGACCAAGCTGAAGCACGCGGAGCAGGTGCGCATCTTCCGCACGATCCCGGGCCTGGAGAACGCCGAGTTCGCGCGGCTGGGCGGGCTGCACCGCAACACCTTCGTCAACAGCCCGCGGCTGCTGGATCGCTGGCTCCGGCTCAAGGTGGAACCGCGGCTGCGCCTCGCCGGCCAGATCACCGGCGTCGAGGGCTACGTGGAAAGCGCCGCGATCGGACTGCTCGCCGGGCGCTTCGCCGCCGCGGAGCGGCATGGCGCGCGGCCCGTGGCACCACCCTCGACGACGGCGCTGGGCGCGCTGCTCGGCCATATCGCGGGCGGTGCAGACCCGAGCACCTTCCAGCCGATGAACATAAATTTCGGCCTTTTGCCGCCGCTGCCCAGCCGCGATGGGACGGATTTGGCCCGCGCGGCCCGCAAGCCGGCGCTGGCGGCACGCGCGCTTGCCGATCTCGAGGGCTGGCTCGGCACCACAAATCTAGGGGGTAAATTAGATGCATTCCACAACATACTGTGTTAACCTGCACGTGGGCCCGTAACGGGGGAGGTCCTCATGGCATCCATCCTGCAGTCCTTGCACAAGACCCTGGCGGTCGGCCTCGGTCTCGCCGTCATCCTGTTCCTCCTCTACCTGGGGATACAGGGCTTCGACAACGCCACCTTCTGGTCGTTCCTGTTCCGCTGGCTGCACGTCTTGAGCGGCATCCTGTGGATCGGCCTGCTCTACTACTTCAACTTCGTTCAGATCCCGAGCATGCCGAAGATCCCAGACGAGCAGAAGCCGGCGATCAGCAAGGTGATCGCGCCCGAGGTGCTGTTCTGGTTCCGCTGGGCGGCGATGGCCACGCTCGTCACCGGCGTCATCCTGGCGGCAATCAACGGCTATCTGCTGGAAGCGATCCTCATCGGGCTGATCGACGGCGTACCGATGCATACCGCGATCGGCATCGGCATGTGGCTCGCCGCCATCATGTGGTTCAACGTGTGGTTCGTGATCTGGCCCAATCAGCAGAAGGCGTTGGGCCTGGTCGAGGCCGACGCGGACGCCAAGAAGGCGGCGGCGCGCACCGCGATGCTGTTCTCGCGGACCAACACCGCACTGTCGATCCCGATGCTGTTCGCGATGGTTTCGGCGCAGAATATCTATTGAGGTCGCGGCGGACGACGGCCTATGAGCGGGGCCGCTCCGGCGGCCCCGTTCAGTCCCATCTCGTCAACCCACCGCGATCAAGGCGGCGGCGACCCGGCGCCCCTCCGACATCAGCACGTTGTAGGTGCGCGCCGCGGCGCCGGTGTCCATCGGCTCGATGACGACGCCCGCCGCGCGCAGCGCTTGACGAAGCGGCGCCGGAACCGGCGCCGCCTGCCCGCCGCAGCCGAGTAGCAAGACCTCGACCGTGCCCGCGGCGCCGGCCCGCGCGACCTCGCCCAGGCTCTCGGCGGTCACCTGTCCCGCCTCGGCGACGGGCCACGGCAGCGTGCGATCCGTGAACACCAGGATGGAGCCGCCGAACACGGCGCCGCTCACTCGGAAGCGCCCGTCGCCGTAGGATTCGATGATCTGCCGGCCGGCCGGGATGAGCGGCGTCAGGTCCACGCCCGGAATGCCCTCACGGCCGGCGCGGCTCGGCGGCGCCCTTGTCCGCCCCCGCCGGCTCGCCGCCGCGCGCGCGCCGCAGATTCATATAGATCAGCATCGGCGTCGCCACGAAGATCGTGGAATAGCTGCCGATGAAAATGCCCCAAATCAGCGCCAGGCTGAAGCCGCGAATGACCTCGCCGCCGAAAAAAAACAGCGCCAGCACGGACAGCATGGTGAGCCCGCTGGTGACCGTGGTGCGCGACAGCGTCTTGTTGATCGCGAGGTTGATGAGCTCGGCCATCGGCATCTTCTTGTAGCGGCGCATCTCGTCGCGCACCCGGTCGTACACGACCACGGTGTCGTTGACCGAGTATCCGGCGATGGTCAGCACCGCGGCCACGGTGGTCAAATTGAAATCGAGGTCGAGCAGCGCGAACAGCCCGACCGTCGTGATACAATCGTGGAAGGTGGCGACGATGGCGTTGACGCCGAACTGCCACTCGTAGCGGAACCAGATGTAGGCGGCGATGCCGGCCAGCGCCAGCGCCGCCGCGAGCAACGCCGAGTCGATCAGCTCGCCGCCCACCTTGGGACCGACATATTCGGTGCGCCGGTACTCGATACCGGTACCGAGCGCCTCCTTGATAGCGTTGACCGCGCGGATCTGCGCCTGTTCGTCGCCCTCCTGCCGCTGCACGCGGATAAGGACCGAATTGGACGCCCCGAACTCCTGCAATGCCACCTCGCCGAGATCGAGCCCGCCCAGCGTGGCGCGCATTCGACCGAGGTCCGCCGGCTCCGGCGTCTCAACCTCCATCAGGATACCGCCGCGGAAGTCGATGCCGAAATTGAGGCCCTTGACGGCGATGAGCCCGGCCGATCCGATGACGAGGGCGAGCGAAATGAGGAAACAAAGCTTGTGATAGCGCATGAAATCGATGCGCGTATCGGGCGGAACCAGGTGGACCGGACGGAACATGTCAAAGCGGCAGGAGCTGCTCGCGGGCGCGGCGCTGCCAGCCCTTGAGCCACAGCACGGTGATGAGCCGGGTCACCATGACGGCGGTGAACACCGAGGTGAGGATGCCGATCGACAGCGTCACCGCGAAGCCCTTGACCGGGCCCGAGCCCAGCATGAAAAGGATCAGCGAGGAGATCAGCGTCGTCAGGTTGGCATCGATGATGGTGCTCATCGCCTCGCGATAGCCGTGGTCGATGGCGGTGACCGGGCTGCGGCCGTTGCGCACCTCCTCGCGGATGCGCTCGAACACCAGCACGTTGGCGTCCACCGCCATGCCCAGCGTCAGCACAATGCCGGCGATGCCGGGGAGCGTCAGGGTCGCTTGCAGCAGCGAGAGCGCGCCCACCAGCAGCACGCCGTTCAACACCAGCGCGATGTTGGCGAATACCCCGAACAGGCCGTAGGCGGCCAGCATCGCCAGCACGATCGCCGCCAGTCCCACGACGCTGGCAAGCTTGCCCGCCTCGATCGAATCGGCGCCGAGGTCGGCTCCCACCGTGCGTTCCTCGAGCACGGTGAGCGGCGCCGGCAAGGCGCCGGCGCGCAGTAGCAACGCCAGGTCCTGGGCCGACTGCACGGTGAAGCTGCCGCTGATGATGCCGCTGCCGCCGAGGATGGCATCGCGAATGACCGGCGCGCTGATCACCTTGCCGTCGAGTACGATGGCGAACAGCTTGCCGACGTTGTCGCGGGTGGCGTCGCCGAAACGCTTGGCGCCGAGCGAATCGAATCGGAAGCTGACGACCGGCCGGTTGTCCTCGAAGGTGGCCTGGGCGTCGACCAGGTTCTCGCCGCTCACCATGACGCGCTTCTGCACGACGTAGGCTTGCGGCATGCCCTCTCGTTCGGTGTCGGTGCTCGCCAACAGCTCGGCGTTGGGCGGCAGCCGCCCCGCCTCGGCCTCCTCCGGCGTCACCGTGGTGTCGACGAACCGGAACGTCATCTTGGCGGTCTTGCCGATGAGCGCCTTGATGCGCTCCGGCTCCTTGACCCCCGGAAGCTGCACCAGGATGCGGCTCGCGCCCTGGCGCTGGATGGTCGGCTCCTTGACGCCCGTCTCGTCGATGCGCCGGCGGATGATCTCGATCGACTGCTCGACAGCGCGCCGCTCGATGTCCCTCAGGACCTGCTCGTCGAGGATGATCCGCGCCGAGCCGTCGCTTTCGGTCGCCAGCCGCATGCCGGCCGCGGCCTCCTCCAGCAGCGGCCGCGCCGCCTCCAGCATGCCCGGATCGCGCAGCCGCACGCGGACCTCGTTGCCGACCGCGCCGAGGTCGGTGTAGCCGATGTTTGCCTTGCGCAGCGCCGTCCGCGCGCCGTCGACCGCGGCCGTTATCCGCTCCTGGACCACGACGCCCACCCCCACCTCCATGAGGAGGTGCGAGCCCCCTTGCAGGTCGAGCCCCAGGCTCACCTGTTGATGCGGCAACCAGTCGGGTAGGCGTTCCGCCGTCTCGGGGCTGAGAAGATTGGGTGCCGCCGCCACGATGCCGGCGAGCAGCACGGCGGCGATGACCGCGATCTTCCATTTGGCGAAATAGATCATGGCGCTCGCCGCGACTGGTCGACGCTGACTGGCCGGGCGCCGTCAGTCGGACCTGGCGCCCTCGCCCCGCTCCTCGGTGCGCGCCTTGCCGCTGTCCTCGCCGGCCTCGCCGGTGCGCGTCAGCAACTCGGAGACGCTGGAGCGCACCGCGCGCACGCGCACGCCGTCCGCGATCTCAAGCTGCAACTCGTTGTCGCCGATCACCTTGCTGACGACCGCGATCAGGCCGCCCGAGGTCACCACCCGGTCCCCGCGCCGCAACGCCCCGACCATCGCCTTGTGGGTCTTCACTTTCTTCTGCTGCGGGCGAATCAACAGGAAATAGAAGACGACGAAAATCAGGACCAGCGGCAGTATCGAAACGAGATCGAACCCCATTCCGCCACCGGCAGCCTGCGCGTAGGCCGGCGAGATCAACATACTTGTCTCCATCGTGGACCGGCCCGGGGGGCGCGGGGCGGCCGGACTATACCGGCCCAGCGGCGAAATGCAACCCAGCCGCCATTGACCGACCTCGGCGTTATGCTAGAAGCGAGGCGCCGTTCTCGGGGAATCGCCTCGGATGACCGATCCCACGCTGGAAGCGCTGCTGCGTTCGATCGCCGCCGGCCTCGACCGGTTGGCGCCTAGGCCGCATGCCGGCGCCGATCTCGACGGCGCCGACGCTTTCGTCTGGCATTCCGACGGCGGCCGGCTGGAGGCCGTGGCGCGAGTGAACCGGGTGCCGATCGAATTGCTGCGCGGCATCGACCGGCCGCGCGACATCCTGCTGGAGAACAGCCGGCGTTTCGCGCGCGGCCTGCCGGCGAACAATGCCCTGCTGTGGGGCGCGCGCGGCACCGGCAAGAGCTCCCTCGTCAAGGCGGTCCACGCCAAGGTCAACGACGAAGGCACGGCCGCGCGACTGGCGCTGATCGAGATCCACCGCGAGGACCTCGCCTCCCTGCCCCGCCTGCTCAAGGTGCTCGGCGCCGGCAAGCGGCGCGTCATCCTGTTCTGCGACGATCTCTCCTTCGACGGCGCCGACACCAGCTACAAGTCGCTGAAGGCGATCCTGGAAGGCGGCATCGAGGGCCGGCCGGACAACGCCATCTTTTATGCCACCTCCAACCGCCGCCATCTGATGCCGCGCGAGATGATCGACAACGAGCGCTCGACCGCCATAAGTCCGGCGGACGCCGTCGAGGAGAAGGTGTCTTTGTCCGATCGCTTCGGGCTCTGGCTCGGCTTCCACGCCTGCGACCAGGACACCTACTTCGCGATCGTGGAGGGCTATGCCAGGCACTACGGCCTCGCGGTTCCGCTCGAAGCCCTGCGCGCCGAGGCCAACGAGTGGTCCGTGACGCGCGGTGCGCGCTCGGGCCGCGTCGCCTGGCAGTTCATTCAGGACTTGGCCGGACGCCTGGGCAAGCGACTGGAATAGATTCGCAAGAGCAGAGTTTAGCTGACTGGAATCGCTCCCCGGTCTTTCGCGGGGCAGGCCGTTCTCTCCAGTCCTCACGCCGGCGCCCCCGGACCCATTCCGGTGGCGGTTTTCTCCGATCGTCATGCCGGCGAAAGCCGGTATCCGTTTCGACGGCCCGCGTTGGCAGTGCCAAGGGTCCCGGCTTGCGCCGGAACGACGTCGGAAGAATGCGAGCGAGCCGTCGCTTCGGCGAGCGGGCAGTCTCCAGTCAGCGCGATTCCGCGCTACGCCCCGCTCGACGCCAGGTGAGGCAACGGGTCGACCGCCTCGGTGCCCCGGCGAATCTCGAAGTGAAGCTGCGGCTCGGCGACGTTGCCGGTGCTGCCGACGCGCGCCACCGTCTGCCCGCGCTTAACCCTGTCGCCGCGCTTCACCAGGATCCTGTCGTTGTGCGCATAGGCCGAGGTCCAGCCATTGGCGTGCCGGATCAACAACAGGTTGCCGAACCCCTGCATCTCGTTGCCGACGTAGGCGACCACCCCGGCCTCGGCCGCCTTGACGGGCGCGCCGCGCGGCGCCGCGATGTTGAGCCCGTCGTTGCGCAGGCCGCCCGCTTTCTCGCCGAAGCGCGACAGCAGCTTGCCGTTGACCGGCCACAAGAACCGGCCGTCCGAGGCCGGCGATGACGCGCCGGCAATGGCGGGTTCCGGTTTGGCCGGCGGCGCCGCGGATGGCGACAAGGGTTGCGGGGGCGGGACGGAAGCGCTTGGCGCCGGCATCGCCTCCGGCGGAGTCAATTCGAGCGAGGTGATGGCGCCCGACGTGTCCGGCGCGGGCCCCTCGGTTGGCGTAGCCGCCGGCGCCTCGGCATTCGCAACCGCCGAGCGCACGGACGCCGGCAACAGCAGCCGCTGGCCGATGCGGATAATGTAGGGCGGCTGGATGCCGTTGAGACGGATCAGCGAGCTGCGATCGATGCCGTAACGCCGGGATATTCCGTAGATGGTGTCGCCCGCCTGCACGACGTGCTCGCGCCGGGCGGGAATGGTCAGCACCTGACCCGGCGTCAGCCGGTAGGGCGGCCTGAGGCCATTCACCTCGATGAGCTCGCGGATCGATACTCGAAAGCTGCTCGATAATTGGTAGATGGTGTCGCCCTCGGCGACGGTGTAGCTGCCGCCCTGGGAGCCGATATCCGGAACCGGGGCCTCGGTCGCCCGCGCGGCCGCTTCGGCGTCGAGCGGCGGACGGCCGGACCGGTTGCAGGCCGCAACGGCCAGCAAGGCCGCCAACATTGCCACGGTCCCCGCAATTCGCCTCATCCCGCGAGTCCTCCGCGTCATCATCGCCTCGGGCGCGTCATTCCGCGCCGCTCATGCCAGAGTAAGATCGCCAGGTCCAGAGGGAACCTCGCGTCCCGCCTCCTCGGCCGCCAGCAGCCCGACGACGAGCGGCACGAAACGAACCGCGCCCAGGCTGTCCCGTTTCTCGCCGGCCGCGGTCCGGGCGATCCGTACCAAGTCCTGATCGCCCCGCTCGGGGCCGATCGGAAGCACCATGATACCACCGATCGCGAGTTGCTCGTATAGCGCCGAGGGCACCTCGCCGGTAGCGGCCGTGACGAGAATGCGGTCGAACGGCGCTTGCTCCTTCCAACCCAGGCTGCCGTCGCCCGTCTTGGCGGTGATGTTGTGCAGCCGCAGCTCCATGAACCGCCTCTCCGCCGCGCGCAACAGGGCCTTGTGGCGCTCGATGGTATAGACCCGCCGGCCCAGGCGGGACAGCACCGCCGCCTGGTAGCCGGACCCGGTGCCGATCTCCAGCACCTTGTGACGCGGGCGGAGCGCAAGCGACTGCGTCATCAGGGCCACCACCTGCGGCTGGCTCAAGGTCTGGCCGTGCCCGATGGGAAGCGCCCGGTTCTCGTAGGCCTGATCGAGGAAGGGCTCCGGCACGAAGGCCTCGCGCGGGATGCGCTCGATTGCCGCCAGCACCCTGGTATCGGTTATGCCTGCCTGGCGCAGCAGCATGATCAGGCGGATCTTGCGCGCGGCGAGGCTCACGTGAAGCTGGTCCGCAGTTTCTTGAGCATCCGCTCGTCCGTCATGTCAACGCGAAGCGGCGTCACCGAGATGGCGCCCTCGCGCGTCACCGCCAGGTCGGTCCCCCCAGCCACGCCGTCGTCGCTTGTGAAGTCGCCGATCCAGACATAGGGCCGGCCGACCGGATCGGTCATCTGCACCACCTCGATGCCCGCCGCCCGGCGGCCCTGGCGCGCCAGCCGCACGCCCGTCACGGCAGGCGCCAGGACATTGGGAAAATTGACGCTGATCATGGTGTCGGGCGGCCACTCTACCCGCATCAGGCGGCGAATGACGTCGGGCGCATGGTGTTCGGCCGTTTGCCAGTGCACGGTGGCGCCGTCGCGAATCTGGCTCAGCGCGATGGCCGGAATACGCAGCAGCGTCGCCTCCATCGCCGCCGCGATGGTGCCCGAGTAGGTCACGTCCTCGCCCAGGTTGGCGCCGCGATTGACGCCCGACAGCACGAGACGCGGCGGGCGCGGCCGGACGATGTGGTTCACCGCCAGCAGCACGCAATCGGTGGGCGTGCCGTCCACGGCGAAGCGGCGGCTCGACAGCCGGCGCACCTGTAGCGGCCGGCGCAGGGTCAGCGAGTGCCCCGCCCCGCTCTGCTCCACCTCGGGCGCAACCACCCAGACGTCGCGCGATAGCATCCGCGCGACACGCTCCAGCACCTTCAGCCCGGGCGCGTTGATGCCGTCGTCGTTGGTGACGAGGATGCGGGTGAAGGCGAGCTCGGGCGGTGCTTCAGGCATGGGCGGCGATGCTTTGCAGACCGCCCATGTACGGGCGCAAGACTTCGGGAACCGCCACGCTGCCGTCGGCGCGCTGGCAGTTTTCCAGGATGGCGATGATCGTGCGGCCGATGGCAAGGCCGGAGCCGTTGAGGGTATGGACGAAATGCGTCGCCTTGTCGCCGGCGCCGCGGAACCGCGCCTTCATGCGCCGGGCCTGGAAGTCGCCGCAGTTCGAGCAGCTCGAAATCTCGCGGTAGGCGCCCTGGCCCGGCAGCCACGCCTCGATGTCGTAGGTCTTCTGCGCGGCGAAACCCATGTCGCCGGTGCACAAGAGCACCACCCGATACGGCAGGCCGAGGCGCTTCAGCACCTCCTCGGCGCAGGCGGTCATGCGCTCATGCTCCGCCGCCGACTGGTCGGGCCGCACGATGCTGACCAGCTCCACCTTGCTGAACTGGTGCTGGCGCAGCATGCCGCGGGTATCCTTGCCGGCGGCGCCGGCCTCGGCGCGAAAGCAGGGCGTATGCGCGGTGAAGCGCAGCGGCAGTTCGCCAGCGTCGAGAATTCTGCCGGCCGCCAGGTTGGTCAGCGGCACTTCCGCGGTCGGTATCAGCCAGTAGCCGTTGGTGGTGGCGAACAGGTCGTCGGCGAATTTCGGCAACTGGCCGACGCCGAACACCGCGGCGTCGCGCACCAGCGCCGGCGGCAGAATCTCCGTGTAGCCGAACTCGCGCGTGTGCAGATCGAGCATGAACGCAGCGAGCGCGCGCTCCATGCGCGCCAGCGCGCCCTTGAGAACGACGAAGCGGGCGCCCGACAGCAGCGCTGCCGCCTCGAAATCCATCAGCCCCAGCGCCTCGCCCAGCTCGTAATGCTGGCGCGCCGGAAAGCCGAAACGGGGCGGCTCTCCATGGGTTCGCAATAAGGCGTTGGCGCCGGGATCCTGCCCGTCCGGCACGTCCGCGGCAGGCAAGTTGGGAACACCGGCGAGAAGATCGTTCAATGCCTTTTCGGCCGCCGCCGCCGCCGTCTCCGCCCGCTGCGTCGCGTCCTTGAGGGACGCCACCTCGGCCATGAGCGCGCTCGCATCCGCGCCCGCGGCCTTGGCCCGGCCGATCTGCTGCGAGGCCGCGTTGCGCCGCTGCTGCAACTCCTGCAAACGGGTCTCGGCCTCTCGCCGCCGCCGGTCCACGGCCAGGACCTCGGCCGCCATCGCCGGCAGGCCGCGGCGGCATAGCGCGCGGTCGAACGGCTCGGGATGGTCGCGGATCCACTTCAGGTCAAGCATCTGGGCGTTCGAACCGCGGCCGGATTACACCGGCGCCACGTCGCTGCCGCTGCCCGCAGCTTCCCGCTGCTCGCGTTCGGCACGGCGTTTCTCGATATACTTGGCGAGCCAGATGGACGCCTCATACAAGAGAATGAGCGGCAACGCGAGGCTGATCTGGCTTATCGGATCGGGCGGCGTCGCCACCGCGGCCAGGACGAACACGCCGACGATGGCGTATCGCCGCTTGGCCGCCAGCGTCGCCGCGCTCACCAGGCCGGCCCGCGCCATGAGGGTGAGCGCGATCGGCAGTTGGAAGCAAATCCCGAAGGCGAAGATCAGCTTCATCACCAGCGAGACGTACTCGCCGACCCGCGCCTCGAGCTCGATCGGCAGCGTGTCGGGTCCGCCCGGCGACTGATAGCCGAGGAAGAACCTCCAGGCCAGCGGCAGCAGGACGTAATATAGAATCGCTGCGCCCAGCGCGAACATGATCGGCGAGGCGATCAGGAACGGCAAAAACGCCATTTTCTCGTTCTTGAACAGGCCCGGCGCCACGAACCTCCAGATCTGGTGGGCGAACAACGGGAAGGAGAGGCACGCGCCGCCGAAGAACGCGACCTTGACCTGGGTGAAAAACACTTCCGCCAGTCCGGTGTAGATGAACCGCCGGCCGGTCTCCTGCAGCAGGATTTGCGCCAGCGGTGCCGCCAGGAAATCGAAGATGTCCTGGGCGAAGTAGAAGCAGACGAGGAAGGTCGCGACCAGCGCGATCAGCGAATACAGCAAGCGGTTGCGAAGCTCGACCAAGTGATCGAGCAGTGGCATCTTCTTGTCGTTGGGCGCGCTCAAGGTTCAGTCGCCGGCCTTGGCCGCGACGGCCGGCGCTGCGTCGGCGGGCGCGGCGGCCGCCGGCGTCGGCGGCGATTTCGGTGCCTCGATCTTGGCGTCCGCGATGCCGGTCATGGCCGACTTGACGTCGCCCGTCGGATCGACCGCGGTCTCGATCTCCTTCTGCACCTCCTTCGTGGTCGCTTGAATTGCCTTCCGCGCCTCGTCCAGCTCGGCCTCGCGCACGATCTGGTCGATGCCGCCCTGGAACTCGCGCGCCAGCTTGCGGGCGGACTTCATCCATTGGGTGAAGGTCCTGAGCGCGCTCGGCAACTCCTTGGGCCCGACCACGACCAGCGCCACCACGGCGATGATCGCCATTTCGGACCAGCCGATATCGAACATCGGGGCGTCGGCGAACGGTTGTCCCGCCGTCGGTTCCTAGCCGGCCGCTTTGTCCTTCTCGCTGGAGCCGGAACCCTCGAGGGCCCCGTCGCCGGCTGCCGGTTTGCTCTTGTCATCTTCCTTCATGCCGCGCTTGAAGGCGGTGATGCCTTGGCCCATGTCGCGCATCAATTTCGGAATCTTCCCGGCGCCGCCAAAGAGCAGCAGTATGATGGCGAGGACGATCAGCCAGTGCCAAATGCTAAAGCTTCCCATTAGGGGTACTCCTTGACCTAACCGCGGCGAGCCGCGCGGACTACGGCAAACACCCTACCGCGCCGCGACGCATGTCGCCAGTGCCACTGATGTAGGCGAAATGCGGGCCGATGCAATGAGTTAATCGATTCCCGGGCGTCGCCGGGCGCGGCTCAGGCGAGCCGCTTCGCGGCCGCGGGCGGCTCGATCTCCTCGTCGTCGATGTCGAGCGCCTCCACCAGCGCCTCTTCGTCGAGCGGCTCAGCCTCTTCCGCGCCGTCCGCGGGCGCCGCCTCATCCATCTCCCGCACGCCGAGAGCGGAAATCGCCGAACCGATCTCCAGCAGCCCCGCCGACCGCAACTCCTCGATGCCGGGCAGCGCGTCCGGCCCTTGCAGCCCGAAGTGATCGTAGAACGCGTCGGTGGTGGCCCAGGTGACGGGGCGGCCGGGCGTCTGCCGCCGGCCCTTCGGGCGCACCCAGCCCAGCTCGAGCAGCGTGTCGAGCGTGCCCCGAGACAGCGCGACGCCGCGAATCTCCTCGATCTCGGCACGGGTCACGGGTTGATGGTAGGCGACGATGGCCAGCGTCTCCACGGCCGCCCGGGACAGCCGGCGGATCGCCGGCACCTCGATGCGGAGCCGCCCGGCGAGGTCGCTCGCGGTGCGAAACGCCCACTTGCCGTCGCGGCGCACCAGATTGATGCCGCGATCGCCATAGTGGCCGGCCAATTCATTCATCAGCGCGCCCACGTCGGCGTCGGCGGGCAGATGCGAGGCGATCGCCGCCTCGGCCATCGGCTCCGGCACCGCGAACAGAACCGCCTCGATGACGCGCAGCAGTTGGAAACGTTCTTCGTTCATGGTGCACCTGCATTGCGACGCAAATAGATCGGTCCGAACAGCCTGTCCTGCCGCATCTCGGCCGCGCCCGCGCGCACCAGTTCCAGGCCCGCGGTGAGCGTGGCGGCCAATACCGAGCGCCGGCGCAAGCCGCCGCCGGCCGGCTCCGCCGGCAGGAAGGAGAGCAGCGCGCGCCATTCGATCGCCTGGCCGAGCATACGGCTCAGACGCTTCAACGCCTCGTCCACCGAGTACAGCTCGGAGGGCGCGATGTAGAGAGGTCCGGCGCGTTCACGCTCGACGACGGCGGCATAGCCCTTGAGCAGGTCGTACAACTTCAGGCGGACCACCGGCTGGCGCGTTACCTCGATCCCTTCCGGCGCGCCGCGGGGGAAGAAATCGCGCCCCAGTCGCGGCAGCGCCACCAGCCGCGCCCCGGCCTGCTGCATTGCCTCCAGCCGGCGCAACTGGAACGCGAGCGCCGCCGCCAGCTGCGGGCCGGTCGGCTCGCCCTCGCCCGCCGGCTCCGGCAACAGCAGCCGTGACTTCAAATAGGCGAGCCACGCCGCCATGACCAGATAGTCGGCCGCCAACTCCAGGCTCAGCCGGCGCGCCCGGGCCACGAATTCGAGATACTGATCGGCGAGCTGGAGAATCGATATCTTGGTCAGATCGACCTTCTGCTCGCGCGCCAGCGCCAGCAGTACGTCGATCGGTCCCTCGTATCCGTCGAGGTCGAGGATGAGCTGCCCGCCGCCCGGCCCATCGGTGCCAAACTCCTCGATGTCGCCTTGCATGGAACTCCTAGCTCAACCCGGCGAGGGCCATGATCAGTTCGAATAGGTAGGCGGTCGGCACGCCCACGAGCCAGCCGAAGACGTCGAGGTCGATGCCGGCCCGATCGCCCAGCCACGGCAGGATGAACAATCCGGCGATCACGATCAACAGCCCCCAACGCTCGGCGCGCGCGAGCCGCCGGCCGAGCGCCGCCGGCAGCAGCCCGACGGCCACTCGCCCGCCGTCCAGCGGCGGCAGAGGTAGCATGTTAAAGACGGCCAGTAACAAATTCAGATAAATGGAAACATTCAGCGTCTCCAAGGCCCATTCAACGGCGAATTCCGGCAGCTGCAGGGCGACGTGGATCAGCGCCGCCGACACGCCTGCCAGAATGAGATTGGCACCCGGCCCCGCTGCCGCCACCAGCACCATGTCGCGCCGCGGGCGGCGCAATCGGGCGAATCGGACCGGCACCGGCTTGGCGAAGCCGAATAGCACGCCGCCCGCCAGCATCAGCATGACCGGTAGCACGATGGTGCCGAAGGGATCGACGTGCCGCAGGGGATTGAAGCTGACGCGGCCCTGACGGTAGGCAGTGTCGTCGCCGAGCCGCCAGGCGACGTAGCCGTGCGCCGCCTCGTGCAGGGTGATCGCGGTCAGCACCGGCAGGGCCAGGACCGACAGAACGTGCAGCACGTGGGCGACGTCGAACGACGGCATCGATTCAAACCGCCAGCAGGCTGTCAAGCCGGCGGGCGAGCGGCGCCGTTTCCGCCGGCTTCGCGCGGCCGACCCGCGCGGCGCCGGCCTCGACGCGCGCCATGGCGGCGGTGGACAGCGGCGACGCCGCCGCCGCCACCGCCGCCATCTCTTCCAACTTGCCATTGCAATGCAGCACTACGTCGCAGCCGGCCGCCAGCGCGGCGCGGGCACGCTCGGCAGGGCCGCCGCTCAGCGCGTCCATGGCAATGTCGTCGGACAGCAGGAGGCCGGAGAAGCCGATGCGGCCGCGGATGACGTCGCCGATCACCCGCGCCGAAGTTGTGGCCGGCCGCTCGGCGTCCACGGAGCGATACACAATGTGCGCCGTCATCGCCCACGGCATGTCGTTGAGCGCGCGGAACGGCGCGAAATCGGTGCGCTCTAGCTGGGCGAGCGGCGCCGTCACCCGCGGCAATTCGCGGTGGCTGTCCACTGTCGCCCGGCCGTGCCCGGGAATGTGCTTGATCACCGGTATTACGCCGCCCTCCATCAACCCCTCGGCGACCGCGCGGCCGAGGACGGCGACGAGCTCCGGGTCGTTCGCGAACGCCCGGTCGCCGATCGCCTCGTGGGCGCCCGGATAGCGCAGGTCGAGAACCGGCGCGCAATCGACGGTGATGCCGAGGTCGGTGAGTTCCGCCGCGATCAGCCGGGCGTTGAGCCTTGCCGCCTCGACGGCCGTGCTCCGGTTGCGCGCCGCCAGCCGGCCGAAACGCTCGGCCGCCGGAGCCGCGCGCCAATGCGGCGGCTTCAGGCGGGCGACGCGCCCGCCCTCCTGGTCGATCAACACCGGCGCGTCCGGGCGCCCGACCGCCTCGCGCAGCGCGGCCACTAGAGCGCGCGCCTGCCGCGGTTCTTCCAGGTTGCGGGCGAACAGTATGAACCCTAGCGGGTTGGCGGCGGCAAAGAAGCGGCGCTCCTCGGATCCTAGCGTCGGCCCGGCGCAGCCGTAAACCGCCGCCGAAACTCGCGCGAGGCGCGCCGCCGGTTCAGGGAAGCGGGACAATACAGTCCTGATCGTTCCGTTCGAGCTCGGCGCACAGCGCCTGCGCCGCCGCGAGATCCGGCAGCGGTCCCGCTTGCAGCCGGTAATAGACGCCCCCGCCCGCGACATCGGCGCGCAAAACGGTCTTCTCCATTCTGCCAAGTAAGCCGGGGAACTTCCGTTGCAGCCGCTGCCATTCGAAGTGCGCGATGGCCGCCGTCTTGAACGAGGCGAGCTGCACGCGCAGCACGGGAGCCCCCGTGGCCGGCACGGCTTCGGCCAGCGCGGCTTCGGGCGGCACGGTTTCGGTCAGCGCGACTTCGGGCGGCGTGGCTTCAAGCGGCACGGCTTCAACCGGCACGGCTGGCGGTACGGCTCCGGGCGGTACGGGCTTGGTCGGAACTACCGCCAACAGGTTGCCGGCCGCGGGCGCCGCCGGCGTCTCTTCCGCCGGCTCCGCTGCCTCCGGCGCGGCGGCCAGCGGCGGTGGCTCGATCTGGGTCAGGTCGATCTCGGGGACAGGCGCCCCGCCGGTCGGCTCGGGCGCCGCCAAGGTCTCGAGCAGCGCCGGCGCCGTCGGCGGAGACGCCGGTGCGGGCTGAGGGCTCGGCGTCTCGGGCGGCGGCAATATCTGCTCGGCGACCGGCGCGCTCGACCCGGGGTCCAACTTCTCGTAGATAGTCTCCTCCTGGAACGGCACCTCGAGGCCTCCCTCCGAGGCAGGCGGCACCTTCTCCGGTTCCTTCTCGGCGACGATCAGCGGCACTTCCTCGCGTTCGCCGGGCGCGGCCCGCTCATAGGCCCACCAGACCGCGGCGGCGAAGCCGCCGACCGCGATCACCGCCACGACGACCGGCACCAGGGCGCGGCCGCGCGCCATGCGCGACCGCCGCTCGCGTTCATCGGGCGGCCGTTGCGCGGTCAGCCCCGCCGGCAGCGGCGGAATCTCGGGGTCGAGATCGTCGTCCGCACCGGGGGCCGGCATGCCCAGCGTCGGCTCTATCCTGTCCGGCCGACGCAGCGGCGTCGAGGACAGCAGCGAGGCCCTGACTTCGTCGGGATCGTCGGCGCTCATCAGCGCATCTCCTCGACCGGCTCGACGCCGAAGATGGCGAGACCGGACGCGATGATCGAGGCAACCGCCTGCACGAGCGCCAACCGCGCGGCCGTGAGCTCGGGGTCATCGGCAACAAGAAACCGCAGCTTCGCTTCGTCCTTTCCCTTGTTCCACAAGCCGTGGAACGCGGCGGCCACGTCGTACAGATGGAACGCCACGCGGTGCGGCTCGTGGGCTTCCGCGGCGGTCTCCACCAAGCGCGGCCAACCGGCCATCAGCTTGATCAAACCAAGCTCCGCCGGATCGGTCAAGCGCTCCAGGGGGGCCCGCGCCAGGGCCGCGGGATCGAGTGCCAACTCCGGCAGCTCGGCGGCCGCATGGCGCATGACCGAGCGCGCCCGGGCATGGGCGTACTGGACGTAGAAAACCGGGTTCTCGCGCGACTGCTCCCGCGCCTTCACCAGGTCGAAGTCGAGCGCGGCGTCGTTCTTGCGGGTCAGCATGATGAACCTGACCACGTCCCTGCCGACCTCGTCGATGACCTCGCGCAAGGTGACGAAGGTCCCGGCGCGCTTCGACATCTTCACCGGCTGGCCCTCGCGCATCACGCGGACAAGTTGGCAAATCTTGATGTCGAGGTCCACTCGGCCGTCGCTCAGCGCCGCTACCGCCGCCTTCATCCGCTTGACGTAACCGGCGTGATCGGCGCCCCACACATTTATGAGGGACTGGAACCCGCGTTCGAGCTTGTCGAAATGGTAGGCGATGTCGGCGGCGAAATAGGTCCACGAGCCGTCCGATTTCTTGAGCGGGCGATCGACGTCGTCGCCGAATCGGGTGGAGCGGAACAGCCATTGCTTGCGCGGCTCCCAGTCCTCCGGCGTCTTGCCCCGCGGCGGTTCCAGGACGCCCTCGTAGATCAAGTCCTCGTCCGCAAGATTCCTGCTTTCTTTCAGCCAATCGAAGGCGCGCTGCACCGCGCCGTTTCGGTGCAAGTCGCGTTCCGAGACGAACTTGTCGTGACGGATGCCGAGCGTCGCCAGATCGCTCTTGATGAGTTCCATCATGTGCCGTTCGCCGAAGTTGGTGCATTCTTCGGTCCACTCCTTTTGCGGTCGGCCCAGCCACTTGTCCCCGTCTCTCTTGGCGAGGGCCTGGCCGACCGGGACCAGGTAATCGCCCGGATACAGCCCCTCCGGCATGTCGGCGAGCTTCTCGCCCAGGGCCTCCCGGTAACGGAAGTAGACGGACTTCGCCAGCGCCTCGAGCTGGGCGCCCGCGTTGTTGATGTAGTACTCGCGGCTGACCGAGTAACCCACCTTGGCAAGCAGCGCGGCGAGCGCGTCGCCCACCACCGCGCCGCGTCCATGCCCGACGTGCAGCGGCCCGGTGGGATTGGCCGAGACGTATTCCACGTTGACCCGCCGGCCGCCGCCCAGGTTCGAGGAGCCGTAAGCGGCGCCGGCCGCGAGGATCTCGGGCAGGCGCGCGCGCCAGAACGAATCGGCGAGCCAAAGGTTGATGAAGCCGGGGCCGGCCGCCTCGGCGCCGGTGACCGCCTCGTGCGCCATCAGCCGCTCCGCGAGGCGCCGGGCCAGATCGCGCGGCTCCTTGCCGGCCGGCTTCGCCAGCACCATGGCCGCGTTGGTGGCGAGATCGCCGTGGCCCGCCTCGCGCGGCGGCTCGACGGCGACGCGGCCGAAATCGAGGCCGGCGGGAATCTCGCCCGCGGCGGCCATGTCGCCGAGCCGGCGCACGATCTCGTCCCGGAAATGGCGGAAGGCGTCCATCACTCTGGCGCCGGCGCGCCGAACAGGCGCTCGTGCTCGTCGAGCGCGAAGCGGTCGGTCATGCCGGCGATGTAGTCGCCGACCAGCCGCGCCGTGGGCGGCGACCCGGCGCCCTCCGCCAGGGCGCGCCATTCGCCCGGCAGGCGCTCCGGCTGCCCGACGTAGAGCTCGAACAAGTCTCGCACCACCCGACGCGCTCGGTCCGTCATGCGGATCACCTTGTCGTGCCGGTACATGCGCCGGAACAGGAACTCCTTGAGGGCCGCGTCGTTCCGGCGCATCGACTGGGAAAAGGCCACCAGCGGCCGACCGAGCCCGCGCACCTCCGCCGGCGACGACGGGCGCGCGTCCTCGGCCCGTCGGCGAGTCTCGTCTATCAGGTCGCTCACCATCCGGTCAATCAAGCGGCGGATCGATTCGTGAATTAGCCGGCCGCTCTCCAGGCCGGGATAGCGCTGCCGCACCTCCTCGAACACCGGGCCCACGAGCGGCACCTCCGCCAGCTCCTCGACGGCGAACAGGCCGGCGCGTAGGCCGTCGTCGATATCGTGATTGTTGTAGGCGACGTCGTCGGCCAGCGCCGCGACTTGCGCCTCGGCGCCGGGCCAGCCGGAGAGTTCGAGATCGGCGCACTCGGCCGAGTAGCGGGCGATCGTGGCCGGCGCAGGATCGTTGCCGGGGCCGGAGAGCGGTCCGTTGTGCTTTGCCACCCCTTCGAGGCACTCCCAGGTCAGGTTGAGCCCGTCGAACTCGGCGTAGCGGCGCTCGAGGAGCGTCAGCACCCGGAACGTCTGCTCGTTATGGTCGAAGCCGCCGCAGCCGGCCATCGCCTGGTCCAGCGCCTCCTCGCCGGCATGGCCGAACGGTGGGTGGCCGAGGTCGTGCGCCAGCGCCACCGCCTCGGCCAGATCCTCGTTCAGGCCCAGCGCGCGGGCGATCGTGCGGGCGATCTGCGCCACCTCGATGCTGTGCGTGAGCCGCGTTCGGTAGTGGTCGCCTTCGTGATAGACGAAGACCTGCGTCTTGTGCTTGAGGCGCCGGAAGGCGGTGCTGTGGATGATGCGGTCGCGGTCGCGCTGGAAGGCCGAACGGGTCGGGCTCGGGGGCTCCGCCGCCAGCCGGCCGCGGCTCGCCTCCGGCGTGCAGGCGTAAGGCTCGAGGGCAGGCACCGCCGTCATGGCGGCACCCTAGAGCATGTTCCGACCAGTTGGAATTTGACAATTCGGCGCCGCTGCCTAGATAACTAGGGGATGAACGCCGAGACGGGCAGCCGAAGCGTCAGCATTTCCGCCAGCGCGGCCAGGCGGCTGGCGCAGCTGATCGCCCAGGAGAAGACCGCGGGGCTGATGCTCCGCGTGTCGGTCTCGGGCGGCGGCTGCTCCGGCTTCCAGTACGGCTTCTCGCTCGACCACGCGCGCCAGGAGGATGACGTGCTGTTCGAGCGCGACGGGGTCGCTGTCGCCATCGACAGCGTGTCGCTCGACATGTTGGCGGGTTCGGAGATCGACTTCGTCGAGGATTTGGCCGGCTCGTCGTTCCAGGTGCGCAACCCCAACGCCAAGTCTTCCTGCGGCTGCGGCAGTTCGTTCTCGATCTGACGGCGGTGCTGCGCGTCGCCACCTGGAACGTCAACTCGATCAAGGCCCGGATCGGCAGCGCGCTGCCCTGGCTCAAGGAATCGGCGCCCGACGTGGTGCTGCTGCAGGAGACCAAGACGCTGGCCGACGATTTCCCGCGCCTGGAGATCGAGGACGCCGGCTACAACCTCGCGGTGATCGGCCAGAAGACCTATAACGGGGTGGCGATCCTCTCGAAGCACCCCTTGATCGTGGAGGCCGAGCGGCTGCCCGGCGACGACGGCGACGAGCAGGCGCGCTACGTTGAGGCGCTGGTCGAGGTCCGCCGGCCGAAGCGGAGCCTCGTGCTGCGAGTGGCCTCGGTCTACGCGCCCAACGGCAACCCCATCGACAGCGACAAGTTCGCCTACAAGCTCGCCTGGCTCGACCGGCTGGGCGCGCATCTGCGGCGGTTGCTGGCGCACGAGGAACCGATGGTCATCGGCGGCGACTACAACGTGGCGCCGGCCGACGAGGACGTTTACGACCCCGAAGCGTGGGCCGACGACGCGTTGTGCCGGCCCGAATCGCGGGCCAAATTCCGCGCCGTGCTGCATCTGGGTTTCACCGACGCGGTCCGGGCCCTCAACGCCGGGCCGCGCCTCTACACCTATTGGGACTACCAGGGGAACCGGTTCGCCCGCGACGAGGGCCTGCGCATCGACCATTTGCTGCTGTCGCCGCAGGCGGCCGACCGGCTCAAAGCTTCCGGCATCGACCGCGGCCCGCGCGGACGCGACAGGCCGTCCGACCACACGCCGGCCTGGTGCGAACTCGATCTGTAAGCGAGGCCGCGATCTTCTCGAAGAACGCCCGGCTCGCCCGCTCGTGGCGCTCGGCCGCCGCGGTCATGGGAGGATCGGCCGGTCGAACGGCCAGCGGTCGATGACGACCTGGCCTTCCAGCATCCGGCACCACAACTGGGGCAGCATTGCCAAGTGGCGGCGCACCACGTCGCCCAGGCCCGCGGGTGCGGCTCGGCCCGGTTCGCGCAGCCCAACGTGCAAGTGCGCGATCTGCGGGTCGTCGATCCGCCGGCCGATCTGGCTGACGAGATAGCATTCGGCGACCGCCACGCCGGGGAACTCGCGCACGACCGCATCGGCGATGAGGCCCGCCGCCAGGTTGTAGAGCTTGCCCACGTGGCTGACGGCGTTCTTGCCGGCCACCGCCTCCATGGTCATTGGCCGATAGGGCGTGATAAGCCCGTTCGCCCGGTTGCCGCGGCCGACCTCGCCGTCGTCGCCGGATTCGGCCGATGTGCCGGTGACGGTCAGGTAGATGTCGCCCGCGGCCGCGCCGTCGGCGGTATTGACGGCGACGGCGACCGGCCGCTCCATTATCGACTCGGCCGTCGCGCGCGCCGTCTCGGCGACCCACGCCTTGTGCCGCTCGTAGTCCGCCATGTCGGCGACATAGGCGTCGACCATCGCCGCCGCCACGGTCAACTGGATGCGCTCGCCGCGCCGCACCGCCATCACCTTGATGTCCTCGCCCACCGCCGGGCGTTCGTCGCGGGTGGCGGCGGCGTTGAGCCGCCGCTCGACCGCGAGCGCCACGGCCTCGAGCGACGACAGCGGCGCGAAGCCGGCGCCGACGGAGGTGTCGTTGGCGAGCGGCACCGCCTCGCGCGCGCCGCGGCCGAAGAGGGCGGCCAGATCGGCCGAGCCGGGGCGGATGAGGCAATGGATGCGCACGTGGCGTTCGGGATCGAGCGCGTGCATGTGACGCCTGAGCCAGCCGACGCAGGCGTCCTCGGTCAACGCCTCGATGGGAATCTCGACATCGCCCACCCGGCGCGTCGCCCGACCGGCGATGTAGATGTCGATCGGCTCCTCGACCCGCCCGCCCCCGAAGGCCGCCCTCGCCCGGCCGCCGCGCAGCAGCGCCTTGTCCACGTTGTGGTGCAGGACGGCGCCGAAGCGGTCCAGATAGAACCGGCTGAGCGTCAGGCTCAGCGATTCCGCCAGCGCATCGCACAGGCTGTCCGGGTGACCCAGGCCCTTGCGCTCGACGACCTCGACGGGGCGCCGCTCGGGCCCCGCCGCGCCGTCGCTGTCGATGACCAAATCCATCGCCGCTGCGCCAGACCGTTCACCTAACGATCATGCACGGGCAAGGCGCGAGGCTGCCGACCTTGAGCGACACGCTGCCGAGCAGCAGGCCGGTCACTTCGCCCAGGCCGCGGCTGCCGAGCACGATCAGATCGGTCTTTTCGCGCTTGGCGAAATCGACGATGGCGCGCGCCGGCCGGCCGGGGGTTGTCGTCGACTTTACGGCCTTGACGCCCTTCTTGCGGGCGTGCAACTCGGCCTTGCGCAGGACATCCCTCGCCATCTGCTCGATGATGTCCTCGGGCTCGCCCAGCATGTGCTCGATTTTCATATAGCGGCGCAGGCTGTCCGACACCCGAGCCGGCGGCGTCTTGGTCACCGTAAGGAAGTGGATTTTCGAGCCGTACCTCGCGGCGAGGTCGATGGCGGCGACGGCCGCCTTCTGCGAGTATTTCGAGCCGTCGAGCGGCACCAGTATGTTCTTGAACATCGTCGCTCCCTTCTGGATGGGCGTCCGCGCCCTGGCGCACCCAGGCGCGTCGTCGGGCGGCCATGCCCAACCGGTGCTCGCCCCAGGCATTCGCGACATTATGCGCCGGACCCCGCGGCGGCCTTGACCTGAATCAACCGGGACCGCCGCCGGCCGCAGCGCACTTCATCGGCAAACCGCGCGCTGGCCTCGGGCGCCAGCCATCAGACGAGATCGCGCCTCAAGGAGCATCGCACGGCGCGGAAATTCGCGCTCGGCGCCATGGAATAGAGCGCCCGCTCATCCGTTGTTGGTCTTGGAGAGCAACCAACCGTCCCCTCGGGACGATAGAGGAGCATTGTTTCATGGCGATCATCATCGGTAACGCGGCCGCCAACCGGCGGCGCGGCACCAACGACTCCGACAGCATCTTGGGCCTGGACGGCGACGACAGGCTCGAGGGCCGTGGGGGCAACGACACGCTCGACGGCGGCGCGGGCAGGGATCGGCTCGAAGGCGGCTCGGGCGACGATTTGCTCCTGGGCGGCGACGGCGACGACAGGCTCGAGGGTGGCACCGGCAACGACTCGCTCGTCGGCGGCACCGGCCACGACCGGCTCGAGGGCGACAGCGGCAACGACACGCTCCTCGGCGACACCGGCAATGACAGAATCAAGGGCGGCGCCGGCGTCGATTCGCTCACCGGGGGCGCCGGCTTCGATGATTTCTACTTCGACCGATTGACGGACTCCGGCGTAGGCGCCGGTAACCGCGACGTGATCGCCGACTTCCAGGGCGCTGGCGCCGCGGCCGGCGATCGAATCGACCTCGAAGAGATCGACGCCGATATCGTCACCGTCGGCAACCAGGCCTTCGTCTTCATCGGCACCGCCGCTTTCAGCGCGCCCGGCCAGTTGCGCGCCGAGGCGAGCGGCACCGACACCATCCTGCAAGCCAATGTGGCCGGCGCCGGCGGGGCCGAATTCGAGGTCCTGTTGTCCGGCATCGCGGCGGCCGACCTTATCGCCGCCGACTTCGACCTTTAGGCGGATTGCCGAGAACGCCGGAGCAGGCGCCTGCTTCGGCGTCTTCATGAGCGGCGATCGAATTTCGTCTGAGCCGATCCTAAAGCTCGACGAGCACGTTGGGGAGCTCGTCCTTGTCCTCCGGCGCGCGCGGAAAGTGTCTGGCGAGCAGGTCGCCGCAGGCCGTCACCGCGGCGATGAAGCCATCGGCGCTGCGCCCGGCTCGCACCTTCAGTGTGAAGTCGGCGATCACGCCCTCCCATGTGCCGGGCGGCACCACCTCGTTGATGCCCCGGTCGGCGAGGATCTCGACGTAACGCTCGGCCCGCGAGACGAATAGCAGCACCCCCGTGCGCCCGCGCGTGCCGTTGAGCCCGAGGTTGTGGAACTGCTCGTGCGCCAGGCGCCGTGCGCGCGCCAGCTTCACCGCCCGCGGCACCAGCAGCATGGTCGCCGGCGTCCAGCGCAACAGCGCGGCGAGCGCGACGAACACCGCGAGCTGCGCCGCATACAACGGAGCAAACGCGCTCGCGACGCCGAGCAACCACAGAGCGAACGGGGTCGCGAAAGCAGCAGCCGCCGCGGCGGCGATGGGCGCGAACAGATAGGTGTCGCTGGCGCGTGCGATGACGGCCACGAACTCCCCGCTGGTGCGCGCCTCGGCGTCGCGAATCGCCTGTTCGACGCGGCGGCGATCGTCGGGCGACAACATCCCTACCAACTGCCCGAGGCGCCGCCGCCGCCGAACGAGCCGCCGCCGCCGCTGAAACCGCCGCTAGGCGACGAGGAGCCGCCGCCGGACGGGCCGCCAAGACCACCGTACCGGCGGCCTGTACCGCTGCTTGCGCCATAGGCCAAGAAGTACCAAAAGAACGCCAGCAGAACGACTACGATCAGGACTCTAAGCCAAAACTCAAAGTCCACGGAGGGCTCGGCCGGCACGTAACTGTCGCGGAGCGCCGAGAGGATGCTCTCGACCCCCGCCTCGACGCCCGCCGCCATGTCGCCGGCCCGGAAGGAGGGCAGGATTCGGTTCTCGATAATGTCGCGGCCGATGGCATCGGTAAGCTGGCCCTCGAGGCCGTAGCCCACCTCGATGCGGACTTCGCGCTCGTTCGGCGCGACGATGAGCAGGACGCCATTGTCCCGCCCCCTCTGGCCGATGCCCCAGCCGCGCCCCAGCCCGACCCCGAAATCCTCGATCGCGTAGCCTTGCAGCGAGGAGAGCGTGACCACGACGACCTGGTTGCCGGTTGCGTTCTCGTGCTCGGCCAGCTTCGTTTCGAGACGCCGGCGCGTCTCGGCCGGCAGCAACTCCGCCTGATCCACCACCCGGCCGACGAGCGCCGGGTATTGCGGCTCCGCCGCCGCCGGCGCCAGCCACAGCAGGAAGAGCGCCGCAAGGAATGGCCGGTGGGGTGCAATCACGAGCCGCTGCTGCCGAACTCGACCTTGGGGA
Organism: uncultured Rhodospirillaceae bacterium; assembly: GCA_964411425.1. Taxonomy (GTDB): domain Bacteria; phylum Pseudomonadota; class Alphaproteobacteria; order Dongiales; family Dongiaceae; genus CAYPKW01. Next base: position 45,705 of record CAYPKW010000011.1, read on the forward strand.
CCTGCTGTGCGTCCTCGGCCACGGCGAAGGTCTCCTTGAGCTTGGCTTCGGGGTAGAGCAGCGCCGCCCACCACCGGCCGGGGATGGTGCGCAACTCGGTATTGTAGGCTTGCACCGCCTGGATGTAGTCGCGGCGAGCCACGGCGATGCGGTTCTCGGTGCCTTCGAGCTGCGATTGCAGGGCGAGGAAGTTCTGGTCGGCCTTGAGCTGCGGGTAGCGCTCCACGACGACCAGCAGCCGGGCGAGCGCCCCGCTCAACGCCGCCTGGCTCTCCTGGAACCGCTTGAAGGCCTCCGGATTGGTGAGCACGTCGGCCGGAATCTGCGCTTGCGCCACTCGGCTGCGCGCGTCCACCACCGCCTGCAGCGTCTCGCGCTCGTGCGCCGCGTAGCCCTTCACCGTCTCGACCAGGTTGGGAATGAGATCGGCGCGCCGCTGGTACTGGTTCAGGACCTGGCTCCACGCCGCCTTCACCGCCTCGTCATAGGCCGGGATGGCGTTCACCCCGCAGCCCGCGAGCGGCAGAACGAGCGACAGCGCTGCCAGGAATCGCACTCCGACAGACATGCTCATCCTCGTCACCTCGGGCCTTTCGCCGGCACCACTATACGCCATGCCCGGCGTACGAGTGGATCGAATCCGATGCTTGCCTCCCCCCTATTGTCATGCCCGCGCTTGACGCGGGCATCCATCGTGCCGCTGCACTATGGATCGCCGGGTCATGCCCGGCGATGACTCCGTGGGCGGACGCGGACTCATTTGTCGAATCGCATCCACTAGGAAGCAGAGGTCAGACCAACCGCCCGACGGTTGGCCGTTGACATGGTTCCGACAATGTTCCTATAATGGGTGTAAACCCATGAGCGCCCCGGCCAGCCACCCCCTACCCCTTGAGTACCCCCCGGGCCACCTGGTCGCGCTCGATCGATTCGAAGAGGGCGCGGAAGTTGCCTTCCCCGAATCCCTCGTCGCCCTTGCGCTCTATGATCTCGAAGAAGATCGGGCCGATCACCGTCGCGGTGAAGATTTGCAGCAAGAGACCGCCGCCGGGACTGCCGTCGATCAAGATGCGGTCGCGCCGCAGGCGGTCGAGGTCCTCGCCGTGGCCCGGCAGCCGCTTCTCCACCATGTCGTAATAGGCGTCCGGCACGGCCATGAACCGCACGCCGCGGCCGGCCAGCGCTTCCACCGTGCCGTAGATGTCCGGCGTGCCGAGCGCGATGTGCTGGATGCCCTCGCCCTTGTAGACCCGCAGGTACTCCTCGATCTGCGACTTGTCGTCGGCCGACTCGTTAATTGGGATACGAATCTTCCCGCAGGGGCTGGTCATGGCCCGGCTCTTGAGGCCGGTCAGCTTGCCCTCGATGTCGAAATAGCGGATCTCGCGGAAGTCGAAGAGGCGTTCGTAGAAGCCCGCCCACTCGTCCATGCGGCCGCGATGGACGTTGTGGGTCAGGTGGTCGATGGCGGCGAGGCCGACGCCCGGCGTCTTCGCCGGCGCGTCCGGCAGCGGCACGAAATCGACGTCGTAGATGCTGCGCTCGCCGTAGCGGTCGACCAGGTAGATGAGACTGCCGCCGATGCCCTCGATCGCCGGGATGTTGAGCTCCATCGGCCCGATGCGGCCCTCGACCGGCTTGGCGCCGAGCGATACCGCGCGCCGCAAGGCCGCGCCCGCGTTGCCCACCCGGAACGCGATAGCGCACACCGAAGGCCCGTGCACGCGGGCGAACGCCTGGGCGAAACCGTCGGGCTCGGCGTTGACGATGAAGTTGACCTCGCCCTGGCGGTACAGCGTCACGTCCTTCGAGCGGTGCCGGGCGACGGCAGCAAATCCCAGCCGGTCGAACAGCGCCGCCAGCGCCGCAGGATCGGGCGCCGTATATTCGACGAACTCGAAGCCGTCGGTGCCCATCGGATTGGTCATTGGGTCTTCCCTCCGGCGCCCACCACCGTCTGCTCGATGGCGCCGAAGATCGAGCGGCCGGCGCGGTCGAGCATCTCGATGCGGATGCGGTCGCCTGGGCGCATGAAGGGCGTGCGCGGCTCGCCATGCTGCAGGTGCTCCAGCGCGCGCCGCTCGGCGATGCAGGAGCAGCCAGCGCCGCGGTCGCGGTTGGACACCGTGCCGGAACCGAGGATCGTGCCGGCGCCGAGCCGGCGCGTCCTGGCGGCATAGGCGATCAGGGTCGGGAAATCGAACGCCATGTCGGTGCCGGCGTCGGGGTGCCCGAACGGCTTGCCGTTGAGGTGGCTGAGCAAGGGCCCGTGCAGCCGCACTCCATCCCAGGCGCCGCCGAGCGCATCCGGCGTGACCGCGATCGGGGAAAAGGCGCTCGCCGGCTTGCTCTGGTAGAAGCCGAAACCCTTGGCAAGCTCGGCCGGAATAAGCTGCCGTAGACTCACGTCGTTCGCCAGCATGACGAGTTTGACGTGGCGCCCGGCTTCGGTCGCGGGCGTGCCGATCGGCACGTCGTCGGTGACGACCGCCACCTCGGCCTCGAAATCGAGGCCCCAGGCCTCGTCCGGCAACGGAATCGAGTCGCGCGGCCCGAGGAAATCGTCCGACCCGCCCTGGTAGAGCAGCGGGTCGGTGCGGAAGTTCTCCGGCATCGCCGCCCCGCGCGCCTTGCGCACCAGCTCGATGTGACTGAGATAGGCGCTGGCGTCGGCCCACTGGTAGGCGCGCGGCAGCGGCGCCGCGAGCGCCGCCGGATCGAGGCCAAACGCGGCGCCGAGCTCGCCCATGTCGAGCAGGCGATGGACCGAGCGCAATTCGGCCGCCCGGTCGGCCCAGTCGTCGAGCGCCGCCTGCAGGGTGCGGGCGATTCCCGGCACCTCCGCCGCCCAGGAGAGATCGCTGCTCACCACGACCAGCGTGCCGTCCCGGCCGCCCGCCTTGAGCGAGGCCAGTTTCACCGGCCGGGCTCCGCCTTCGGCTTCCAGCTGTCGATGTAGCCGCTCCATTCCAGGCGCTCGATCGACGGCGAGACATCGAGGGCGTCGCGCGCGTCGATCATCACCGCCACCTCGTCGGTTTCGCGGCGCTCCCCCGCCGCGCCCGCCTGCAAGGCCTTCGGGTGCGGGCCGTGCGGGAAGCCGGCGGGATGCAGCGTCGCCATGCCGGGCCGGATGTCGTCGCGCGAGAAGAACCGGCCGCGGTGGTAGAAGATGACCTCGTCGTAGTCGTTGTTGCTGTGGAAGAACGGCACCTTGAGGGCTTCCGGGTCGCTTTCCAGCGGGCGCGGCACGAAGGTGCACACGACGAACCGGTCGGCCAGGAAGGTGGTGTGCGCCGACGGCGGCAGGTGCACCCGGTGGCTCATCAGCGGACGGATGTCGCGCCAGTTGACGCGCACGGGCGCGAGATCGCCTTGCCAGCCCACGGTGTCGAGCGGGTTGAAGGGGAACGTCACCGTGCTGAGCTGGCCGCGCCGCTTGATGACGACGCGCCACGGCCCGTCGCCCTGGGCGCGGAACGCTTCGTCGATGGCCGGCGTTTCGAGTACGCCGGGATCGAAGATCGCTTGCTGGCCGGCCATGCCCTTGTCGGGCAGCCGAAAGGCGCCGTTGGTGGCCTCGATCAGCAGGGCCGCCACCGGTGCCGCCGGCTCGATCCGCCACATGACGCCGCGCGGCAGCAGGATGTAATCGCCGTCGCGAAACCCGAGGTGGCCGAAATCGCAATAGAGGTCGCCCGCGCCGGCGTGGATGAACAACAGCTCGTCGCCGTCGCCGTTGCGCGCCAGATGATCCATGCGCCCGGCGCAGCGCCAGTAGCGCAGGCTGAGGTGCGCGTTCGTCATCGCCTCGGCCGCCTGCCAGGGCGACGCGGATTCCTCGCCGGCCTTGGCGAAATCGAAGGCGCGCGGCCTCAGCGGCCCCTGCCAGTCGCTCCACCCGGTCGGCGGGTGGGCGTGATAGAGCTGGCTCACCGGCCCGAAGAAGCCCTCGCGTCCGAATTCGCGCTCATAGGTGCCGGCAGGCAGGCCGACATGCGCCTGCCTGGCCACGGTGCCTTCGCGCCGCGGCAGGGAAATCCAGTTGCGCATCGCTCACCTCCCTTGGACCAAGCTAGTGCATCGGCGCCGGATTGGGCGCCAGCAGCCGGTCGCCGGCTACCGTCGCGTCCGACGCGATGTCCGGCAATTCTGCGAGCTCGCGGTAAATCGTCGTGAAATCGGGCCGCGTCGCCGCGAACAACTGGTCGAAGCCGTCGATCACGAAGTAGGTATCCTGGTAGCGGTCGATCCGATACTCGGTCCGCATGACGCGCTTCAGGTCGAACGAGATGCGCCGCGGGCGCGCGTCCTCCAGGCAATGGATCGACTCGGCCTTGGAGGACACGATGCCAGAGCCGTAGATGCGCAGGCCGTCGGGCGTCTGGATCAGCCCGAACTCCACCGTGTACCAATAGAGCCGCGCGAGATGCGTCAGCGCGCCGAGGCCGAGCGCCTTGAGCCCGCCCCGGCCATAGGCCTGCATGTAGTCGGCGAACACCGGGTGGACCAGCAGCGGCGCATGGCCGAAGACGTCGTGGAAGACGTCCGGCTCCTCGATGTAGTCCATCTGCTCCGGCTTGCGGATGAAGCAGGTGGAGACGAAGCGCCGGTTCGCCATGTGCTCGAAGAAGATGTCGTCCGGCACCAGCCCGGGGACCGCGACGATGCGCCAGCCGGTCGCCCGCGCCAGCACCTCGTTGAGGCGGCGGAAGTCCGGAATGCCGTCGGCGGCAACGCCGAGTTTCTTCAGGCCGTCCAGGAACTCCGGCGTGGCGCGCGAGCTGAGGATGCGCGCCTGGCGCTCGAACAGGCTGCGCCACAGCGCGTGCTCGGCCGGAGCGTAGCGCTCCCAGTCCTGCTCGATGGTGTGGTCGGCGCGCGGTTCCATCAGCGGGACTCCGATGGAAATCCAACGAGTTGCCATCCAATTTTGGCGCGGCCCTCGACGATTTCAAGCGACCGTACGGCATTCGAGGCTAAATGTCCGCGCTGACGTGCGTGCTCTTGCGTGCGGGGCGCTAATGCACCATATTGGCGTCGTGCGCAAATTTACCGTCGGATACGTGGCTCATCTGCTTGCTATTCTGGCGCTTGTCGTCGGCATCCAGATGCAGGCGATGCCGATGGCGTCGGAGGTGGTGCAAGTAGTTGCCGAGGCCGGCAGCTTGAACGACTGTAACTTGTGTGCGCAGCAAGACATGACCGGCGGCCAGTGCGTTATCGTATGCCCCGCGTCATCCGCCGTGGCACATTCGGAGCCATTCGCGACCGAGGTTGTCCGGGCCGCAGCCTGGACATGGGCGGTTGCGGCTCATGCCTCTTCCGGCGTCGCGCCTGACGCTGGCCCTCCCCGCGCTTAAGAGCAATTAAGGCCCTTCCGCACCCGCAACGGTGCGGCCTGGAGGCCTAATCGCCTGTCCACTAGACATTGCGGCACCTTGGTCGCACGTCCTGGCCGTTCAGGTGTCCGCGAACGTTGGCTTCAGCGCGCGCTTCGATCGATTAACACGGGAGCAATCCAGATGTCTCTCTTCCACGGTTCCGCTTTGTCGCGTCGCTCTTTGCTGGCTGGCGGGGCTGCCGCGGCAGCGGCGTCTTCTCTTCGATGGCCGCTGGCTGCCGAGATGCAGCGCGAGGTTCGGCTCGTCGCCAAACCGTCCCGCGTGGCGTTGGTCGGGGGTGAGTATCCAGCCTCCGACGTGTGGGCCTACAACGGCTCGGTACCCGGTCCGACACTGCGGTTCCGCCGGGGCGAGACGGTTCGAATTGCCGTCGAGAACCGCCTGTCGGAGGAGACCACTGTGCACTGGCACGGCGTCCGCGTTCCCAATGCCATGGACGGTGTACCTCATCTCACGCAAAAGCCCATCGCGCCCGGTGAAACCTTCATTTACGAGTTCAGCCTGCCGGATGCGGGAACCTACTGGTATCACCCGCATCAGCGCAGCTTCGAGCAGGTCGGGCGCGGCCTCTATGGGGCCTTCATTGTGGACGAACTGCAACCGGTCCAGGTGGATCGGGACATCGTCTGGGTGCTCGACGATTGGCGGCTCACGCCTCAGGCCGCGATTTCCGATGACTTCGGCAATCACATGGACGTCGGCATGGCCGGCCAGATCGGCAACACCGTCACGGTGAACGGGCGCGTACCGGCCACCTTCGATGTGCGAGCCGGCGAGCGAATCCGGTTGCGCCTGATCAACGCGGCCAATGCGCGGATCTTCGGCCTCGCCTTCGAGTCCCACAGACCTCGCGTCATTGCGTTGGATGGACAGCCTGTCGAACCGCATGATCCAGAGGGCGGGCGGATTATCCTCGGACCGGCGATGCGCGCCGATCTCGTGATCGATATGTCGGGCCGACCCGGCGAGCGTTTCGCGCTCACTGACAGCTTCTATCCAACCTTCGCTTACAAGCTCCTCGACCTTGTCTATGGCGAGGAGCCGCCGCTTCGCGAGCATCCGCTCGACGCCCCCGTTCGACTCCCCGCCAATCCGATGCCCGAGCCGGACCTGGCGCTTGCCGAGCGCCGCGAAATCGTCCTCGGCGGCGGCATGATGGGCGGGATGATGATGGGCGGCGACATGATGGGTGGTGGGACGATGGGCGGCGACATGATGGGCGGTGGGATGATGGGTGGTGGAATGATGGGGGACGGCATGATGGGCGGCGATACGATGAACCAGATGAGCGACGGCGTCTGGACCGTCAATGGCAAGTCCGCCACGGAACACCTGCACGAGCCCCTATACACTTTGCAGCGCGACAGGTCGTACGTCTTCGCGTTGCACAACCGAACGGCGTTCCATCACCCGGTTCATTTGCACGGTCACTCGTTCCGCGTCCTCTCCCGCAACGGCCAACCGACCCGCTACCGCGAGTGGCGGGACACCGTGCTGACGGCGCCGCGGGAAGTCGTCGAGATCGCCTTCGTCGCCGACAATCCCGGCGACTGGATGATCCATTGCCACATCCTCGAGCACCAAGCCGGTGGGATGATGGCCAGCGTTCGCATCTGACCGGTGGCTCCACGAAGGAGAAGAGCCCGTGTCTGAGCAGACCTCCACTGCATCGCAAGAGGCGCTTTGCCTACGCCGGCGCCTGATCTTCATGCTGCCCGGGTTGGCTTTCCTCGGCCTGGCTGTCGCGCTCGGCTTCGGCTTGACCCGCGATCCATCGCTCGTGCGGTCGCCACTGATAGGCAAGCCGATCCCGGAGTTCGCATTGCCGCCCGTCAAGGGGCGCACGCTTGGGCTGTCCAGCGCCGATCTCAAGGGCGAGGTTTCGCTCGTCAACGTTTTCGCATCGTGGTGCCTTGCTTGCCGCTACGAGCATCCGTTCTTCATGCGATTGAAGGCGGAGGGGATCGTTCCGATCCACGGGATCAACTACAAGGACAAGCCGGAGGACGCGGCGAACTGGCTCGATAGCATGGGCGATCCGTACACGCGGACCGGCGCCGATATCGACGGTCGCGTGTCGATCGACTGGGGTGTCTATGGCGTGCCCGAAACCTTCGTCATCGATCGCCAGGGACGGATCGCCTTCAAGCAGATCGGTCCCGTGAACGAGCGGATTCTAGGGGACACGATCCTGCCGCTGATCGAGCGGCTGAAGCGATGATTTGGCCTACGAGGAAGACGCAAGCCGTGGTTGCGATAGGCGTTTCGGCCTGGTTGGTCCTCGGCGTCGGTATCTATGCGTTGCGACCGGTCGCGGAGCGCGCCGACGCTCCCGCGGCGAGGACCGTCCCGCTGGCCGATCCCGCGTTTGCCTTTGCCCCGCTGGAGGAACCGCGCGCACTACCGGCACTTCAGTTCCAGGATGGCGATGGACGCATCGTCGCCCTCACCGATTTCCGCGGGCGTGTCGTTCTCTTGAACATCTGGGCGACCTGGTGTGTACCGTGCCGCCGCGAGATGCCGACGTTGGATCGCCTGCAAGCGAGCCTTGGCGGCCCCGATTTCGAAGTGGTGGCCCTATCGGTCGACCGCGGCGGTCCGCCAGCAGTCAAGGCGTACTTCGAGGAGACCAAGCTCGCCGCGCTCCGCATCTACGTCGATCGGTCCGGTGAGGCGGTTGAACAGCTCAATGTTCTTGGACTGCCGACAACCATTTTGGTGGATCGAAACGGCAGCGAGATCGGTAGGACCGTCGGTCCAGCGGAATGGGACAGCCCCGAGATAATCCGGCTCATACGCCGCTACATGGCGAAACCATCGGCCGATCTCTCCTCCATGGACGCCGAAAAGACATGGCGCGCCATCTGCCGGTTTGGCGCTGCGTGCGGCTAGGGATCGAGCCACGACAATGGAAACAAGCATCTTCTTCGGGGGATCGGCGGTCGCGGCCTTCGTGGCGGGCGTGATCGCTCTGTTCGCGCCCTGCTGCATCTCGGTCATGCTACCGGCTTACTTCGCCAACTCGTTCCGAAATCGAGGCGTCCTGGTCGCCATGACGTTCCTGTTCGCGGCCGGGATCGCGACCGTCATCCTGCCGCTCGCCATGGGGGCGTCGGCACTGCGACAGCTCCTCGTCACGCAGCACACATTGCTCTACGTGGCGGCCGGTCTGCTGATGCTGGCAATGGCGATCTACACGTTGGCTGGCGGTCAATTGCATCTGCCGATGCCGGGCCGGCGGGCCGGCAGTAGGACCGGGCCGCTCAGCGTCTACTCGCTGGGTATCTTCTCCGGCGTGGCAAGCTCCTGTTGCGCGCCGGTGCTGGCCGGCGTGATCGCGCTCTCGAGCGTGGCGCAGTCGTTCACCATCGCGCTGGGCCTGGGCCTCGCCTACGTGTTCGGCATGGTGGCGCCGCTGTTCTTCATTTCGATGCTCTGGGACCGTTTCGACTGGCGATCCAGTTGGCTGTTCCGTCCGAGGCGGTTCACTTGGCGGATCGGGCGCCTCAGCCGCACGATCTCAGGCTCCGCCTTGGCGACCGGCCTCCTACTTGCCTTCATGGGCGCGGCGACGACGTGGGTGGGTCTTGCCTACGACTCAATGCCTGGGACGAGCGACTGGCAGGTGAAGGTAACCGCCTGGCTCCAGCACTATGGCCGAGCCATCACCGACTGGTTCTCTTGGCTGCCGACCTGGGCCGCGGCAGTGGTCCTGCTTGGTGTCGCGGCTCTTCTCGGTTGGCGCGCGATCAGGCAAGTGGGCGCTGCACCCGCCCGCGAGGAATCCATCGACCATCAGCTACGAGTTGAATCACCAGGAGGGTATCATGACAGCAAGCAACGCGTCGAAGGCCGGCAAAACTAGGTCGCCCTCGACAGCGAAGCGTTCGCCTTGGGGGTTGTCGAAGAAGGTCGTTGTAGCGGTCGGCGCGGCCGTTGTCGCGCTCGGCGCGATCTATTGGATCAATACCGAAGGCGAATCCGAGTCGGTTGGCAAGTTCAAGTTCCAGGTCGGCGATCCCGGCCCAGGTCAAGCGGCGCCGCCGATCAGGCTGAGTTCGAACCTCCTTGGCACCTTCGATCTTGCCGAACAGCGCGGCACGACGGTCCTGCTGTACTTTCAGGAGGGCTTGATGTGTCAGCCCTGCTGGGATCAGATCAACGACATTGAAAAGAACCCCGACGATTTTCGTGCCCTCGGCATCGACATGATCGTCAGCATCACGACGGACCCGGCCGATCTCGTGCAGACTAAAGTGTTCGACGAGGCGCTTCAGACGCCGGTGTTGTCCGACCCAGATCTGGCGGTCTCCAGAGCCTACAACACGAACAAGTACGGGATGATGGGCGACAGCCGCAACGGTCACTCTTTCATCCTCGTAGGCCCCGATGGTTTCATCCGCTGGCGCGCCGACTACGGCGGTGCGCCCGACTATACCATGTATCTTCCGGCCGCGGATCTCCTCGCCGATCTGCGGCGCGGGCTCGGCAAGGGCGAGAACTAGGGAATGCCTGCTCTTGACGTCCTCATACTGACGCAAGAAGACTGCGGATTCTGCGACACCGCCAAGACGCTGTTCCAGCGACTGGGGCGCGAGTTTACGCTGTCGGTGTCGACATTGGCGATCGATTCGCCGGAAGGCCAGGCGCTCGCAGAGCGCGGGGGTGTCCTGTTCCCGCCGGGGATATTCATCGCCGGGGAGCCGTTTTCGTACGGCCGGCCATCCGAAGGAAAGATTCGTCGGGAGTTGGCGCGACGGCTGGTAGCGAATGTTCAAATGAAAGCTGAAGGAGAGACAGACAATGGATACGACGAAAAGACAAGTGTCAAGTGCGACCACTAAAGAGAGGCCCCTCGCACAGGACATCCTCTACGCCGTAGGCTACTGGCTTGCCGCCTTCCGGTCACGCTTTGGTCCCCGAGGCTTGGTCATTCTGGCCACGGCGGTCATCGGCGGCGGACTCGCCCTCAATTGGGGCTGGGTGGTGGCGCTTGGGATCGCGCCGATCGTCCTGATGGCCCTCCCATGCGCCGCCATGTGCGCTATCGGCATGTGCAAGGGGGGAAAGGGCAAACAATCCTGCTCCAGCGGCGGTTCGGAGGAGGAGGAGCGCAAGAGCGGGTCGCCTCGATCGCGATCGCCCGATGGTCAATAGATCCAAGGTCCGAGGCTCGGTCGTTTGGGTCGCGGTGACGTTCGCGCTTACGGCGGTCAGCGCATCGCGCGCCATGGGTCATACGCTCGAGGAGCTCGAGCAGGTTCTCGGCAAGCAGGAGTTCTATCTGGAGCTTACGAATCGCCAACCGCCGAAGTTCACGCTCGAAGATGCCGACGGTCGATCCGTGAGTCTCGATGACTTTCGCGGCAAGGTCGTGGTCCTCGATTTCATCTACGCTAGCTGTCGCGAGGCGTGCCCGGTGCAGAGCGATCTTGTCGCCTCGATCCAGGAAGCGGTCAACGCCACGCCGATGCGGGACACGGTCCAGTTCATATCCATAACGACGGACCCGGAGCGGGACACGCCCGATGTTCTAAAGTCGTACGGCACGGTGCATGGCCTCGACCCGGCCAACTGGGTGTTCTTGACCAGCGGACCGGATCGACCGACCGCGACGCGGGAGCTGGGCGAACGATACGGCCTCAAGTTCACGCGGACCGAGGATGGTGATTTCATCCACGCCCTCGTGACCCATGTGATCGACAAGAATGGGATTCTCCGCGGGCGATTTCACGGGCTGAAGTTCGATCCCACGAATGTGATCCTCTATGTCAATGCCCTCGTGAACGAAGATCACCCGGTGGTCGCCAAGATCGGCTCTCCGGCAAGGAGCATTGCGGCGTCGCAGGAGCCTGTGTCCCGGTCGCCATTTGGCCGGACGTGGCTGTGGACCGCGCTTTCGGTCTTCGGGGCGGCCGTGGCGGTTTTGACCATTCCGCTCTGGCGACGGCTTCATGATCGTTGACGGGCCACAGGCCGAAGGACGCGAAAACAGCGATGCTGGGGACCTCGGACGTTGGCGTCGTGACCGCCTTTGTGGCGGGCGTGGTATCGTTCTTGTCTCCCTGCGTCTTGCCGCTCGTTCCCGGCTACGTGTCGTATGTCGCGGGCCAATCGATCGACGATCTCGCGCATGCCGCCGCATGGCGAGCAAGGCTGCCGGTGATCTGGCTGAGCAGCGTTTTTGTCCTCGGGTTCTCGACCGTCTTCGTCGCACTCGGCGCCAGCGCGACGGCCATCGGTCAATTGCTGCTCGATTATCGTTACGAGACCAACCTCCTTGGCGGTGGTATCATCATCCTGTTTGGCCTGTTCATGATTGGCGTCCTGCGAATCTCGTCGCTGGACCGCGATTTTCGCTTTGTGAGCAACGTTCCGGGTGGACATGCCGCGGGTGCGTTCGTCTTGGGGCTCGCCTTTGCATTCGGCTGGACACCCTGCATCGGTCCCGTCCTGGGTGCGATACTGACCATGAGTGCTTGGTCGGGGACAGTGGCGTATGGCGCATCGCTGTTGGCCGTCTACTCTCTCGGTCTTGGCCTGCCGTTTGTGTTGACGGCGGCGTTCACGGGCGCATTCTTGAGGCGCGCTCGTAACGTGCAGCGCTTCGGTCGCCCGCTGCAGATCGCCGCCGGACTCATCATGGTAATCATGGGAATCGCGGTAGCCACGGGAAAGATGGCGTGGATGGCCATCTGGTTCCTGCAGACGTTCCCGGTGCTGCAGCGGATTGGGTGAGTGACATGCGAGGTCCGGCCCCATGCCGAGTCTAGATATCCGCGTAGACGTGCGTCTCCGCCTTGGCCCCCGGGTGGCAGACCGCTCCCCGTTCGGCGTCGCCCACGGTCTGGGCATAGCGCCACAAGGCACCCGACTGGTAATCGTGCCGGCGCGGCTTCCAGAGGGCGCGCCGCTTGGCGAGCTCGGCCTCGCTCAGGTCCACGTCCAGGCGGCCATTCGCCGCGTCGATGCGAACGATGTCGCCGTCATTGAGAAGCGCGATCGGGCCGCCCACGGCGGCCTCCGGACCGACGTGGCCGACGCAGAAGCCGCGGGTGGCGCCGGAGAACCGGCCGTCGGTGATGAGCGCGACCTTCTCTCCCATTCCCTGGCCGTAGATCGCCGCCGTCGTCGCCAGCATCTCGCGCATGCCGGGACCGCCGCGCGGTCCCTCGTAGCGAATGACCAGCACCTCGCCCGCCTTGTAGTCGCGCCGCTGCACCGCGGCGTAGGCGTCCTCTTCGCGGTCGAAGCAGCGGGCCGGGCCGGCGAACGCCAGCGCCTTCATGCCGGCCACCTTCACGATCGCGCCCTGCGGCGCCAGGTTGCCGCGGAGACCCACCACGCCGCCCGTGGGCGACAGCGGTTCGGCGGTCGGGCGCACCACGTCCTGGTTCATGGGAAACTTCACCTCCGCCAGGTTCTCCGCGATCGTCTTGCCGGTGACGGTGAGGCACTCGCCATGCAGATAGCCGCCGTCTAAGAGCGCCTTCAGCAGCACCGACACGCCGCCCACCTCGTAGAGGTCCTTGGCGACGTAGCGCCCGCCCGGCTTCAAGTCGGCGATATAGGGCGTGCGCTTGAAGATGGCGCAAACCTCGTGCAGGTCGAAGTCGATGCCGGCCTCGTGCGCGATCGCCGGCAGATGCAGGCCTGCGTTGGTGGAACCGCCCGACGCCGCCACCACCATGGCGGCGTTCTCCAGCGCCGCGCGCGTCACGATGTCGCGCGGGCGCAAGTTGCGCCGGATGAGCTCCATCGTCGCTTCGCCCGAGGCTACGGCATAGGCGTCGCGGGATTCGTACGGCGCCGGGGCGCCGGCCGAGCCCGGCAGCGCCAGCCCGATCGCCTCCGACACGCAGGCCATGGTATTGGCCGTGAATTGCCCGCCGCAGGAACCGGCCGACGGACAGGCGACGCATTCGAGTTCAAGCAGGTCGGCGTCGGAGAGCTTGCCGGCGGAATGCGCGCCGACGGCCTCGAACACGTCCTGCACGGTCACGTCGCGGCCGCGAAAGCGCCCCGGCAGGATCGACCCGCCGTACATGAACACCGAGGGCACGTTGAGCCGCACCATCGCCATCATCAGGCCGGGCAGCGACTTGTCGCAGCCGGCGAGGCCCACCATCGCGTCGTAGCAGTGACCGCGCATCGTGATCTCCACGGAGTCCGCGATGATCTCTCGGCTCACCAGGGACGATTTCATGCCGGCATGGCCCATGGCGATGCCGTCGGTGACGGTGATGGTGGTGAATT
>CAYPKW010000012.1:0-16907 GCA_964411425.1 uncultured Rhodospirillaceae bacterium
AAAGTGGTACGTGAGCTGGGTTTAGAACGTCGTGAGACAGTTCGGTCCCTATCTGCCGTGGGTGTTGGAGAATTGAGAGGAGCCGTCCCTAGTACGAGAGGACCGGGATGGACGCACCTCTGGTGTACCGGTTGTCGCGCCAGCGGCACCGCCGGGTAGCTATGTGCGGACGGGATAACCGCTGAAAGCATCTAAGCGGGAAACCCACCTCGAAACTAGTTCTCCCCGAAGAGCCGTGGTAGACCACCACGTTGATAGGCCGGAGGTGGAAGCGCAGCAATGCGTGCAGCTGACCGGTACTAATCGCTCGATCGGCTTGATCCGGAGTCCAGAAGCCAGCAGACGAATCGTCATCGATCGACGGCTGGGCGCACGCGCCCCGCCTGAGAGCGATGTACGCGACGGGCTTCGCCCGGCACCTCTTCACACTCGACCGGCCCGGACGACCTGGTGGTCATGGCGAGGGGACAACACCCGATCCCATCCCGAACTCGGCCGTGAAAACCCTCAGCGCCGATGGTACTGCGTCTTAAGACGCGGGAGAGTAGGTCGCCGCCAGGTCTTCCGAGCCGGTCTTCCGCATCTCTTGTCCCCCGACGCGGGGTGGAGCAGCCCGGTAGCTCGTCAGGCTCATAACCTGAAGGTCGCAGGTTCAAATCCTGCCCCCGCAACCAAATTCGCCCGCTAACTCAAAAGGTTAGCGGGCGGTTTTATTCTGCGCCTATGTTCGCTCCTCGCCCGTCGAAGCACTGTGGCAGCAAGAGGGAGCGCAATCGTAGGGAAATTGGCCGCAGCGCATACGCAAGCGCGGAATTGCGGGGTTTGGCGAACGCAGCCACGACAGCGGTCAGGCGCGACGGCTGCTGGCGATCGCGGCGGCGATTGATGGGGCGTCACGGGCCGACGCGGCCAGCGGCAACGATGGCACACCGCTCAGCAGTCCCTACTCGGTCGAGTTTATCCCCGGCGATAGCAGTACGGTTGACGCCGGCGCGGTAAGTGATAAGTCCCGCGACGGCAACGATGCCGTCAGTAGGGGCGGCGCCGGTGACGAGGATCGGGGGCTCGCCGCTTATGGCACTTGGAACTCCTTTAGCGCCTTGTCGCTTAGTTCAATGCCGAGGCCGGGCTTGCCCGGCAGCTCGAGGCGGCCGCCCTTCAGCTTGAAGTCCTTTTTCACGAGGTCTTTGCGCAACCGGGAATCGGCAAGCTCGGCCGGCAGATACTCGATGAAGGCGCAGGTCGGTGAAATCACCGCCAGATGCAGGGAGGCGGCGATGCCGATAGCCGACTTCCAGCAGTGCGGAACGACCACGAGGCCGCGATCACGCGCCGCCTCGGCAACCCGGCGCGCCTCGGTCAACCCACCCACGCGCCCCACGTCGGGCTGCACAACGTCGAGGGCATCGCGGTCCATGTACTCGCGAAACTCGAAGCGGGTGTTGAGCCATTCGCCGGCGGCGATACGCACTTCGCTGGCGGCCGTGAGCTTGGCATAACCCTCGATGTCGTCGCTGGGCAGCGGCGTCTCGACGAAGTAGACGTCCTCGTCGGCAAACATGTCGATGGCACGGCATGCTGCCTTCCAGTCGGGCCAGCAGTAAGCGACATCGACCATCACTGTCACATCCTTGCCGATCGCCTTGCGGCAGGCGCGCACGATGTTGGCGATCTCGCGGTCGTCCTCCACCTGGATCGAGTTGTGCGAGTAGGGGCCCTTGATGCAAATCTCCAGCTTCATCGCCCGAAAGCCGAGCTTCTTGGCGGCGACCGCCCGCTTGACCAGGCTTGCACCGTACGCCTCGAGTGTGTCGCCCTCGGGCAACAGCGATGCGTAGGGTGTCACCCATTTCCGCGCGGCGCCGCCCAGCAGCTGCCAGGTCGGTTTGCCTTCGATCTTGCCGCGCAGGTCCCACAGCGCCATGTCGAGGGCCCCGATCGCGCAGATGCCCAAGCCCCGGCGCCCGGTCATGGCCGAGCCGGAGTACATGCGCTCCCACAGGCCCTCGACATCGCGCGGGTCGGCGCCGATCAGCATCTCCTTGAGGCCGAGGCCCATGATGTGCGTGCCCGGCGCCTCGATCATGGCGCGCGCCACCCACGGGTTGGTGTCGGTTTCGCCGATGCCGACCAGGCCCTCGTCGGTGTGGATCCTGACCACAAGGTCATCTTGGGCGGAAGAGCAGGCGTCGGCCCGGTAGTCGGGGACCAGCAGCACGAAGCACTCGATGTCGGTAATCTTCATTGCAGGATGACCTCTCGGTTGGCGGCCGGCGACCGCCATGCCGCGCGTTGGGCGAGTCCGTCCAGCGGGATATGGCAGCGGATCTGCAGGCCGGTTTCAGTAGTGCGCCAGGGCGGCGGCTCGTTTTCGCACTGTGGCCCGGCCTGCCACGGGCAGCGACCGGCAAAGACGCAACCCTTGCCAGGAGCGCCCGACGGCGCGGGGCCGAGAGCCGCGCGGTCGGCCTCCTTGCGGACGCCCGGTACCGCCATCAGCAGACTGTGGGTATAGGGATGAAACGGTGGGGCGAAGATGTCGGCAACCCGGCCCACCTCCATGAGCCGCCCGCGATAGAGCACGCCCACCCGGTCCGCCAAGTGTCGGACGACCGCGAGGTCGTGGGAGATGAACAGCAGGGTGAGCCGCAACTCGAGCCGCAGTCGGCGCAGCAACTCGATTATGCTGGCCTGCACCGAGACGTCCAGCGCCGACAGGATCTCGTCGCAAAGCAGCAGGGTGGGATTGGCGATCAGCGCCCGGGCGATCGCAACCCGCTGGCGCTCGCCACCGGAAAGTTGGTCCGGAAAGCGGGTCGCATAGCCGGCGTCGAGGCGCACCTCGTCGAGGGCGCGCGCGACACCCTCCGCAACCATTGCGCCCGAAGCCGCACCGAACAGATCGAGCGGCCTGCCCAGGATGGAGCCGACCCGGGCGCGCGGGTTCAACGAGGCGTCGGGGTTCTGGAAGATGTATTGGATGCGCCGCCGCTGGTCCGTCGTACGTGCGCGGACCAGGCCGGGCAGCGGTCGGCCCTCGAACAGGATGCGACCGGCCGCGGGCGCAATCATGCCGCTGATCGCCCGCGCAATAGTTGACTTGCCGCTGCCCGATTCGCCGACGAGCGCGAAAGTCTCGCCGGCGGCGATGGCGAAGCCGAGGCCGCTCACCACCGGAGGCGCCGGCGGCGCGAACCATCGACCCCACGACGCCGTCGCGTCGTAGCGGAGATCGATCCCCTCCACCGCCAAGACAGGGGCCTCGCCGAGGGGCGGCGCCAACCGCGTCCCGTCCCGGGCGGGTTCGCTCGCCGGGGCATCGAGACGATGCCACCGTTGGCAAGCCACCTCATGGCCCGGGTCTACCGCTTCCAGTCGCTGCATCGTGATCGCGCAGGACGGCTCGGCGGCATCGCAGCGTGGCTGGAACGGACAGCCTGCGGGCAGTTCGTCGCGGCGAAGTAGGCCCCGCAAGGGGCGACCGCGTGGGCCCGCCTCATCGACCCGCGGCAGCGAGGCGATGAGGCCGCGTGTGTAGGGGTGGCGCGGGTTGCCGAACAGCGCCGCGGTCGGTGCCACCTCGACCATGCGCCCGGCATACATGACGCCGACGCGGTCGGCGATCTCAGCGAGCACGCCCAGATCGTGGGTCACGTAAAGCATCGACATGCCGAGCCGCCGGCGCAGGTCGCGCAGCAATTCGAGGATCTGCGCCTGGGTAGTCACGTCGAGGCCGGTGGTCGGCTCATCGAGCACGACTAGCGCGGGATCGCAGGCAAGCGCCATGGCGATAATTACACGCTGCTGCTGGCCACCCGAAAGCTGATGCGGATAGCGCCGGTCTATGCGCTCGGACGCTGGCAGACCGACTAGGCGGAATAACTCGACCGCTCGCCTGCCAGCGGCGGCACCATCGGATGCCGCGCCGTGCAGCAGCAGCACCTCGGTGATCTGCTCGCCGACCCGCATGCCAGGGCTGAGCGCGGTTGTCGGGTTCTGCGGCACCAGGGCAATGCGGTTGCCGCGCAGCCGGTCCAGCTCGGGACGCGACAGGCGCAGCATGTCGCGGCCCTCGAACAGCACTGCGCCGCCCTCGACGCGGGCGTTGGGCCGTCGATAACCGAGGAGCTGGTAGGCCACGGTCGACTTGCCGCAGCCGGATTCGCCGACCAAGCCGAAGGTCTCGCCATGACCAATGGTAAAGCTCACGCCGTGCAGTACGCGCAGCCAATCGTCCTGATGGCGGTAGGCGAGGTCGAGATCGAGCACCTCGACGAGCGGCGACCCATCGCTCATTTGTCGGCACGCCGGACGGTGCGGCCGAGGATGCGGGCAAGGCCTTCGGTGAAAAGGTTAAGACCTACCACCAGCGAGGCGAGCGTCAGGCCGGGGCCGAGCACAGTGATCGGCGAGACGATGATGAGCGCCCGGTTCTCGCTAATCATCAAGCCCCATTCGGGCGTCGGCGGGCGCATGCCGAAGCCGAGGAAGCCTAGGGAGCCGATCAACACCGGGGCGTAGCCGGCGCGCAACGCGAACTCGACCAGCAGCACGCCGCTGGCGTTGGGCAGCAGTTCGCGGCGCATCACCGACCAGGCGCTTTCGCCGCGCAGCCGGGCGATGGTGACGAAATCGCGGGTGACGATGTCGAGGGCGGCGGCGCGCGCCATGCGGGCGATGCGCGGGGCGTAGACGAGAGCGACCACCAGAATGACCAGCAGCGGGTTTCCGGACAGCTCCGGCCCGGCGGCGGCGATGGCGATCAAGGCGAGCACCAGGAAGGGAATGCTGATGAGCGCCTCGAGAAGCCGCTGCAGCGCCTCGTCGATCCAGCCGCGCACGTAGCCGGACAGCAGGCCGACGACGGCGCCGACGACGAGGCCGAGGAAGGTGCCGGTAAGCGAAAGCAGCATGACGATATGGCCGCCATGCACCACGCGGCTGAAGATATCGCGGCCGAGCTGGTCGACGCCGAAGGGGTGCTGCCAACTCATCCCGGCAAGCGGAATGCCGGTGCCCATCTGGCTCAGCCCATAGGGTGCCCAAAAGGGACCGCTGGCGGCGACGATTACATGGACCAACAGTATAGTAGCGCCGGCCCGGAAGCTCACCGGGGAGCGGCGCCAGGCGGCGAGCATTCGTCGCCAACGGGAGAGAGGTCTGGTGACGGTGGTAAGGCCCATCGGCTTACCCGCTCCTCAGCCGCGGGTTGAGCAGGATGGCGCCGATGTCCGCCAGCAGGTTGGCGCCGATATAAACGGCCGCGGCGATCAGCACGGTGGCCTCGATGATCGGCAGGTCGCGTAGTTGCAGGGAATCGACCAGGAGGCTGCCGAAGCCGGGATAGCTGAACACCTTCTCGACGATCACCACGCCACCGATGAGATAGGCAAGGTTGAGGGCGGTGACGTTCAGCGTCGGCACCAGCGCGTTGGGCAGCGCGTGACGCAACAGCACGAGACGCGGCGGCAAGCCTT
This sequence comes from uncultured Rhodospirillaceae bacterium, assembly GCA_964411425.1. Lineage (GTDB taxonomy): Bacteria > Pseudomonadota > Alphaproteobacteria > Dongiales > Dongiaceae > CAYPKW01. Next base: position 5,478 of record CAYPKW010000012.1, read on the forward strand.
TGAGTTCAGCCATCCGGACATACTCGGAATCCAGCACCTCGATCAGATTGTCGCGCAGCATGCGCACGGCGTAGACCGCCATGACGATGGCGAGCGTCACCGCGGGCAGCGTCATTGCCCTGACGTACTGCCAAGCGGTCGAGGTGTCATCGACCAGCGAGATCGCCGGCAGCACCGGAATCATCACCACGAAGCCGATCATGAGCAGGGTGGCCAGCAGAAAGTCCGGCACCGACAGCAGGACCAGCGTTATTGTGGAAAGGGAGTGATCGACCGGACGGTCGCGATTGACCGCCTGGATGAGCGCAGGCACCACCGCAAGCGGTACGTAAAGAAGGAAGGCGTAGGCCGACAGCAGAACGGTATTGAAGATCCGCGGCGCCAGAATCTCGCCGATCGGCCGCGAGCTGGTGAGAGCCTTGCCGAAATCGCCCTGCAGCACGCCGGCGAGCCAGCGAAGGTAGCGCACTGCCGCGGGGTCGTCGAGATGGAGTTGGGCCCGCAGGACAGCCAGCACCTCGGGCGTCGCGTCGCGCCCGAGGATGCGCGAGGCAACGTCCCCCGGCAGCACCTCGAGGATCAGAAAGATGAGAAGCGAGACCAGGAGCAACGTCACCAGCGACAGCAGCACCCGGCCCACCAGCAAGCGCAGAACGGTCACAAGGGCGGACTCCGGCTGGCGGTTCTTCCGGGCCTCAGATGGCGTCCCGCCCCTCACCCCGACCCTCTCCCCGCCTGGCGGGGAGAGGGAGGTGGCGCGAGTGGATCGTCAAGCTATCATTCGCAGCTCAGGGTCTCGAAGTTCAGGTTGAAGTTCTGCGCCCGGGGCACGTAGCCGGAGCAGCCCTTGCGCACCGCCAGCACCTGATGGACGAACATCGGGATGATGACGCCGCCCTCATCGGCCAGCAGCTTGCCGGCCTGCTGGTAAAGCTTGGTACGCTCCTCGGTGTTGACCGTGGTGTTGGCCTTCAGGAGCAGGGCGTCGTAGTCGGGCCGCTCCCAGTGGGTCTCCTTCCACTTGGCGGTCTGCGTGTAGGCGACCGCGAGGCCTTCTCCCGGCGGGCGCATCGACCAGGCGGAGTTGAGGATCGGCTGCTTGAGCCAGGTGTCGTCCCAGTAGCTGTCGGCCGGGGTGACGATCACGTTGATTTCGATGCCGGCCTCCTTCGCCATCTCGGCGAAGACCTGGGCCATGCGCACCATGCCGGGCACGCCCTCGGCCGTGTATAGGTCGAACTTCAGACCATCGGGATAGCCGGCCTTGGCCAGCAACTCCTTGGCCTTGGCGATGTCGCGCGCCGGGGGCTCCTTGACGTAGGAGGCGGGCGAGGAGAGCGGTACCGGGCTGTCGGCCCCCGTCTCGCCGTAGCCGAGCAGCACCGTGTCGACCATCGCCTGGCGATCGACCACGGCCTTGAGGGCCTGGCGCACCTCGACCTTGTCGAAGGGCGGGGTGTCCACCCACATCGACACGGTCATCGAGTTGGAGGCCCCGGTCTCCAGCAGTTGCACGTTAGGGTCGTCCGTCAGCGAGGCGATGACCGCGGGATCGACGTTCAACACCAGGTCGACCTCGCCGGCCTTGATCGCGGACACGGCCGCCACGGGCTCTTGCGCGACGGTGACGCGGATGCAATCGGCCTTGGGCAGGCCGGCCGCCCAGTAGTTGGGGTTCTTGCGCAGGATGCGCACGGGGCCGTTCGGCTCGAACACTTCCTGCATGAAGGGGCCGGTGCCGTTGCCCTTGAGGCGCAGGTCCTCGTGCTTCGCCCCTTCGGCGACGATGTTGGTGAACTTGTTGGCGATCAGCACCGGCAGCACGACCACCGGGCTCTTGGTGGTCATGGTCACGATGTGGGAATCGACGGCCTTGATTCCTTCCGGATCGAGGAAGGCGAGCACCGCCGGCGCGCCCGAGGCCAGGGCCGGATCGAAGAACCGCTTGAAGGTGTAGACGACGTCGTTGGCGTCGAAGTCGCTGCCGTCATGGAACTTCACGCCCTGGCGCAGGTTGAAGGTCCAGGTAAGTCCGTCGTCCGACACCGACCAGCTCTCGGCCAGCTCGGGGATGGTGTTGAAATTATCGTCAACGTCGAGCAGCCGGTTGTAGACGGCGAAGATGTGATAGCCGTCGTCGCCGGACTCCATGTCGGCGGGGTCCATCGACTGCTTTTCGCCGCTCCACTCGTAGCCCAGCACCTTGGTGCACTCATCGCCCGCCGCGGCAAGGGCGGGCGGCGATGCCAGCGATGCCAGCAGAACAGCCACGGCGCCGGCCGGAATCCATACGATTCGCTTCATGAAGATTCTCCCCCTTCGGCCAATGCCCACCTGGGCGCGGCCATGGCTACGGTGGTGACGACTTATGTTACTCTGTTGCTGGATCGTCCGCATCATCGTTTCCTCCTTGGCTGGTGTTTTCTTAAGATACCGGTTGGACGGGCATCGAGTGGGCGGGGCGGCTCTGGATGCGCTCCAAGAGCTCACGCACCGCGGCGCTGATGGCGTCTTTGCCCGGCAGCAAGGCCCGCTGCAGCACGGGTGAGGCCGGAATGCGAGTATCTGGCGCGCCGATGCGTCGCGGCGGCGCCTTCACGAGATGTGCGTTCCGTTCGAAGACACGCGCGGCGATCTCGGCCCCCATGCCGCCGGTCCGGTTCGCTTCGTGCACGATCACGACCCGACCGCCGCAATGAGAAACCGCCTCGTCGATAGCCAAGTCGTCAATCGGCGACAACCATCGCAGATCGAGAACGCTAACCGCTATGCCCGACCGCGCAAGATCGTCCGCCGCCTCCATAGCATGCTGCACGGCGGTTCCCCAACAGATAATCGCCGCATCGTTGCCAGAGCATCGCACCTTCGCCCCACCAATGGGTCGCGCGTTATCGCTCAATCGTACCGCGCCGCGCTGCTGATAAAGCGCGCGCGCTTCTATGATAATGCAGGGATCGGGGTCTGCCACGGCGGCTCGGATCATGTCGTAGGCGTCTTGGGGAGTGGAGGGGAGCCCGACGCGCAGTCCCGGGATATGAGCCAGAAGAGCCTCGAGGGATTGCGAATGCTGCGCGCATGAGCCGGGCGTGGCCCCCTGCTGCAGCCGCACCACCATGGGCACGCTGCATTCGCCTCGCGTGACGTACCGAACGTTGGCAGCCTGGTTGATGAGTTGATCGAGCGCGACGAGGAGGAAGTCTGCCCACATGATTTCGACGATCGGGCGTAACCCTGTGATCGCCGCACCCACGGCCGATCCGAGGATGGCGCTCTCGGCGATCGGCGTATCGAACACCCGCTCCTTTCCGAAATCCCGCTGCAGATTGCGCGTAGCCCCGAAAATGCCGCCGGCGAGTCCCACATCCTCTCCGTAGACAAGCACATCGGAGCGCGTGTGGAGTTCGGCCCTGAGCGCCTCGTTGACCGCTTGAACGTAAGTCATGTCCTGGGCTGTAACGTCATCCGGCGACATGTCGGTCGAAGTGGAGTTCGGATGCGCCACGACGTGGTCGCGCGCGGTGTGCGCCGAAGGCTTCGGTGCGGCCAGGGCCTCCTCCGTCAATTTCTCGATTTCGCCCTCGATCTCGTGCTCGGTTCTTGCAAGCTGGTCCGCCGTAACAATTCCCGACCCTACCAGGCGCGCTCGGAGCCGCAGGATCGGATCGCGCATTTCGGCCGCGGTCCGATCCGCCTTGGAGCGATAGTGCTCGACGTCGCGATTGTAGTGGCCCCAGAGCCGGATCGTCCGGCACTCGATGAAGCTGGGCCCCTGTCCCGCGCGCGCGCGTTCGGCCGCGACGCGAACCGCATCCCGTACCGCAACGGGATCGCATCCGTCGATGGTCGCGGAGCTGATCCCATAGCCACCGGCGCGCCTGGCCAATCGCTCGACCTTGATGATTTCTGCCGTCGGTGTCATTTCCGACCAACCGTTAGCCTCGCACAGCAGAAGAAGTGGCAGGTTCCGGCTCGCGGCAAACACCATGCCTTCGTGCAATGCGCCCTGGCTGGTGGCGCCATCCCCGAAAGAAACGACCACGACCCCACCGGTGCCACGCAGCGCACAACCCATCGCGACACCACAGGCGATCGGCACGCCAGCGCCGACTATGGAGTTCTCGCCGATGAAGCCACGGCCTGGAGCCATCACATAGGCCGAGCCGGCTCGCCCGCCGTTGATGCCGCTCTCTCGGTGACAAATCTCGCAGAGCAACTCAAGTGGCGTGATTCGGCTTTCCAGCGCCCAGCCATGGCCCCGGTAGGTCGCCACGATGCGGTCTTGTTCGCCAAGAGCGGCGGTTGCGCCGACCGGGATCGCCTCTTGACCCGCGCAGAGGTGCACCGACCCCGCGATCGGCGGCGGCACTCGCGCGCTTAGATCCCAGCAGCGCCGTTCGAACGCCCGGATGAACGCCATGCGGCGGTATGCGGCCACGGCAAACGCGGCGTCTTCGACCCGAATGGCCTGCGCGCCCCGGCCTTCGGGAGTGTCTCTTGCCATCACGAATCTCCCTGCACGCCGCATGCTTGAACTGCACCGGCTTCCTCGCGCCGACTAGGAACGTCGGCGCCAGGTTCGCTCGAAGCGGAACCGCAACCGCGAGGCTACATCGCGCAGCCGCCCATCGTCAATACGTGATATAAGTATCATGATATGATACAAATCCATTTGCGGTTTGCGAGGACGGCCTGGCGATGAAACAGCAGATATCGAAGCCGACCCAGGCATCCGGCGCGGAGACGGCGGTTAGGCCGAGGGTCCAGTCCGTGGCGCGCGCGGTGTCCATATTGACCACCGTGGCCCAGAGCTCGGACGGTTTGCGCGCCATGGAGATCGCTGAGCGGCTTCGGCTCGGCCGGCAAGCCACATACCACCTGCTGCATACTCTCGTTGGCTGCGGCATGCTGACGCGCAATCGGCACAAACGCTACGTGCTTGGGCTGCGTGTGGCTACTCTCATCGAGGCCTTTGGTCGCCATCTGGCGCCGCCGGAGCATCTCGCTCCATTGGTCAGAGCCGTCGCGAATGAAACGGGCGAGACCGCCTATGCCGTGGGTTGGCACGACGGTGAGATCGTGACCCTCGTAGCGGCTCCCGGAAGAAGCGCCGTACATGCGGTTACCATCCCCCAAGGCTATTACGGGCACGCGCACGCTCGAGCGACGGGAAAGCTACTGCTCGCATATGCGCCAAAGGAGACTTGCGATGAGTACCTTCGAACCCGTCGGCTGGAGAAGAGAACTCCCAGGACGCTTGTCGACCGCAAGTCGCTTGCACGGGAGTTTCAACGGATCCGAGAGCATGGTTTTGCCACCGACCGGGAGGAGTTCGCGACAGGGTTATGTTGCCTCGCGGTTCCCATCGGCGGGAACGGTGCGACGTTCGCGCTTGGCATGTCCGCGCCGGCCGAGCGATTCAAAGTTAGGTCGCAAGAGTATCTTCACGCAATGCGTCGAATCGCCAAGACCGCTTGAGGGCGGAGCAGGCGCCGATGCGGACGATCCGGCTCGAGGGCATTACCTGGCAGCATCGACGCGCCGTCGATCCACTGCTGGGCACGCTGTCGGCATTTCGTGCCCAGCGACCGGACATCGAGGTGGCGTGGGAGGCACGCCCGTTGCACGGCTTCGAGTTTCAGCCGGTTGCGGAGCTGGCCGAGCGCTATGATCTGATCGTCCTGGACCATCCCTTCGTCGGCGACATCGCGGCGAGCCGCTGCCTGCTGCCGTTGGACGCGCTGGTCGACGAGGAACTTGCCGGAACTTTCGTCGGCCCTTCGCTTGAGGCATACCGCTACGGCGGTCACATTTGGGCGCTACCGGTCGATGCCGCATGTCAGGTTGCCGTCTATCGGCCCGATGTTCTGGGGGACGCACCGGTGCCGCGTAGTTGGAGCGAGATGCTGGCGATAGGTGAGCGGGCGCGGGCGCGGGGGATCAAGCTTGCGATCGCTCTCAAGGGCGTGCACGGCCTGATGACCTTCTTCACGCTTTGCGCCAACCTCGGGCGCCCGTGTTCCAGCGATCCGGATGAACCGCTCGTCGACCGCGAGACGGCTGCGATCGTGCTCGACGCCATGCGCCGGTTGCTGGCGCTCTGTCCGCGTGAGGCGCTGGACTGGAACTCGATCGCGCTCCACGAAGCCATGGCCGCGCGCGACGACCTGATCTACTGCCCGGCGGTCTATTGCTATGCGACCTATGCCGAGGCCGACAACGCGCATCCGCTGCGTTTCGCCGATCTGGCGGGCTTCGAGGGCCCGTTGCCCGCCGGTTCCACCATCGGGGGCGCTGGCATCGGCGTGTCGGCGCGCGTCGCCGACCGCGCGGCGGCCTTCGCCTACCTTCGGTTCCTCATGCAACGTGCGACGCAGCGGCTGTTTGCCTTTCACCACGGGCAGCCGGCGCGCCGCGACTGCTGGCAAGATGCGGAGATCGACGCCCGTTTCGGCGGCTGCTACACGAACACGATCAAGACGATCGAACTGGCTTGGGTTCGCCCGCGCTATCGGGGCTATCTCGCCTTCCAGGCCGAAGGTGGCCGGCTGATCGAGGCGCACTTACGCGGCGCCATCGGCGAACCCCGGCTGCTCGACGAGTTGGCGCGGCTGCACGCGCAAGGACGACAGGGAGGACGCCAATCATGAAGATCACCGACATCGAGGTCATCGCGCTTCGGGTTCCGGGCTGGGACGCCCGCAATTTCGACGGTTCTTACGACAACTGCGTCGTCAAGATTTCGACCGACGCCGGCATCGTCGGCATCGGCGAGGTGGACAGCGTGCCCAAGGTCATCCGCGCCATTGTCGAGGCACAGGATTCCCACACCCATGCCCGCGGGCTGAAATCGGTTCTGCTGGGTTCGGATCCGCGCGAGGTCGAGGCATTGTGGGACCGCATGTACGACGCGACCAGCTACTACGGCCGGCGCGGCGTCGTCATCCACGCGATCAGCGGCATCGACATCGCGCTGTGGGACATCCGCGGCAAGGTCGCGGGCAGGCCGGTGGCGGAGCTCCTCGGCACACCCAAGCGCAAGCGCCTCAAGGCTTACGGAACCGTCTACCCGCTGGGCGCAACGCCGGACGAGGTCAAGCGCAACATCGACCGCGGTTTGAAGCTCGGCCTCAAGGCGATCAAGATCGTCGTCGATCCGTTCTGGCGCGACGACTTACAACTCGCTGCCTCCCTGGTACGCGCCGCGCGCGAGCATGTCGGCCCCGACTTCATGTTGATGATCGACTGCGCGACCGGTTGGACCACGGCGGACCAGGGCCTGCCGTTGATGCCGATCTTCCGTGATAACGGCCTAGCCTGGGTGGAGGCGCCGCTGCCGATCGACGACCTCGACGGCCACGCGCGCTTCCAGGGGTTCGGCGTGCCGATCGGCGCCGGCGACCTCGGCCTCACCACGCGCTACGAGTACGAGATCATGTTCGACCGCGCCAAGGCCGACATCGCCCAGCCGGACGTGACCATGGTCGGCGGGCTGAGCGAGCTCAAGCGCGTGGCCGAGGTGGCAAAGAAATTCGGCAAGCGCGTGGTGACGCATGGCTACAAGAGCAACATCACCATCGCCTGCAACCTGGCCTTCCTGGGGCAGCATGAAGACGAGGAAGTGCTTGAATATTCAACCAGCCAGTCGCCGCTGCGCTGGGAGCTCACCAACGAGCGGTTTCCGATCGACGCCGATGGCATGGTGGAGGTGCCGACCGCACCAGGCCTCGGCGTCACGCTTAACCAGGCAACGGTGGCAAAGTATCGGGTGCGCTGAACATCGGTCTCATCGGCGGTCGATGCGATAGCGCTCGACGACGGCTTCGTTGAGCTCGATGCCGAGGCCCGGTCCAGTCGGCAGATCCATCAGACCTCCATCGAGGGTGGGCTCCGGCGATACCAGGTCGCGGCGCAGCGGGCTGTCGTAAACATGGGGTGAGATGAACTCGAACAGCGGCGCCGCCGGGCAGGCGGCCTGGAAATGCCGGCCGCAGTGGGCGAGGATGCCGGTCTTCCAACCATGCGGGATGACCTGCACGCCGTAGAGTTCGCACATCTCCGCGATGCGCCTGATCTCCGTGAGGCCGCCGCAGCGGCTGATGTCGGGCTGCACCACTGCCACCTTGCCGACCTCGATCCATTCGCGGACTTCCCAGCGCGTAGCCGCGAACTCGGCGCCGCAGATACGGATCGGGCTGACGGCGGAAAGGCGCGCGTGGCCCAGGAGGTCGTCGTGCTGCAGGGTGGCCTCGGCGAAGTAGATGTTGCAATCGGCGACGCGGTCGAGCACCCACTTGGCGTCATACCAATCCTGCCAGCGATAGCCGAAGTCGAGCGCCATGAGGATATCGTCGCCGAGCATGCGCCGGCCCTCCTTGATGAGGGCGACCAATTCGGCGTCGCTCACCAGGTCGTAAAACAGCACCTCCATCTTGACCGCGCGGAATCCCAGCGCCAACGCCTTCTCGAACTGCCGGCCGATGATGTCCATCAGGTCGCGCACGCTCTGCCCGTCGCGCGCCAGCCCAGGGAAGATGGTGCAGTAGGGCTTGAGCTTCTGCCGGCGCGCTCCGCCCATGAGCTTGTAGGCGGGGATTCCGAGCTGCTTGCCGGCCAGGTCGTGCAGCGCGATGTCGATGCCGGAGAGTGCATGGATCCCGAGCCCGCGCCGGCCCGGAAACAATGTCGCTTCGTAGAGTTTCTCCCACAGGGCCGTCACCTCGACCGGGTCGGCCTCGATCAGCAGCCGCGCCATGGTCTGGCTCCACAGGTGCGAGGTCGGCATCTCGATGAACGATTTGACGACCAGGGGCGGGGCGTCGCACTCGCCGATGCCGGTGCGCCCATCCGCGTCGCTGATGCGCACCACCACCGTATCGACGGTGCCATCGAGATCGTCGGCCTTGTCGTTCGGCACTGCGATCGGAATAACCTCGACCTTGGCGATCGGGGAAATCATGGGCGCAGCTCCACCAGTTCGATGACGATACCGTTGGGATCGCGGATGTAGCCTGCCTTGCAGCCGCCCATGGCGCCGCCGGCCACCTCGACAATCTCGCCCTGTGGCTTCGCGCCGGCCGCGAACAGTCGGCGTTGGGTGGCGTCGATGTCGCGCACTTCGAGGCAAACGTGGGCGGCGCCGTTCGCGTTGGGCGCGAGGTCGGCACCGCCGGCACCGGCGTCGAGGTACTGGATGAACTCCATGTGATGGCCATAACCGAAAAGATGCGCCACCTTGAGCCGCGCCCCGGCCACACCGGTCGCCTTGCCTTGCCAATCGCCGACCCGCTCGCCGAGCGAGGCCAGGCGAAACCCGAGCGACTCGGTCCAGAAGCGCACCGCAAGCTCGACGTCGGCGACGGTGAAGCTCGTGTGATTGAAGCCCGTGATGCCGATGTTTCCCTCCCTACAGAAAGCCGTAGGCGGTCCAGCCGCCGCTCACCTCGAGCACGTGGCCGGTCACGTATCGCGCGCGCACCGGGTCGAGCAGGTAGCAGATGCCCGCTGCCACGTCCTCCTCGCTGCCGAGGCAGGCGAGAGGCGTCCGGCGCCGGACGGCCTCGAGGTCGACGCCCCCCGCGTCCGCGAACTCCCGCAACGCTTCGTTCAGGATGTAACCAGGCGCGATGGCGTTCACGCGAATGCCGCGCTCCGCCCACTCTATCGCCTGCAGCTTCGTGAGCGCGATCAGCGCCGCCTTCGACACGCAATAGGGGCCGCGTCCGGGAGCGCCCACCTGGCCGAGGACCGAGGACACGTTGACCACGGAACCTCCGCGCGCCATGAAGGGCACTGCCGCGTTCGAAATGAGGATGGGTGCCATGAGATTCACATCGAGCACGCGCTGCCAGCGGGCGCGCGAGAGCTCGAGGAGCGGCGCGTGGTCGAACGTGCCCGCATTGTTGACGAGGTCGTCGAGGCCGCCGAAGGCCTCGACGGTCGCCGCCAGCGCGGCCCCGACCGCGCGCCCGTCGGTCACGTCGCCCGCGAGCCCGATCCCCCGCCCGGCGCCAAGGGCGCGGGCCGTGGTCGACGCCGCCTCGCCGTCGAGGTCGTAGAGCGCGACGCGCCCGCCCTGCTCCACGAGGGCACGCGCGGTCGCGGCGCCAATGCCGCGAGCGCCACCGGTGATGAAGACGCGGCGCCCGGCAAGTGACTGTTCGCTGGTCACGGGCGACGCCTCCCAGGCGGCTACCGTTGCGCTTCGCGAATTCTACAGGTTGAGACGACGGTGTTCAATGAGAGGCAGGCGACCTCGCCTTGCCGGCGCGCGACCCGCGCGGTGGTGGGCTGCTGGAGAGCCGCCCGCCGCCTACAAATTCGTCTCCCGATACCCCCGGCTGACGACCGCCGAGACCTCGCGGCACAGCCACTCCGCGTCGCGCGCCTTGTCGCCGAAGCGCCCGGGGGCGAGGGATGCCGCCTCGAAGCGCGGCTCGGCTCCGGCGACGAAATCCGCCACCATGTGCCCGGCGGCGGCGGAGTAGGTGACGCCGCCGGAATTCATGGCCGTGGCGACGTATAGGCCCTCCACGCCCGGCGCCGGCCCCAACAGCGGCGCGTCGTCCGGCGTGAAACTTTCCGGGCCGTTGACGAAGCGCCGGATCGGCGCCTCCGCGAGGGCCGGAAAGATCGCCGCCGCCTTCTCGAAATAGGGCGCGATCTTGTCCCAGTCCGGCGCCAACAGGGTGAAGGCGAACGGCTCCGGCAGCGCGCTCGCGTCGAGCGTCTTCGCGTCCTCGTCGAAGAATCCCACCATCATGGCGCCCACCTCCTCGCGTCCGTAGACGAGGTCCTCCGGCGCCACGAAGGACGGCGTCTCGCGAGGCAGCCGCGGCGCCACGTCGGCGATGACGTAAAAATGTTCGCACGCCCACTGCGCGAGATCGACGCCCAAGGGCGCCAGCAGCCCGCGCGACCACAGGCCCGCCGCCACGACGACGGCGTCGGCCTCCATCGCGCCGGCGGATGTCTCCACCCCCGTCACCCGCCCGCTGCGCATCGTCAACCCCGTCGCCTTGCAGTTCTCCACGATCCTCGCCCCGCGTCGCCGCGCCCCCTTGGCATAGGCCGCCGTCAGGTCGGCCGGATTGACGCGGCCCGACAGCGGGTTGAACCAGGCGGCGGCGATCGCCGCGGGGTCGAGCAGCGGGTGCAGGCGCGCCGCCTCCGCGCCCGTCACCATGCGGGAGCCGATGGCGCGGCGGCTCGCTTCTTCCTGGTAGCGTTCGAGGGCGCGGATGGCGGGCCGCTCATGGGCCAGGAACAGACGCCCCGTTTCGAGCCAGCCCGTGTCCTGCCCGGTCTCCGCCGATAGGCGCTGGAAGGTCTCGAAGGCGTAGAGCACCATCGCGTCGTGCCGCCCGCCCGGCCGCCAGGTGACGTTGCCGGCCGAATGCCAGGTGGTGCCGGAGCCGAGCCGGTCGCGCTCGA